>JAQSYQ010000028.1 GCA_029256015.1 Gammaproteobacteria bacterium | reverse complement strand
TTCTACTCTAGCGCTTGGCATGTTAGTCAGTATTACTAGCTGGATGGCAATTAAAAACAGCGAAATTCCTGTGGATACAGGAGTTGTCACTCAAACGGGCTTTATTAAAAAGGTTTCTCTGCATCAAACCAATCAGGCAGGGCAAATCGCCTATATCGGGACAGTCGACTCCATCACCCAATACAGTAACGGTAACAACAGTTTTAGCAATTTAGCTGCTACCTCTTTCAGTCAAACCGGCAGCCCTCCCTGGCATCTCACCGCCCCAGATGGTCAAACTTTTAATAACAACACGCAGGTAGTCCTTTCAGGCAATGTGGCTTTATATCGAGATGCTGCCAAAAATAGCCGACCCCTTCGAATAGAAACCGAGTCTGTCACTATTTATCCGCAGCAAAATTATGCCGTCACCACGGATCCTATTCGCATTTTTGAACCCGGTACAAAAAATCTTACAACAGCAGTGGGCGCTGAGGCTTACTTTAAACAGCAGAAAGTTACGCTTTTATCACAGGTCAACAGTACTTATGAACCTAATATTCATCCGTAATGTCATTTTAGCCATGGGCCTTTTAAGCAGTATAGTATGCTGGGGCCTGGATTCGGACAACAATCAGCTTTTACACATTACAAGCAGCCAGGCCACTTTAGATTTCAACGCAGGAACCATGACTTACCAAGGCAATGTTGCGGCTTCTCAGGGAACAAGAAAGCTGGAGGGAGACAAGCTTGTTTTAAGCAAAGCCCAAGGCGGTGGAGTTCAAAATGTTGTCGCTTATGGCAACCCTGCCAAGAGCCAATATCAGCCGGCCCCACAAGATCAAGTTGCTCACGGCCAGGCTCAAATCATTAGCTATATTTTTCCTTTGCATGAACTTAGATTTCAGGATAATGCTTATTTGGAGCAAAATAATAATATTTTCAAAGGCCCGCTGATTACCTATAATAGTCAAACTAAGACAGTGCAAAGCCCTACTAACAATCTGGAGCCGACCACTATTACCTTACCTCCTTACAATCAAGAAAAGTTGCCTCATGACTAAACATACACTTCAAGCTCTAAACCTCGGCAAAAAGTACAAAAACCGCTGGGTAGTAAAAGACATGTCTATCGAGGTTAACAGCGGTGAAATTGTAGGCCTTTTAGGACCTAACGGCGCTGGAAAAACCACAGGATTTTATATGATAGTGGGCCTGGTCAAAGCCAGCAGTGGTAAAATCTTATTAGACCACGAGAATATTACTGCCCTCCCTATTCATCGCCGCGCTCAAAAAGGTATCGGCTATCTTCCTCAAGAACCTTCAGTTTTTCGTAAGCTTAGCGTGGAAGACAATATTATGGCTATTTTAGAAACCCAAAGCCATCTAAGCGAACAAGAACGCCGCGAAAGATTAGAATATCTATTGGAAGAGCTGCATATTGGCCACATTCGTCAGACCTTAGGCTTAAGTTTGTCAGGGGGCGAAAGAAGGCGGGTTGAAATCGCCAGAGCCCTTGCTACTTCCCCTCAATTTATTTTATTGGATGAGCCATTTGCCGGGGTTGACCCTATTTCGGTCATCGATATCAAACGCATTATTATGCATCTTAAGCAAAAAAATATTGGCATTTTGATTACCGATCACAATGTAAGAGAAACCTTAGACATCTGCGAAAGAGCTTATATCGCCAACGCGGGTGAAATCATTGCGCAAGGCAGTCCTGAAAGCGTTTTAAAAGATGAACATGTAAAACAGGTCTATTTAGGCAACGAATTTCGTTTATAATATAAACTTATGGGTTCAATAAAAATAAAAGGAAATCAAACGATGGACATTCAAATCACGGGTCGCCATGTAGAAGTTACTGATGGAATGCGTAATCATGTTTACGATAAATTCAGCAAGCTAGAGCGCTATCTTGAACAGATTAGTCATCCTATTGTTGTCCTTACAGTCGAAAAAGGCATGCAGGCTGCTGAAGCTAAACTGCACATTTTAGGCCATGAAATTTTTGCTGAAAGCCAAACCCATGATTTGTATCAAGCCATTGATGAAGTGGTTGATAAACTAGACAAACAAATCAGTAAGTTAAAAAGCAAGCTCCAAGACCATCACAAACCAAACCACCACCATAACAAAGAGCAAGACGACGAATCAGAGATCTAGCACTTTCTTGACAAAAGGCACCGTTAATCGGTGCTTTTCTGTTATGGAGGCCTGATTTAAAATTTTAAAAGCTTCTAACAAAGACCCCATGTCGCGCTTTACCCGGCTAATTAAAAATTGCGCCACTTCATCTGATAGAACCAAACCTGCTTGATAGGCCTGTTGCTTTAACGCCTCAACCTTTTCATTTTCTTCCAAAGTTTGCACTTTAAATGTGAGGCCCCAGTTCAAGCGAGAAACCAAATCGTTTAGCTTCATGCCTAATTGATTGGGCAAAGCATTCGCTGCGATCAGTAAACGCCCTTTATGTTCATAAATCTCATTGAATAAAATAAACAGCTTTTCTTCCCAAAGCCCGTGCTTGGCTGCTTGCTCAATGTCGTCAATACAAACCAGAGACAGACTATGCAGATTGTCCAAAATAGCTTCGGCATACTGATCAAGCTTTTTTAAAGAAACGTAAATGGCGCTCTGCTGGGACTCAAGAACTTGATGGCAAGTTGCTTGCAGCAAATGAGTCTTACCGACCCCTTCTCCCCCATACAGATAGATAAACTTTTCAGTCTTATTGCTGGCAAAATCCTGCAAGGTTTGAACTACCTGCTGATTTTTCCCGGGATAAAAGTTTTCAAAAGTTAAAAAATGCGAAAGCTCAAGCCCCAATGAAAGCTGAGGGGAAAGTTCTTTTTGCGCTGGTTTTTGAGCTTCTTCAAACATAGGCTTAGGTTTTAAAAGGTTTCGCCTATCATAAAGCGAGTCCCCCTCTTTGCAAAGAGGGGTTAGGGGAGATTTTTTAAAATCCCTCCTAGCCTCCCTTTACTAAAGGGAAGAAACTATGCGTTGCAATATGGCAATTATTGCTTATTCAGGCATAATATAAGCCAATAACTATCCGTATCGGTTCCAGATTAGAACATTATGAAAGAGTTTGAATTCGTACATGGACCCCATCAATTTTCTTGCGAGCTGCATTTCTCTCGAAGGAAAAGCTTGATGTTAAGAGTTAACCCTGACTTGAGCTTATCGATTAGGGCTCCGCTTTTTTCCAATGTGAAATGGATAGAAAGCTTTATTGCAAAAAAAGCCAGCTGGATTGTGGCTCAGCAAGAAATTCTCAAACAAAAGCTAAAAATAGCCGAGCAAGGCTTTGGGCATGGCAGTAAACTTTATTATCTTGGCAAGGCTTTGCAAATTCATATTGAGCCAGATGAAATCCTATCGGTTCAAATCAAAGATGATAAAATCTATTTAGCCTGCTCAGCCCCAAACTCAAGCGAAATCATTTTAAAAAACTGGTACAAAGAAGAGGCCAACAAGCTTTTTATAGAAAGGTTCAATTACTGCTATCAGTCCATCCAGCACCTAAAGCTTCCGGCCCCTAAAAAGCTCAGAATCAAACCTCTTAAAAGCCGCTGGGGAAGTTGTGCTTCAAACCAAAACATCAGCCTGAATCTCGATCTCATTCAATACCCCATTGAATGCATCGATTATGTGATTTTTCATGAGCTCTGCCACTTAAAAGAAATGAATCATGGTCCAGGTTTTTATGCATTAATGGACCAAGCCATGGCTAATTGGCAGACTCATCGGCAAACCTTGCGAAGGCTGCATAAAAGCACGCCGAGTTTATTATGACGACTATTAACTGGCAGCCTTTAGAAAAACTTAAGCTCAATAGCAATGAGGTTCATCTTATTGCAGCGGATCTCTCAGAAAATTCTGAGCTGGCTGTTTATGAAGGATATTTATCTTCACAGGAAAAACAACGCGCTAAGCGCTTTTATTCCTTTGAGCTTCGCAGCCACTTTATTATGGCAAGAGGTATTTTGCGCAAGGTTTTAGGGGATTGTTTAAATATAAGCCCTGAGCAAATTGAATTTCAGTATCAGGATTTAGGCAAGCCTGAATTAAAAAACTACCCCGACCTGCAATTTAACCTTTCACATACAGGCCCTATCGCTTTGTATGCCTTAAGCTTAAAGCAGCCTATTGGGGTAGACATCGAGAGAATAAGATCTTGTGATGAGCTTGAATTGGCAGAGCGCTTTTTTGCTCAGTCAGAATATCAGTCACTGCTAAACCTCAAGCCTGAATTAAGGCTGGATGCCTTTTTCCAAATATGGACCCAAAAGGAAGCCTATATCAAAGCCTTGGGGAAAGGACTTGCCTATTTAGATCAATTTAGCGTGGCAGACAGCGAAGCTCTTAAAGACTGGCATTTAAAAGTATTTGATTACCAGTATGAATATAAAGCCGCTTTCGCCACCAAACAGCTTGTTAAGCATGTTGGCTATTGGAAATTTGCTAAATAGACTTGAATTTATCGGCGTTCTAGCGCAAAATCCTTATCAATAAAAAACAAAGGAAAGATTTGCACATGGCTAAAGAAGATCAAATTGAATTAGAAGGCACTGTAACCGATACGCTTCCTAATACGATGTTCCGGGTTCAACTCGACAACGGCCATGTCATCACCGCCCACATCTCCGGTAAAATGCGTAAAAATTATATCCGCATCTTAACAGGAGACAGAGTCACCGTTGAGATGACTCCTTATGACCTTAATAAAGGCAGGATTAAGTTCCGTAATAAATAAGCTATCTATCCATCAAATAATTTACGCCATCTTTTACAAGCTTTCCTACAACAGCAGCCAAAGCCATATTTGCAGCAAATGGAGTGGAGTAAGTTGAGGCCTCACCTAAATACATTCCTCTAGAAGCGGGCAAAGCAGGGCATTGATCATTATTAGTGTCGCTAGTGCTATCAAAAAAAGGGTATATTCCATTACAAACAGGGGGTATTGGAAAGCAACCAGAATGCATATTCCCTGTGGATGCATGACTAATAGCTAAAGCCATTCCATAATCAACAGCATAAATACCCCATTCATTTTTACTTTGTGAGATTTTATCCATAGTAGACAAGATCTGTTTTTCATCTGCCAATGGCTTCAGCGCTCTTAAAACCATAGCTTTTTCCTTTTCATTAAAAGGCCTACCGATACGAGCATAGAATTTTTCATCCAAACTGTAATGAGAAAGTGTGGAGCTCAAGGTTGGGGTATAACGAGTGCTTAAGCGAACTGTATAAGCCATAAGCAATGACTCTGCACTTAAACAACCTGCTACTTCCTTTGAAGCCAATCTGCTCCATAGTCTATCCACCTCTGCAGATGTGGCAGGCTCATCAGGCTTGGCTATCGCAACGTAAGTCGAGCCTTTTGGCAATATTCTATGAGCGAAATCATGCATATCCCCGCCATAACAAGCTATTGTAAATATATCGATCTTTTTGCCATTAAGTTTATCTGCAATTTTTTTCAAAAAATCTATCGTAGAAATGGGCTTACTATCACTTAACATATGCTTGTGAGAGCCTCGAATAGCTTTGCCTGAATGGCTTTTATCAACTTCACCATGAGCCATAACAACTAAGGTTATATCATCTTTTGAGCTTCCAATATGGTTAAATAACTGGCCCATAGCGTCTTCAGAAATATCTTCCTCACCATTACCGATGGTTAGGAGGTTTGTTGCCCCTTGAGCTTGTAGGGCTTTTTCGGCTAATAAGACATTTTCTTTATTAAATGCAGAACCACCAGGACCTGCCAATAAAATGACTGTTTTCATGCTCTTTTCTCCATGGTTTTGAGCATTATATAGAAAAAAGCTTAAGGAAATATTAAGGCTTTAGGGCAAAAAAAAGCCCCCTAGCTCCTTTCGGACCCAAGGTGACAAAAAGGAAAAACCTGGATTCCCGCCTCCGCGGGAATGACAAGTAATTCTAGGATGACAGATAGGATTAGTGCTTATTAGACTGTGCTGTCTTTTTCTCAGCCGCTTCTTCAGACTTTGGAGTAAACTCAAAGCTGGGCTCGTTTTCATTGATGCTAACGTGAACCCTTCCGCCAGTTGAGAGCTTACCAAACAGAATTTCTTCTGCCAAAGGCTTCTTAATTTTCTCTTGGATAAGACGAGACATAGGTCTTGCTCCCATTTTCTCATCATATCCATGCTCAGCCAGCCAGTTGCGGACCTCCATTTCCACTTCGAGTGAAACGCCTTTGTCATCCAATTGACCTTGCAGTTGGGCGATAAATTTGTCCACCACGTTGCGTACGTTGTCTTGAGAAAGCGATTTAAACTGGACAATAGCATCAAGGCGGTTGCGGAATTCTGGGGTGAAAGAACGTTTAAGGACGTCCATGCTATCATATGCATGATCTTGATCGGCAAAGCCCATGGTATTCTTACTACCTTCAAACGCCCCAGCGTTAGTGGTCATAATAATAATCACATGCCTGAAATCTGCTTTGCGTCCATTACTGTCGGTCAGTGTTCCGTTATCCATGACCTGTAATAAGAGATTGTAAACATCAGGATGGGCTTTTTCCATCTCATCCAATAGCAAAACGGAATAAGGATGCTTGGTGACGGCATCGGTCAATAAACCACCTTGATCAAAACCAACATATCCTGGAGGCGCTCCGATTA
This sequence comes from Gammaproteobacteria bacterium, assembly GCA_029256015.1. Taxonomy (GTDB): domain Bacteria; phylum Pseudomonadota; class Gammaproteobacteria; order Francisellales; family CACEW01; genus JAQSYQ01. The sequence goes on along the minus strand of JAQSYQ010000028.1, from coordinate 10,771 downwards.
ATCGAGCCACACTGTGCTGCTCCATATATTCAGACATATCAAATCTTAATAACTCGACCCCTAAAAGTTTAGCAAGCTGCTGAGTCACTTCGGTTTTACCGACACCGGTTGGGCCGGCAAACAAGAAAGATCCCCAAGGTTTATTGGCATCTCTTAAGCCCGCTCTGGCTAATTTAATATTGGTCACTAAAAGAGTAATCGCTTCATCTTGACCGTACACCAACATTTTTAAATCGCGCTCAAGGTTAAGCAGAGATTCTTTATCGGAAGCTGATACGGTTTTTGCAGGAATTCTCGCAATGTTGGCAACGATATGCTCTACATCAGCCACGGTAATTTGTTTTTTCTTTTTGCCTTCCGGAGCCAGTCTTTGATAAGCACCGACTTCATCAATCACATCAATCGCTTTATCAGGCAAGAAGCGCTCGGTCAAATGCTTCGCTGATAGGTCGGCTGCGGCACGTAATGCCTCTACACTGTATTTAACCTGGTGATGCTTTTCAAAATAAGGCTTGAGGCCTTTTAATATTTCAAAGGTTTGATCCACAGTAGGCTCTTCTACATCAACTTTTTGGAACCTGCGAGCCAAAGCATGGTCTTTTTCAAAAATGGTGTGATATTCCTGATAAGTGGTTGAACCGATACAACGCAACTCGCCACTCGATAACAAAGGTTTAATCAGATTAGAAGCATCCATCACTCCACCTGAAGCCGCCCCTGCTCCAATAATGGTATGGATTTCATCGATAAATAAAATAGCGCCATCTTCAGACTGTAATTGCTTCAATACTGATTTCAAGCGTTTTTCAAAATCCCCACGATATTTAGTTCCCGCTAAAAGCGCGCCCAAATCCAATGAATAAACAATGGAATTAGCAATCACTGCGGGCACTTCTTTATCCACTATTTTTCTAGCAAGGCCTTCAGCAATAGCTGTTTTGCCCACGCCTGCTTCCCCTACTAAAAGAGGGTTATTTTTGCGTCTTCTGCAGATAATCTGAATCACTCTTTCTACTTCAGTCTCGCGACCGATGAGCGGATCGATTTTTCCAAGTTTGGCTTTTTCATTAAGGTTGGTTGAATATAAATCTAAAGGCGATTTATTAGAGTGCCCTTCATGCTCGGTTTCAGAAAACTCTTGACTGCCTTCCTCGTCCATTTTTTGATTATCGCCTTTTAACACTCCATGAGAGATGTAATTAACGATATCCAATCGAGAAATGCCCTGCTGCTTCAGAAAATAAACTGCCTGGCTGTCTTGCTCACTGAAAATAGCTACTAATACATTAGCGCCTGTGACTTCAGTGCGGCCTGATGACTGAACATGGAAAACCGCGCGTTGCAATACTCTTTGAAAGCCTAAAGTCGGTTGAGTATCCCGATCGGTTTCATTATTAGGAATTCTTGGGGTGGTGCTATCTAAAAAACTGCTTAGCTCATTGCGAAGCACATCAATTTTAGCCCCACAAGCTGTTAACACTTCCATTGCCGAATAATTATCCAGCAAGGCCAGCAATAGGTGCTCGACCGTTAAATACTCATGTCTTTTGGCACGAGCTTCTTTAAATGCTTTATTAAGAGTTACTTCCAAATCTTTGCTTAACATGATTGGGCCTTTTATTTATTATTGTTCTGCTTTGGTAGCTTTAAGACTAGACGCAGATCACTCACTTTTCAAATATTGGGACGATTCAAAATAAACTCAAGAGTAAAATCAGAATAATTAAATTTTCTCCGATTCGCACATTAATGGGTGCCCATGAGACCTTGCATAGCTAATAACCTGCATGACTTTAGTTTCTGCAACATCACGAGTATAAATCCCGCACACTCCTTTTCCTTCATGATGGATCTGTAGCATAACATGAGTCGCTTTAGTCTGATTCATGCAAAATATTTCAGTTAGTAATTTTACTACAAATTCCATTGGAGTGTAGTCATCATTCAATAATAGTACCTGATAAAGAGGCGGGTTAGCACCGGTGGCAGCAGCTTTCGCCTTTGTCTTAGTTTTACGCTTAGATTTTACTGCTGTTTTTACTGTCATCTTCTCAACCAATAAATATCTTAAAGTATAGCTAACCTTATTCATATCATATTTTATAGTTCAAAACTAGCCAAGTTGCCTGAATGCTTTGATTTTGCACATCCAAATAAATGCTTCTTGTATATTCCCTATATAAAAAACAACTAGAATTTCACAGATATGACAACTAATTCAGAAATAAATTGTCAAAGCTCACGGCGGCTACTATACCTACCTTTACAGAACAATAATAAAAAGAGAAAAACATGAACAAAGCACTAAGAGTTATTTCGGATATAGGCGAAGGCAGTCAAAAAGACCTTTTACTGGAACTACCTGTAGAGCTTGCTATAGGTCTTAATATTCAAGCAGACGGCAGAGTCGATACCAGGCAACTATTGGATTTATTTGGCGCAGTACTTTGCCAAGAACAACATTGTTCTAATGAAGACCATCTCTCCATTCAAGAAAAGATTGAGCTGTTTCTCAATATATACGATTCAGACCGTACGGACTAAGATCCCGGGTTCCGCTGCGCGGCCCCAGGATGACAAAAAACCAAACCCCGGATAAAGTCCGGGGCGATACCTTTCTAAAGCAGCAAGCTGCTAAGAAAGGTTTTTAATCATAGCATCACCAAACTCCGAACAAGACAGAAGCTTGGCCCCATCCATTAAACGCTCAAAGTCATAGGTAACTGTTTTATCAGTAATGGTTTTTTCCATAGATTCGATAATCAGATCAGCCGCTTCCAACCAGCCCATGTGACGCAGCATCATTTCAGCTGACAGAATCAAAGAGCCTGGGTTAACTTTATCCTGACCTGCATACTTAGGAGCAGTCCCGTGGGTTGCTTCAAAAATAGCCGCATCTTGACCGATGTTAGCGCCAGGAGCAATACCGATTCCGCCTACTTGAGCCGCTAATGCGTCTGAAATATAGTCGCCGTTTAAGTTCAAGGTAGCGATGACACTATATTCTTTTGGTCTTAACAAAATCTGCTGCAAGAAGGCATCAGCAATCGCATCTTTTACCACAATGTTTTTGCTGGTCTTAGGATTTTTAAACTGGCACCAAGGGCCTTGCTCAATTAGCTCTGCACCGAATTCTTTTTGAGCCACTTCATAGCCCCAGTCTTTAAAGCCTCCTTCGGTAAACTTCATAATGTTGCCTTTATGAACCAAGGTTACGGAGTCTTTATCATTATCGATAGCATATTGAATAGCCGCGCGAACTAAACGCTGGGTCCCTTCTTTAGAAACCGGCTTTACACCAATCCCGCAGTGTTCTGGGAAGCGGATTTTTTTTACGCCCATTTCATTTTGCAAAAAGTTAATCACTTTAATGGCTTCAGGCGAATCTGCTTTCCATTCAATTCCCGCATAAATATCTTCAGAGTTTTCACGGAAAATCACCATATCCACATCTTGCGGCGCTTTGACCGGGCTTGGCACTCCTTTGAAATAACGAACTGGGCGCAAGCAAATATATAGATCCAACATTTGGCGAAGTGCTACGTTAAGTGAGCGAATACCACCTGATACTGGAGTAGTTAGCGGGCCTTTAATAGATACTACAAATTCTTTAATCGCCTCTAAGGTTTCTTCAGGAAGCCAGGTATCTTTGTCATAAATATGGGTAGATTTTTCACCGCAGTATACTTCCATCCACTCAATTTTACGCTTACCTGCATAAGCTTTTTGCACAGCGGCATCGACTACTTTGATCATCACTGGAGTAATGTCTACGCCCGTGCCATCGCCTTCAATAAAAGGAATAATCGGATGATTGGGGACGTTTAAAGACCCATCCTTATTAAGGGTAATTTTCTCGCCGGCTGGTACTTTAATTTTGTTATAGCCCATGTGACTCTCCTTATTTGTGACTAAAGTGGCGAAATTTTAACATAGGCTGCTGAATTTAAAAACATAGAAATGTAAGATTATGATACAATCCCTCTTCAAATTGACAGACACTACAACCATGAAAAATCAAACTCGAATTATCGTTGGCGTATCAGGCGGGGTAGACTCTTCCGTCTCGGCTTTGTTGCTTAAACAGCAAGGCTACGATGTTTCCGGCATTTTCATGAAAAACTGGCAGGAAGAAGATTTTGGCGGAGACTGCCCTGCCATGGAAGATCAAAAGGATGCCATGGCGGTCTGTGAAAAAATCGGCATCTCTTTTCAGTCCATCAATTTTTCTAAAGAATACTGGGATAGAGTATTCGAGTACTTCTTAAAAGAATATTCAGCAGGCAGAACTCCCAATCCGGATGTTTTATGCAACAAAGAAATCAAGTTTAAAGCTTTTTTGGACTACGCCCTATCGCTTGGCGCAGACTACATAGCCACAGGCCATTATGCTCAAAAAGAAGAGCGTGACGGCATTTTCTATTTGAAAAAAGGCTTAGACCCTAATAAAGACCAAAGCTATTTTTTATACTTACTCAACCAGCAACAATTATCCAAGGCCTTGTTTCCTATCGGCCATTTAGAAAAACCTGAAGTACGTAAAACTGCTGAGCAACATGGCCTAGTGACTTTTAACAAAAAAGACTCGACTGGAATTTGTTTTATTGGAGAAAGAAAATTTAAGGAATTTTTAAACCAATACCTACCGGCCAAACCTGGGGAAATTAAAACCCCTGAAGGGAAAACCCTTGGCCAACATGATGGGCTTATGTATTACACCATTGGGCAAAGGCAAGGCATTGGCATCGGTGGCAAAAGTGATTCATCAGGAGAGCCCTGGTATGTGGCTGACAAAGATCTAGCCCACAACGTATTGATAGCGGTACAAGGTGACCACCCTCTTCTTTATAAAAAAACATTAAAAGCTTCTCAGCTACACTGGATATCAGGCAGTGCGCCTTCTAAAACTTTTGAGTGTAAGGCTAAAATTCGCTATCGTCAGGCCGATCAAATTTGCCGAGTGGATTTATTAGAAAATGGCCAAGCTGAAGTGATATTTGAAATAGCCCAGCGCGCAGTTACCCCAGGCCAATCCATTGTATTTTACCAAGGCGATATTTGCCTTGGCGGCGGAATTATTGAATAAGAGTCTTGCAATAAGTCTCTTTAACAAACCATGCCAACACAAATGAAATAACAAAAGCCACCGGCAAAGCATTCAACGCAAAAATATAGTTAGCCGCTGGATAGTTCATCACCCCATCTATCAGCTGAGAGTGCCCACGCATAGTGAGCATATAGCCAAACAATGGCTGAATGATCAAGCCACCGCCTAAACAGGACATGGAAATACAAGAAGTTGCTGTACCGGTTACTGAGCTTGGGTTGCTTTCCACTACGGTGGGATAGCTAATAACTTGAGCACTGGTGATTAATCCCAGCAGGAAAAATAGAGTTAACAAGGCTGTAGTTCCAGTGAAGTCACCATGAATAGTAATTTCAATGATAATCAGTGCCAAAACTGCGCCAATTAGCATAGGCAAGCGGCGGCGGTTCATCTGATCGGAAACCCAACCCGCAAGCGGTGAGCCCACCATGCTGCCAATAAACAGCATTCCCGCAATATTGGCCGCAACGGTATCACTTAGCCCGTCAACCTGCATAAGATAGGGAATTCCCCATAGCGCCCCTAGCATATAAATAGGCAGATTCATTAAGCCGGTATATAATCCACATAGCCAATTTTGACGGCTAAGCAAAGCCAATTTCAAGCTTTTTAAAACTCCAAGCTCGTTAAGCATCTGTACTCTATTAGCACCTATTTCAACTCGATGGCTTGGCATATCTCTGACAAACAACCACACTAATAGCATGATGACATAGCCCATTATTCCCACCACAGCAAGAGCATGGCGCCAGCCGATGTGATCAATCAGCATGGTCATAGGCGCCTGAGCCATAAATCCGCCAAACATTCCCATCGCTACAATAAACCCAACCGCTCTTGCCATATGATGGCTATCAAGCCAGTTAGCCGCTACACGAATACCGCTCATTAATGAAAAAGATCCGCTCATCCCCATCAACAATCTGGCCAACACTAGCATGGTTAAACTATGAGACAAGGCGATCATCATCACGCCCGTTGCAAGGGCTAAAACCGCACAGCAAATTATTTTACGAGGAGAGTAACGGTCCAATAAAATACCGGCCGGAATTAGAAACATAATATTGGTATAGAAATCCAGACTTGAAACCAAACCCATTTTTACAGGAGAAAGACTGTATTCGGCAGCGATATAGCTTTCCAAAGAATCGAATATATTAAACAGACCGAGCAAGTAAAAGAAAAACAAAGAAGCCACAAATACAATCAATGAAGCCTTGATTAACATTGAAGTGCTAAGAGTTTTGTTCTCTGTTTGCATAATAATTACCCATAATTTTTTTGTGTTATGAAGCCCCTACTGTATTTTAGACTCATTTAAGAATCCCGCACTTTATAAGTTCAAATCTATTTATGAGAGGCCTGGCTATTGCCAACTAGCTCATATATCATAGCTTGCTATGCGGTGCTATGGGGATTAATATTAGCCATGCTCAATCATAGCAAAATAGTTTTTGCTTCTGCTAAGGATGATAAGGATAGGCAAGATGGCTTCTAAGCAAGAAATGCTTGAATTAGAAATATTGAAATTTTTTAAACAAAGCCTAAGCAAATATATTCACACGGAACAACATCTAGGTTTTAAAAAGCGTTTTTCTGAAAGCCCTTCTTATTCTGCCATCGAGATTCAGCAGACTATAAGTAGTTTAATAGAAAAGCAGTTTCTTATCCAAAACGGCAATTTGCTTAGCCTAAGCAGCGCGGGCTCAGACAAAAGCTGTGAAGATTTATACAAAAATAATAAGTAATTTTTTATGGGTATTGCATGATATTTATATAGATAAATATTGACTTCCAGCAACCCTATTTTAATAATAAGTCCAAATACAAGCACAAGGGAAAAACTATGGCTTTCGCAGAACGTCACTATACAATAGACTCTCGCTATGACATAACTAGCAAGATAAATACAAATGACCCCCAAGGAATGCATGACCTCTATTTTACATTACGCGAGGATAGTGCCCCCCACAAACATCTGATGTTGTCTTTAGGCGCTGAATTGTTAACTCAACTCCTTCAAAAGCCGGTGCATGAAAGTGATGGCAAGCGCATCATCGATCCTAAAACAAAAGGATTTTTGTCAGCACCCAAATTTGTAGATGACTCAGAAAACAAAACCACTTTCCCTACAGGCAAACCCAAATCATGGCTAGAAATGCTGGTACAAGGACTGAACCAAGGTGGCGTTAAAACGCTTCATGTCAATTTAAAAATAGATGCAGCTAACGCCGGATTATTTGACTCCTTTGTTGAAACAATTTCAGCTTTAAACAACCCGCCCGCTGTTGCTTGGTCGCCCCCGATGCTGTCCCTTGACTTAACGCAATGCACCAACCTCACCGCTGATCAAGTCTATACATTGGTGAATAGCTGTCGCTTTAATGTTATTAATCTGCCTATTCTTCCCTCTGTTGTTCTCAGAGAGTTTTACCGCAATTTGGGGACACAAAAGGAACGTGATCTTATTGCGCTTCGCACTGCACAAGAACATTTGCCAAAGGAACTTTACAATATTGTAATGCGTCCCAGCGAAGTTTCTAAGGAGCGCTACCATGATAAAGGCATCGTTTTAATTGCCCTCCCCCCAAGAGAAAGTCAGGACATCAGCACGCTTGCAGCATCTTTAGGTGAATACGCAGGGGGCTTTAGTAAAAATGTAATAACCAGTGCACCCTTTTACACACGAGATCATATTATAGCCTTCATTGAACAATTTAAAGAAGGCAAATTCCTATTAGAGGTCAACACATATGCCAAGATAGCTAGAGAACGAGAAGAAAAACTAAAACCTGTAGCAGCCACGGCCGGAAAAGTTACTAGACAGAAAGAGAGTGTGGCCGCATTGGAGAGAGCACAGAGTCAAATGGAGAGTGCCCGTGCAGAATTCGATAAACTGAAAGCAGCGGGAATCACTGCCTTAGAGATTTACAGGAATGAGGAATATAGAAGAAGAGTAATAGGACCGATTTCAACAGACCCTGAAGAGCTTCTCTCAAACCCTGCAAAACAGGCTTTTTTTACTCACTTCCAATTACCTCTTTTAGAAAGAGCGGCAGAAGAGTTATTTTTTAAATGGCAAAATCACGAAATATCAGATAAGGATATGCGTGGCGATGAGCTATGGCGTTATTTCCGTCCTGAATCTCAAGAAAAATTTGAGAGGCAAATAAAAGAAGTAAAAATATTAACTGAACAATGGCAAAGTGGTGCAATAAACGCTGAAGCAGCCAGCAAACACCAAAGATTTATAGCCTTAGCTCCTGAAACTCAGGAAGAAATTGCAACTATACTTGAGACAGACGTAGATGCCCTACGCATAGCTGCAGCTCAGCGAAACCTTACAACACCGGCAAGGCCAATTGCTAACAGCGGCGCAGGCTCAGTTTTAAGAGGAGGCTCAGCCTTTGCTGCAAGCCCTAGTATGGGTGGCGGAGTTGCAGCACCTGCCCCAAGAGGGTCAGTCTCCGCAAGAAGAGGAGGCTCGGTTGCAGCCACCCCAGCAAGAGGAGAGTTGGCTTCAGCTGCTGCAGTTCCAGCTGCAGGGGCAGGAGCACAAGCATTAACCTCTCCAGCAAGAGGTAGCTTGGTGGTTTCAGTCGCCTCAAGCTCTGGTGCAGTGGCTGTGGCTGTCAGAGGAGGATCAGCCTCATCAAGCGGAAGCCTTAGTATCCAGCCTGCAACAGGCGCCAATCCAAGGCCTATGGCGACTGCACTCCAGCAAGCTGCTGCAACAGCTGCAAGCCTGAAAGCTGCCGGTTCTGCTGAAGCGTTATCTACTGCTCCTCAAGCCGCTTCTGCTCAAAGGTCTGCTGCTTCACATGCTTCTGCGAGAGCATTGCCCAAAGCAAATGATCCTAGTGAGCCTTTGCTTGAGAAAAAAATCTTAGACCTTAGCGATGATGATCGCCTGTGTCCGCCATGCAGACATCCAGAAACTGGAGGCTGCCTTCCCTGTAAAGAAGTAATGGCGATCCCCATGGCAGAAAGAAAATATCTTGGCGACCAGCCCTCACCGTCTGGTGCAGGTAAAGGCTAAGCTCTCCATAAAACCACTATAGACTTTAGAATCCCGGGTGCTACTCTAAGGCCCGGGATTTTATTTTGAATTGCATTTTCTCTTTTTGTTCTCTATAATTTAAAATAAAAACAAAAGGGGATAAAATGAACATTACCTGCCAGCCTGCTGATTTGATTGTCTATATGTTTGCTGCGATTAGCACTTTTCGGGAAAGAATGCCGCAAATTTCAGATGATGAGTTAAGTCAAATCAAGCTGGCCATTGAATATCAGAGCCAATTACTCACAAATAAAAAGCCCAAAGCACACCCCATCGATGTGTTTGATGGGATGAGCCTAAATGAACTGTTTTCTCTAGTGGTACGATGCACAGACTGTGGCCTGACGTTTTCTCAGGCCTTAGCTGCGAGAGTCTACGATAAAATTCACTGCAGCTAATATCGCTTCAAGACTAGCCTCTCCAAGTTTGGCTGAGCGCTCTGAGGACCAACCGAACTCATAATCAGCTAGGTTTTTATTGTCCTTAAAAGGCATTTCTAAAGTATAGGAAAGACAGCGAAAAGTCTCTCCAATATAGGGGGCGGCGATATTTAAATTAGCCTTGCCCGGCGCATCTTTAGAATAACCGTATTGACCTTGCAGCTCAGGGCTGGCCTGCATAAAAGCTTGCTTAAAATGGTTTTCCAGCTCTTGGTGTTTCTTGTTATAAGAAGGAATGCCCTCGCAGCCTGCTAAAAACACATAAGGCAAACCTTCGTCTCCATGAACATCTAAAAAGAAATCCACTCCTGTTTCCTGCATTTTTTGTTTAACCAGATAAACTTCAGGGCTTTTTTCCAAACTGGGCTGAGACCACTGCCGATTTAAATCCATTCCCGCGGCATTGGCGCGTAAATTACCTTTAATGCCCCCGTCTATATTCATATTCGGAACTATATAAAACACGGCCTTTTCCAAAATGCTTCTCGCTACTGCATCAGAAGGATCCAACAAGCGACTTAAGAAACCTTCCATAAACCATTCTGCCATGGTTTCACCGCAGTGTTGCCGAGCAATGATCCAAAGTTTTAATTTGCTTTTATCAGGTTCGCCCACGACCAACATATTGATATCGCGCTTTTCTACAGTCAGGCCCAAGTCTTCTACTTTGCAAAGTGGGGACTGCTGGGCAAATGCAACTAAGTTTAAATGCCGCTCATGGCTATAGGGCTCAAAATAAGCATAGTAAACATCGTTAAAATCCGGGCTATGTTCAATGCTTAATATGCCGTTTTCAAACCGGGTTGGAACTCGGAACCACTCCTCTCTGTCATAAGAAGCTACAGCCTGATAATCCTGCCAGCCCTCTTGATAGGAAGTTTCCCCCGCATTGATAATCTGAAGATGGCAACTCTGCCCTTCTGCCCCCTGCAACCTGAAATAAAACCATTGTTTAAACTCAGCATTGCTGTCATTTCTAATCTTTAAATGAATGTGCTGAGGGCCTTTAATTTCAACAACCTCGATATTCCCACCATCAAATTGAGCGCTAATCTTCATAGAATCCCCCTAAAAGCCTTATCATAGCAAGGCTTTGAATTGACTTCCAGCAGTTAAAACCGAATAATTTAACAGCATAAACAAAAGGATCCTGGCATGCCAATT
>JAQSYQ010000052.1 GCA_029256015.1 Gammaproteobacteria bacterium | reverse complement strand
TATTACCGCATTAGGTTCGGTACTGGCTGAAAACGAACTTCATATTAAAGAAGATTGGAGAGATTCAGATGAATTTAGCATGATGACAACTGCTCTAAAAGAGATTGATCCAAGGCTGCTGTCTTCTTCTACTCTAGCTGACCTAAGCAGATTAAAAGTGAAACTTTACCCACTTATTGATTGGAGTGAAACCATGGTGGCGGGTGGTAGCCTAGATCCTAGCCAACAAGCGCCTACTAGCCAAGTTTTTAGCCATAGCAGCATGCCTGATCTAGTGCCAATATCATCACAGTCACAAGCTGGCGAAGGCGCTGCACCAGCCCCTTAAGAGAAACGGCTAGTAGATGACTTTTACGCCGGCTACATACCAGTATACCGCCCAGAAATGGCAAAAGCCGGCGGCTAATACGAATAAATGCCAGATGGTATGGGCAAAAGGTACAGTCTCCATCATAAAAAACAACACGCCAAAGGTATAAAGAAGCCCCCCTGCTATCAACCAGAGCAAGGCATCTAAAGGCAAGGCTTCGACAATCGGCACAGCGGCGACGAGAATAATCCAGCCCATCCCCAAATAAGCCAGCACCGATAGAATTTCCAGTTTATCTACGGCAATAAGCTTGAAAATAGTTCCTGCAATAGCCAAGCCAAGCACTACTCCGAATAAAGACCAGCCCCAAGCTCCTTGCAAACTCACTAAAGTAAAGGGAGTATAGCTACCGGCAATTAGCCAATAAATAGAAATATGGTCAAGCATGCGAAAACGTTTGCGTAGCAAGTTATTGACAGTCATATGATAAAGCGTGGAAGAAAAATAAGTAAAAATTAAGCTTAGGCCAAAAATACTGCAAGCCACTATGGTCCTTGCAGAGCCATGCTCGGAGGATCGAATAACCAATAGCACGAGAGCAGCAACTGATAGCAATAATCCAACAAAATGAGTCAAGCCGTTAGCAATTTCTTCATAGCGGAACCAAGTGTGAGAGCAGTTTTCATGCAGATGATTACACTTGATAAATAGTTTCATTCTAAAGTTTCCAATTCTATGCCTTCGAGACTTAAACTGATTTGATGTCCTAGTAAGTTACGAACGTTCATCACTCCCTGGTCAAATATCAAATACTGGCCCTTTATTCCAAGCAGTCTAGCATTCAATATGCCTTGATCATTAAAGTCAGCTTTCTTAATTGTAATGGGATATTCCAAAACTGGATAGTGGAATCGCAAAACTTTGGCTTCAGACATAAAATTAACAATTTTTTCAGAAAATTGGGCCTGCAAAGCATCTAACTCCACGCTCAATTGGCTTAAAAGCTGATCTCGCATTGCAATGAGATCGATGGAATCGGGCTTGCCCTGCAACATTTTACGCCAGTTCGTTTTATCGGCCACCTTCTTTTTAAAAAGGACTTCAACCAAGCCTGAGACATAACGGTTTTTAACTTCTAGAATAGGCAAGGCTTCTGCTGCCCCCTGGTCTATCCATCGATAAGGCATATTACTGCCCTTGGTAATGCCTACTTTAAGCCCGGAAGCATTGGCTAAATAAACATAATGGGATTGCATGCAATGGGTTTCTCCCCAAGCAGGTTCCCTGCAAGTCCCATGCCGATGATGGCAAAGCTCAGGCCTAACTATGCAAATATCACACTGCGCCAAAGTTTGAGTACAAGGAAAACAATAGCCTTGTTGAAAGCTTTTTTTAATCAGGCGCTTGCAAGCGACACAGTGAATAACGCCCTCACACTGCAAGCTTAACTGCTTGCCCAGCAAAGGATTTAATTCAATTTCTTCCTTGCCCAATATCAGCCTATAAGACACCTGGCCTTGTTCGTCAAGCTGGCCCCGCATTTTCTCTAATAGACCGACATATTGTCGCATTATATAAACCTCATAGACAAATCAATGGCTTGGATATGTTTGGTCAGTGAGCCAACAGAAATAAAGCTGACTCCCGTTTCGGCGATTTTTGCTATATTACTCAGCGTAACATTGCCTGAAACTTCCAGCTTTACCCTGCCCTGGTTAAGCTCAACTGCCTGTTTCATCTGATCTAGATTGAAATTATCCAGCATTACTATATCAGCCTCAGCCTGAATGGCCTCTTGCAACTGATCTAGATTTTCGACTTCCACCTCGACCGGTTTAGCCTTGCCAATCTCTCTGGCCCTTTTAATGGCTTCGCTGATAGAACCGCAGGCTGCAATGTGATTTTCTTTAATTAAAAATGCGTCGTAAAGGCCAATTCTGTGATTATGCCCCCCGCCGCAAGTCACGGCATATTTTTGAGCAAGCCTAAAGCCTGGAATAGTTTTGCGAGTATCCAATAATTTGCAGGAGGTGTGACGAATTTTTTCAACATAAGAGTGAACTGTCGTGGCGGTGCCAGATAGCATCTGTAAAAAATTAAGCGCCGTTCTCTCGCCAGTCAATAGACTCCTGGCATTGCCATTAAGCTCAAATATCGCATCATTGGCTTGAATAAATTGGCCGTCTTGATAATGCCAATGAATTTCAACCTGAGGATCAATTTGCTTAAACACCTCATTGACCCAAGCTGAGCCACATAAAATCATAGGTTCTCGAGTAATAATCCGAGCCTTGGCAGAGGTATTTTGGGAAATCAACTGCGCGGTAATATCCCCTGAGCCGATATCTTCTTCAAGTGCGGCTTTCACCATTTTGTTAATAATGCTCTCAGGAATCATTATCTTTGGCTCACAAAATTGACCATGCGCTCTAGAGGAATTAAAGCTTTTTTCCTTACTTCTTCTGGCACAAAAATTTCATTAGTTTGCTGCTCTAGGGATTCCGCTAAATTCTGCAAATCATTCATTGCCATCCAAGGACAGTGAGCACAGCTTTTACAAGTCGCCCCGGTTCCACCCGTTGGTGCTTCTATAAAAGTTTTATGAGGAGAAGCCTGCTGCATTTTATAAAAAATGCCCTTATCAGTTGC
>JAQSYQ010000027.1 GCA_029256015.1 Gammaproteobacteria bacterium | reverse complement strand
TCCTGAAGAAGCTTGTGCTTGTGGCTTCACAGTAGAATGATCAGCAGTCATAAAAACTGCAGCCAGATTAAGTGGGCCCGCTTCTTGAGCTTCTATTCGTCTTCTTTTTGAAGCAGGCTCTACAGCCGCATCAGCCAGCTCGCCGGCAATGGCTAAATCTGTGTCATAACCTTCACTGTCGGTATCGTCTTCTCCTCCATACACGTAGACTAAATCCGCATGGGCCTGTTTACGGGTAAGAACAAGCTCAACGGCGGGCTTAGCCATATTACGCTTATAAAATGCCAAGTGCTGCTCAGCTCTATGAGTTTTAAGATATTCAATATATAAATCCTCAATGGATTTGCAGGCTTTTTCTACTTTTTCAGGGCAGCTTAAAATTTCTTTCTGGGAGTAAACCCCAAATAGGGCATCATTCTTAAAAGCGTCTTCAAACTTTATAAAACCTGCTTCTAGCATTATCAGGCAGCGAGCTTGAGCCACTGCCATACCTAACTGATAGACTTCTTTGCTTGCGGAAAGCCACTGGCTCTGCTCTTTACTAATGATCAAAAAGCAAAATTGGTTAAATCTCTCAAGATCAATATTGTTCGCCTCTGGATTTAAAGCTTTTAGCTCTTCTATGCTTACTGTTTGATGGCTTCTTCCATACCGTATAATATAGCTGGCCAGGGTTTTTTCATTATCAGCATTGTCATGAATTAATTTACTCAGCACGCTGCCATAAATACTATCGTAACTGCCATGAGTTGGCATATAGCTATGGCCCAATCTTTGTGGATTAGGATCAGCACTATGCTCAGCCTTAATCAGCGTGCTGCCAGCCATATAATGCTCTACTGGTCCATAGCTTCTGTTCATCGGCCAACTGTTTGACCTTGCTATGGGAATACCTGGTTTCCTCTCCGGACTCAATCTTGATACAACTTTTTGGTAAGCTACTTCAGCTGATACAATGTCTTTAGCGCTACCTGTTAATTTAATAGGTTCTTTTTTTGATGAAGAAATCGTATAACGCTGATCAACAATCTCACTGGCCAGCTCAGCAACACGCTTTCTTTTTTTTGATCGAGTGGGATCAAAAAATTGAGCTTCTGCCTTATGACGGCGAAAAGCAGCGCGATACCCAGGCAAATGAGATGAACGGGCTTTTTCGAGTGATTTTAGATTGTGCTTAAGCTCATCTAGCTCTTGGTATAGCTTCGCGGTCTTTTCTGAATGATCAACTGCCAAAATTTTGGATTGCTCTAAAATCAACTCAAGCTCAATATTTTTCGCTTCAATAAGTTTGCTTAGCTGTATTTGACGCTTTTTATATTCATCCTCTATCTGCTCTGTTTTTATAGAATCGAACCACCATGTTTCTTGCTTCCAGCTCTCTGCAAAGCTGAGCGGCATGACTAAACCATTAGGTAAAGTAATATGAGAATAAGCTGGCGATTGATCAGGTTTTTTCGATTTAGCCGGAGAACTTGTGCTAGCGGCGGCACTGCCTGCGCCTCCCGCTGCTCCTATGTTTGGCTCGCTGCCAGAAACAATCGGAGCATTTAGATCCGCCTGTATCTGTGCTTTTATTAGGCGGGCCCTTGCCGATACAGCACTTGCATATTTGTAATGGGCTTTGTCATTCACTTCTAAATATGCCTTCATAGCTTGGACGGAATTACCCTGCAATTCATAGATTTTTCCTTTAATATAAATGCCTTCCAATCGAAGATCCGCCAAGGTTTTTTCGGTTTGCTGAGGGCTGCCGATGACTTGTAGAAATTGGTCCATTTCTTTTAAATTAACATTCAAGTCGGCAGCAGGAGACAAAGTAGCATTAATTTCACTAAATACTGTTTTAAATAGATCCGTGGTCCATTTCATTTCCTTTATTACGGCGGCTTTATCAATCATAGGGACGGCCAATTCTGCTCGCAAAAATTGGTAGTATTCCCTCATAGCATGATTTGCTTCTTGAAATCTTTTGTTAATACGAAGAATATGTGCATACCAAAGTAATAGACGTTTTTTATCATAAGGAGAGGCCAAGCCAATGGCCCTTTCAATATAGAGCAGAGATTCGTCGTATTTTTGATTTTGTTTGTACAGCGCTATCGCGTAGTTTCGGCAGCCCGACAATGAATGACGATCGGCAGAGAGTTTATAAAATTCAATATGAAGATGATTTAGTTCAGTTTCCGGTAGGTGCTTAATCACGCTAGCAAGGTCGTTAATGAGTTCGGCTGTCATCACGTAAGTGCAAGGTTGACGATCAGGAAATACTTCATATTTTGCAAAATCTAGCAGCTTCTGCAGGCTAATTTCCTTAGATTTCAGCTGCGGCTCCAACAGACTAAGCATCGCTTCGTATTTAGCATCCTTTGACAAAGCGATAAGACTCTGACGCAGTTCTTTTTTCATTACTATCCCGTACCATATCATCTGCATTGTAGCAATATGTCGTTCTAAACAATTGCCCGTTATAATAGGCTAATAGCTTATCGTGCTTATTCAAATTCAACAAGTCAGCATGAGGCAGGGAGTCCTATGGATATCCATATCGGCTGTTCTGGTTACCAATACAAAGAATGGAAAGGCGGGTTTTACCCGGAGCGTCTCGCTCAATCAAAGTGGCTGGCATATTATGCCGAACGATTTAACTCGGTAGAAATTAACTCCAGTTTTTATCGGTTCCCCCAAGCCAGTTCTCTAGAAAAATGGTACAAGCAGGTCCCCGACGGGTTTACTTATTCCCTTAAAGCCCCAAGATTTATCACTCATTATCATAAATTTATCGATAGCCAAAGAATGCTTAATGACTTTTATCGATTGGCCGACATTTTGCAGGAAAAACTAGGCTGTATTTTGTTTCAACTTCCAGAAAGCTTAAGCTATAACGAAGATCTGCTTAACCGTATGCTTGATCAATTAGACCCTCGTTATAAAAACGTCATTGAATTTCGCCATCCAAGCTGGTGGCAAGATACGGTCTATCAGGCTTTAAAACGAGCAAAAGTGAGCTTTTGCCAACTCAGCGGCCCAAAGGAATTTAATCAAGCCCCAATCGATCAATTGTTTTACTTACGCTTTCATGGCAGTCAGGGCTGGTATTGTGGCTCCCATGCAAATGAACTCAAAGCCTGGTTTAATAAGATTAAGGACTCCAAGGCCCAAGAAGCCTGGATTTACTTCAACAACACCATGAATATGGATGCTGTGAATGATGGCGAAAAATTGAGAAAGCTATTTGAATCTTAGAGGGAGAATAAAATGCCACATCCCGTTTGGAAAGGCCATATTAGTTTTGGATTAGTTAATATCCCCGTCAGCTTGTATTCAGCCGAACATCGCTGCGATCTGCATTTCCACATGCTCGACAGCCGAAACCAAGGACATATCCGTTTCCAAAGAGTCAATGAAGAAACCGGCGAGGAAGTCCCCTGGAATGATATTGTAAAAGCTTATAAATTTGATGATGATAACTACGTGGTACTTAAAGAGAATGAATTTAAAAAAGCCGCCCCGGAGCAAACCAAAGCGATTGAAATTGAACAATTTATCGATCAGCAGGAGATGGAATATCTCTATTTTGAAAAACCCTATTATCTTGTACCCGATAAGCAAGGAATTAAGAGTTATGTTCTGCTTAAAGAAGCTTTAAAAAATACCTGCAAAATCGGAGTCGCCAAAGTGGTGATTCACAGCAGGCAGCACTTGGCTGCCATTATGCCCTATAAACACGGCCTATTGCTTGATGTCCTTCGGTTTGAACAGGAAATTCGCCCTATCGAAGAGTTTGATATCCCTAAAACCAAAATTCAAGAAAGGGAACTGGAACTTGCCTCTCAACTCATTAACAGCATGACGGAACGCTGGCAGCCCAAGCGCTACCACGACACTTATCGTGAAAGTTTAATGAAATGGATCCAAGAAAAAGCTTCCGGCAAAAAAGCCTCCGCCCACAAAAAAAAACAGCCGGCTAAAGAAGCCCAGGTGGTCGACCTGGTTTCTCTGATGCGGCAAAGTTTACAAAAAGAAACTAAAAAAGCCCAACCCAAAAAACCCAAAGAAACCGCATAAGGTAAGCTTATGAGTCTTAACGAATATCACAAAAAACGCTCTTTTTCCGAAACGCCGGAGCCAAAAGGTAAAAGCCATAAAGCTTCCGGCTCAGTCTATATTATTCAAAAACATGCTGCCTCGCACTTACACTATGACTTCAGATTAGAACTGGACGGCGTATTAAAAAGCTGGGCCATACCAAAAGGCCCCAGTTTTAATCCGCATGAAAAACACCTGGCGGTAGAAGTGGAAGACCATCCTGTAGAATATGCCCAATTTGAAGGCATTATCCCCCAAGGCCAATATGGCGGCGGCACGGTAATGCTGTGGGATGAAGGCAGCTGGGAACCGATTAAAGACCCCCGTGAAGGCTATAAAAAAGGCTTATTGAAATTTAGGCTGCATGGCAAAAAGTTAAAAGGACTTTGGTCTTTGGTTCGCTTTAATCAAGCAGGTAAACGAAAAAATTGGCTATTGGTCAAAATGGACGATGAATATGCCAACAGCATTTCAGACGAAGCGCTGCTTAATTCAAACAGCGTTAAAACCGGCCAAAGCTTGGATGAGATCTCCTCCTCCCTTAGAAAAAGGGAGGCAGGGAGGGATTTAAAAATTTCCCCTAGCCCCTCTTTAAAAAAAGGGGGGTAAGCCATGAAGTTGTCGCAGCTTACAGGCGCCAAACGAAAGCCTATGCCAAAAAGCTTTAATCCGGAGCTCGCTATCCTAGTTAAAGAAGTTCCTAAAGATCCCGGCTGGTCTTATGAAATCAAATTTGACGGGATTCGGATGCTTTGCTTTATCAACGAGGCTGAGGCTAGCCTGATTACCCGAAATGGCAAAGACTGGACCAAAAAGTTTCCAGCCGTAGCTAAAGCCGCGGCTCATTTTAAACTTAAAAACGCTGTTTTAGACGGCGAGTTGGTAGCTTTAGACAGAAACGGTATTTCCCGATTCCAACTGATTCAAAACGTGTTGGAGCTCGGAGAAAATGCCTCGATTTATTACTATGTGTTTGACCTTCCTTACTGTGATGGCTATGACCTAAGTGCTGTTCCCTTAGAAGAACGCCAGGCCTATTTAAAACAACTGTTTCAAAACATGCCGCTCAACTCTGTTATCCGCTTTAGCGAGCCTTTGGATGGAGAAGGAAGCAAAATTTTAAAGCAAGCCTGCGACTTAAAGCTTGAAGGCATTATGGCTAAAAGAAAACAAAGCCCTTACCTTAACAAGCGCTCAGATGATTGGATCAAAATCAAATGCAGCCAGCGCCAGGAGCTCGTCATTGCCGGTTTTACAGACCCGACAGGCTCAAGAGAATATTTCGGTTCACTACTGCTGGGCTTTTATGATGAGAATGGCCATCTTATTTATTCAGGCCGAGTAGGGACGGGATTTAACCGGGCCTTACTTAAGCACATTTATCAAAAAATGCAGCCCCTTGTGCAAAAAGACAATCCTTTTTATCGGCTTGAGAACATCCCGGAAGTGAGAAATGCCCATTGGCTAAAGCCAGTATTGGTAGGTGAAATTGAATTTACGGAATGGACCAATGAGGGCAAAATCCGCCACCCTTCTTTTAAAGGCTTAAGAGAAGATAAAACCGCTACAGAGGTGAAAGTCGAACTGCCTAAAGCCCTATCAGAATTGGAAAGGGGAAAAAAATGAAAGAACTTGAACTCTCTCATCCCGATAAAATTATGTATCCCAAAGCAAAAGTCACCAAACTTGAACTTGCTGAATACTATCATCGGCATATCGATCTTATACTGCCGCATTTAATTAACCGCCCCCTAGCCATTTTGCGCTGCCCTCAAGGCCAAGATCACCCCTGCTTCTATCAAAAGCACCCGGATACTCTGGCAAAATCCATTAGCAGCGTTGAAATCAAAGAGAAAGACGGCCAAAAGCGGCCCACTATGCTCATTAAAAAAGAACAAGATTTAATTCATTTGTTACAATTCGGCGCGCTTGAACTTCACACCTGGGGAAGTTTGGCTGACAACATCGACAAGCCCGATCGCATGGTATTTGATTTAGACCCCGGCCCGCATGTGGAATTTACAGCCATTATCGAAGCGGCCAAGGTCTTAAAAGCCGGGCTTGAGGAATTAAACTTACAAAGCTTTGTCAAAACTTCAGGCAAAAAAGGCCTGCATATTTTTGTTCCCTTAAAAAGAGTTCACGATTGGGAAACAGTGAAAGTTTTCTCCAAAAATATGGCTGATCAAATGGCAGAGATCGCTTCCAATAAATTTGTCTCGACTATTTCTAAAGCCAAAAGGGAAGGCAAGATTCTAATCGACTATTTGAGAAACGAGAGAGGTGCCACCTGCGTTGCCGCCTACTCAACTCGAGCAACCGATAGCGCTTCTATTTCAGTCCCCTTAAGCTGGGATGAACTGGATTCCATTGAAGCAAGCAATGTGTTCGATCTAGCTAATATTGAGCCACGCCTTAACAAAAATGACCCCTGGGCGGATTACTTCAGAATTAAGCAAACCATCAAGTCATTTAATTAACTAAGGTGATAATTTTATAGCTTCGGAAACGACGACGACTCCGGAGACTCCGGTGTCCTCGGCGAGGGCGGCCACCACAGTCCTGTGCCTGCAGCTTCGTTCTGTTTTGAACCGACTAACGGTTCTTGGAGATTTTCGAAAGGAAGACCTGCTTGTACAGCTTGCCATGCTCTTTGTTGAACACCACTATCTCCTGCTTGAGGCGCTCCCGACGCCCTCGCCCTTGCCTCCGGAGGAGGCGACATTCGTCCCATACCCGCATCTTCGCTCTGTTTTGCAACGCTTAACGGTTCTCGGGTAGGGAAATATTCATAAGGATTAGCTGTTTGTACATTCTGCCATATTCTTTTTATAGCGTCACTGTCACTTTCACTTGCTGGTGCTTGAAGCGCTGCAGCCGCTCTCGCAGGTAAGGCTTTAGAATAACCTGGCTCCTTAGAGATTTTTGCAAGGCGCTCTATAAGCTGCTCTATAATTGCTTCTCTAGATCTGAGTTCACGGGACAAAGCCTCTATTTGAGTGTTAGAATATTTAAGTTCCCCCTTAAGTTGTGCTATTTCTCCTTCTTGGGCTTCGAGCATCGCCGTATATCTGTGCAATTCCTGTTCCATATAGTCGTTTCTAGCCATTGATGTTTGTCGTTGCCCTGCAAGAAAAGACCCTTCTAGGGCTTGCCCTTGCTGAGTAAGCTTAGTCATGACCAAAGCAAGTCGTGCTCCTCTTTCTGCTGAGGTTCTTATGTCTCCTGGATTCGTAGCCAAAGCTTCTCGAGCTGCATATTGGATTATGCTTATATCAGACTGCGGCAAGCCTTCGACAGCATAGGGATTCACTCTCCTACTGTCATCAAACCTTAATAACGATGTTTCTGAATCTATCGGCCTTGGAACTGCCACCACCGGCTGCATTGTCAAATTGCTTATTAATGACGGTACTACCCCCTCAAACCTGGCAAATTCAGGGTTTAGATTCAAACCAATTGGGAACGGTACAACAGAAAAAATTCTCACTGTATAATTGGTTTGTCCATACCCGGTTTTAAAATATAGGGATTTTTCATTGAAACTTATCGGCCTATTTAAAATTCGCTGTGTGTCTGTGAGCTTATATAATGTATAGCCCACTCGATTTTTAATGCTAATTTCTCGGATCGGCCAACCTAAAACCTGACCCTCTGTTGCTTGGCTCGATGGCAATTCAGCCATTCCACTGGAGGACACTGGAGACCCGTTTTCTTCAGCGCTAAAATAAAGTGCTTGAGTTTCCTTAGGTAATTTCAGCTTAAAAACTTGGCTTGATAGACTTCTAAGATGAGGGGTGCAACCAACCTGAGAAGTGAGCTCTACCTTTTTTATCAACTCCTTTGAGCCTAGCTTAATTAAGCTATATTTGATTCTGGTCAATTCAGTTTTATATTTTTTAAGCATACTATCAGGACTTTCTGTTGGAACTTCATTTGAAGCAATAACTTCGCCTGCTGCTACAGCTGAGTCACTCTCAGCTAAAGCATGGCCAGCTCCTCGGCTGCTTGCTAAAACTGCTGCGCCGCTCGAGCCTTCCGATATTTCAGTACTAGCATCTAAATTGAAAGGCTTTTGAGGACTAAGAGCTTCTGTTATTTTATCAATTAAAACTTGAAAGTCTTGGTAGGATTTATCCATTAATTTATTATAAGGATCTTCAGCAATATAAGAGTATTCAAGTTGCGTCAGTCCTTCACGTATGCCGGCTAAGATTTTAAAATGAAGCCCCATGGAATCACGACAATTTACTGCCTCATCTTTCAATAGTTTTAAACCGAGCCTGGTTTGTAAACTTTGCTTTATTCTTTTTTCAAGCTCTATTAATGCCGGTTTTTCATCTCCATTTTCTGAGAAAAAAGACCCATAGTAAGTAAACTGATAGGATAATACGTGCTTCTGTAAAGGGGCGCTGCTATAAAATTTTTGTATCAATTCATTTAGTTCACCTAAATTTGATGCATTGCGTGGAAAAGCTAAACTTACACCTTCCACATAAGTTGCAATCGTTTTAACTGCAGAGCCTAGTTGTTTAATCACATCTTGCCCAATGCGCAGCTCTAAATTTTCAATATTGAGTTTATCCGGCACTTGAGCTTTATTTAATTCAATCAAAGCACTTAGCCTTTTACCATACTTTATACCACTGACAAAACTGTCTCCAATTTTACTATGCAAAAGAGCAAGGGAACTATCAGAAATAGAAGCCCTTGGATTAGAAAGTCTATTAATCTCGCTGAAATTAGGCGTATTTTCATCAAAAGTATAAGCGGGGCCTATAGACTGCTCAGCATGACTAACTTCAATCTGCATAAGACAATACAAACTCCCACTATCAGCTTGGAGCTTTTTATCTTGATATGCTGTTGTTAAGCCAATATGCTCTAAAGCTGTTTTTAAAGTTGGCTCTTCCTCCATTAATTCATGAAATACTTTGTTATCAACTATCCTAAGCTTGTGAAAAGCTACCGAGTGCTCCCTTATATTACTTTGTCTGCCGATATGTACTGCCTGCAGGTCAAGCCTCTCAGCTGCAGCAAAAGATGCAGATACTGGGCCTGAAGCTAATCGTCTTGGACCAACAACAGTTTGCAATGGAATACCTTTTAAACGATCGAATCCTACTCCAATCCCCATATTCATAGCTTTCTCCTCAAAGTGGCCGCAATTTGCCGGGTCTTATGCAATAGGAACACTAACTTCTCTACCAAGGCTATTATCATTAACAAGCACTGAAGAAAATGGCCCAACAATTCCTTGTGTAGAGATTGGGACGCTTGTTCTGTTTGCACTCTCCCTGGGTAAATCTGCTGCTGCTCTTAAAGCAAATATTCTGACTATTATATTGGTTGCTCCCTGTACATGTCCTGATATGCAAATCGCTTTTTGTACTATTTTATTTAACTTCTTCCATGACGGCTTATCAGAAGTGAATTGATGGGAACCCCATATTTTTTTATACTTAAGTTCAACATTTGTACTAGGCGCCCAGCTTATAGCTGCTTCAGCCTCGACTGTAGATGGTTCTTCAACAGCACCGCTACTTAAAGCCAGTTTAGCTTTATTCACAAATGTCAGATAAGATAAGTTGAGCTGAGCGCTAACATATATCCCAACCGTTTCCTCCGGATAAAGAAGGTTAAATGCGGGAGTAGAAAATTTCCCACGATGCAATAGAGAAGTGGATACAGGGCAGTTACTAATATAAATTAAAGCCTTATCATCAATTTTTGCAAGCTCAGTTTCTATTTGATTGGCTTGGTTTTCTAAATCATTCAATTGAGTTTCAAGCTCATTTTTTTTCGCAGTATTAAAAACAATCTCATTAAAATTCATCCCTGCCAAAGTTGCCTGTAAGCCAGGCACTCTCCCGTAAACAAAATTAATTTTGCTTGAATGTGCATCTAAACATGTTAAAAGTTGGTAATCATCCGTTAATAATCCCTTATTCCGATGCAAGGTTTCTGCTCGCTGGTGAAAACCATATAGCTGCCAGCGATAGGATAATTGAGAATAAAGCTTGTCTCTTCTTTTTTTGATACCAAGGGCAGTAAGGATTTCCTTTTTGAATTTCTCAAGATAAGACTCAGGCACAATAGAATCTAGAATAGGGGTGTATGAACTCAAATCATAACGGATGGGTTTGCTTGATGCTGCGTCAAACTGCCTCATAGCCTCAGTGAGTACATCAACCGGGTCTCTCCCGCTATCAGGAATAATGTTGCCGGCAACTCCCCTAGTATTAACTTGCGCTATTTTAATTCTTCGGCCTTTTAGGTTAGAATTAGCCCATTCGACTGCAGCATCAAGGTTACCAATATTAGCCGCATTCACACCCGCACCAGCGTCAACTTTATTGCTGCTAGCTTTATTGTCCACTTCTTCAATAATAAGATATCGGATTTCTTTACGAAACAGCATTTTTTCTAGGTAAGCATGCCCATAGCTAAATAAAAATTCCTTAAGGACTTTCTGCCTCTGTGTTTCTTGAGAAGTATTGTTTGAATTTGCCCAGAGAGCTCTTCCAATAAAAACTCCTAATGAAGGATTAATCATATCTATTGTGGCACTGTTTAAAGCCAATGTTCTTCCAATGTCGGGTACATAAGAGCTTTCATAAATTGCACCTTTGCCCTCCAATAGATAATATTTTTTAGTTTTTGATCGGCTGGAACTGTGCTGACCTTCTATATGACCTTCAACCCCAACACCTTGGACTTGCCCGGAAGCTGCCAACCTTCCACCCATCATACGTTCCACTTTACTCTCATCTATAATTTCGGTGTAAGTAAATTGCGGATCTGAGCCTCTTTGAGGCAAGCTTTTTTCTATACCGCCATCCACCGCTTGACCACAAAAAGATTCTTTTAATTGACAATATCCATTTCCTACAGCAATTGATTGACCTTGCATAGTTCTTTCCTCTGTAGACAACTTTCAGATTACGCTAGCAATTTTTTAGATTATAGGCAAGAAGACATTAGTGATTAAAACAGCGACTATTTGTCATTACCATGGCTATCCCATGCTCATTACAGGCTGCAATCACTTCTTCATCCTTAATCGAACCTCCAGGCTGAATAATGACTTTAATCCCGGTCTTGGCAATGGCATCGATATTGTCTCGAAACGGGAAAAATCCATCGGAAGCCAGCACACAACTAGATAAATCGCCTTTGGCTTTTTTAATGGCGAGCTCCACGGCATCAATCCTCGAAACTTGGCCGCATC
Organism: Gammaproteobacteria bacterium; assembly: GCA_029256015.1. GTDB lineage: Bacteria > Pseudomonadota > Gammaproteobacteria > Francisellales > CACEW01 > JAQSYQ01. Next base: position 3,058 of record JAQSYQ010000027.1, on the reverse strand, counting down.
CCACTCCCAGCGTCGCTTGATCTTTTACTATCAAAATGGCATTGGACTTGAGGTGCTTCACCACTTTCCAAGCAAACAGCAAATCTTGAATTTGCTTAGCATTAGGCTTAATGCTAGTCACTAATTTTAAATCGCTTGCGTCAATAAATTGATGGTCTTTGTCTTGAACCAGCAAGCCGCCATCGATGAATTTGTAGCTTAAAGCCTGCTTTAAATTAGGGCTATTTTGATAGTCCAAAAGCCTGCAATTAGGCTTGGTCCTTAAAATATCAGAGGCTGTCGAATCAAATCCCGGGGCTATAATCAACTCGATAAACACTGTGCTTAAAAATTGGGCAATCTTCTCAGTGCAGGGCCTATTTAAAGCCACGATTCCACCAAATGCAGACTGACTATCTGCCTGCCAGGCTTTTGTGAAAGCCTCATCACTATTCGATGCAGTTGCTGCTCCGCATGGATTGGCATGTTTAACGATGACACAAGCAGGCTCGCTGAATTCTTGCACACATTCTAAAGCCGCTTGTGCATCGACAAGGTTGTTATAAGATAAAGCCTTGCCTTGAAGCTGCGTCGCCCCTAGCAGATTTGAAACTTTGATAGGGTGCTTATAAAGGGCAGCTTCTTGATGAGGATTTTCTCCATATCTTAAAATTTCAGCCAGCTCAAAACCCATACTCAAATGCTGTGGGAATTTTTCTTGATTCAGATATTCAGCGATAGCAGTGTCATAACAGGCGGTATGAGCAAAGGCCTTGGCCGCTAGCTTTTTACGGGTGTTTAAGCTTACTTCTACAGATTGCTTAAGCTCATCAAGCACAGACTGATAGTCTTTTGGATCGACGATAACCGATACCCAATCCATATTTTTAGCAGCTGCCCTAATCATGGCTGGCCCGCCTATATCGATATTTTCAATAATGTCGTGATAAGGCGCTTCAGATTTAACTGTCTGGGCAAAGGGATAAAGGTTTACCACCACCAAGTCTATCCACTCAATACCATGTTGATTGGCTTCGGACTCATGTTGATCTCTTTTCCCTAAAATTCCTCCGTGGATTTTGGGATGCAGGGTTTTGACCCGGCCTTCCATCATTTCAGGAAAGCCAGTAATGTCAGAAACCAAAGTGAATGATATTCCCGCTTTTTTGAGAGCTTCAGCCGTGCCACCTGTTGAAAGAATTTTGATATCTAGCGCTTCTAAGCTTTTAGCAAACTCAATCAGGCCTGTTTTGTCAGATACAGAAATCAACGCAGTCTTAATTACTGCCATCTCAATCCTCCTTTGTATAGCAAGGCAGGGATGGATTTAAATTTTCCCCAGCTCAAACATTTGAATGGCTTCAATCAAAGCCTCTGCTTCTAAAGCCTGTACCTTGGATTTTAGACTAAGCGAGCTGTCATCTGCGGTTACCGGGCAGCGTTTTTGCAAAATAATTTCGCCCGAATCTACTGCCTCTTCAACCACATGCACGGTGCAGCCCGTCTCCTCATCTCCTGAGTTTAACACGGCCTCATGTACAGATAAATCCATGAGATTGGCGTGTTTTGGCAAAAGTGAAGGATGGACGTTCAGCAGTTTCCTAGACCATTTCTTGGTAAATTTGCCTGATAAAATCCGCATAAATCCAATCAAAAGGCCTAGATCGACATGATGATCGGTAAATAACTGATGAATCATCTGATCATAGCTCTCACGACTATGGCCCTGAGGAGAAACATACCAGGCTGGAATATTATGCTCTCGGGCTTTTTCTAAAATCAGAGCATCCGGTTTATCGCTGATGACGACTTTAATAACAGCATTAAGCCGGCCCTCTTCAATTGCCTCAATTATCGGCAATAAAATAGTGCCCCTGGTCGAACCTAATATCCCTAATTTCACAGGGCGCATGTTGACTCCGTCTGTCAGTTCCCTGTCTTATATTAGAAGAATTCTCTGATTAATCAATTCAGCCGTTCCAATATCTGCTCTGTGAAAAACCGGGCCTTTAATTTGCGTGGCAAGCATTTCAGCTTCTTTTTCGGCCTCAGCCAGAGTTTCTGCCATGCCTAAAACAGCCACGGCGCGAGAGCCTGTCATCATCAGCTTGCCTTCCAATTGATCGACTGCTGCAAAGTAAAGTTGATCCATTTTACTGACTTGTGAAATATCAATTTCCTCTCCTCTCACAGGAGAGTCTGGATATCCTTTTGGTACGATATATTTGCAGACTGTCGATTTTTTTAAAAACTTCACATTAAGCTGATCTAATTGGCCTTTGACAATCGCCTGGCAAATTCCAATAAAATCCGAATCCAATAAGGCTAATAAATTAATGGCTTCCGGGTCTCCAAAGCGGGCATTGTATTCAATTAATTTAACGCCGCTTCTGGTCTTCATAAAACCCCCATATAAGATACCCTGGTAAGGCTGTTTCCATTCCTGATACATAGCTTTAATGGCTGCCTCGTTAATGGCTTGGGCCTCTTTAATATCTTGCTCGCTTAAAAAAGGCAGGCTATGGTCATCATCAGAATAAGCCCCCATTCCCCCGGTATTGGGCCCTTTATCGCCGACAAAGGCCCTTTTATGGTCCTGTACCGCCGGCATATGGATACAGTGCTTGCCATCGCTAAAACTCAGCAAGGAAAACTCAGGGCCAATCAGCTTTTCTTCTATGACAAAAGGCCCGTTAATTTCCTCAATAAACATAAGAGCATCCTTTAAATTTAAAAGCTGCTCTCCTGAAATTTTTACGCCTTTCCCACCCATTAAGCCATCGGCTTTAATGACATAAGCCCCATTAAGCGCAGTTAAAAAAGCCTCTGCCTCTGTGCAAGGCCCATTGAATCTTTTATAAAGAGGCATGCCCGGAACTCGATGATGACTTAGCACATCTCTCGCTAAACCTTTGCTGCTTTCTATCTGAGCCAGTTTTTGGCTAGGGCCTATCGCAGCAATCTGCTTTTCTTTTAAGCGATCGACTATTCCAAGGCTTAAGGGTAGTTCCGGGCCTATGACGGCAAGATCAATTTGGTTTTTAAGGGCAAAGTCCAACATGGCCTCAATGTCCTGCAT
>JAQSYQ010000051.1 GCA_029256015.1 Gammaproteobacteria bacterium | reverse complement strand
TCCTTAGCTCCGGGGCATCGAGAGCTTAATGTTCAAATGCTGATCAATGACAATGAAGCCATTTCACTGCAAAAAGCCCTACAAGATATGGGGATGCCGCTTAAGGTAGAAAAATTTGTTCATTGGGACTTTAATTCAGATGCTTCGCTTGAAGAGATTGCAGCAAGCAATGAGCTGTTTCAGCCTAATAAAGAACACTGCGTGGATATCAAGCTCAAAGATAATGAGATGGCTTTTCTGGTAGAGGAAAAGGAAGACATGCTGGCCCAGGCTAAGTTGCAAAGCTTGCAAAAGCAGATTCCTATTAAAGCCCTTTCAAGAGGAGTGCTTTGGAAAGTTAGTGCTGAAAAAAATATAAAAGAAATTGCAGAAATCCTAAATTCCCGTTGCATTTTATTTAATCCTTATGCCCACAACTGCTATTACTATCCAACATGCCGGGGCAAAGTTCGTGATATTTATGACTTAGGCGAGGAATTACTGCTTGTGAGTACAGACCGCCTTAGTGCCTTTGACCGGCATATTGCTTCGGTTCCTAATAAAGGCCGGGTGTTAAATCAACTAAGCGCCTGGTGGTTTGATAAAACAAAATTCATTATCGATAATCACTTTATCGCAATGCCAAGCCCTACCAGCATGAGAGTTAAAAAATGCCGGGTGTTTCCCATTGAGGTCATCGTGCGAGGCTATTTAACCGGAAGCACTCAGACTTCCATTTGGAGCCTTTATAGCCATGGCCAGCGGCATTTTTTTAAAAGTACTTTGCCAGAAGGCTTAAGTAAAAACAGCAAGCTTGATCAAGTCATTGTGACTCCTAGTTCAAAATCAGAGACTCATGATCAGCCTTTAAGCCTTGCCGATATGGAAAATGCCGACTATATCAGCAAAGAACAATGGGACTATATTGAGAAAAAAGCTATAGAGCTGTTTAACTTTGCTTCGAAAATTGCCTATGACAAAGGCTTAATTTTGGTAGATACTAAATTTGAATTTGGGCAAGATGAGTCAGGTCATATTATACTAGTAGATGAATGTTTAACGCCTGATTCAAGTCGATATTGGCGCTTAGGGACTTATAAAGAAAGAGTGGAAAGGGGTTTGGAGCCGGAAAGTTTTGATAAAGAAATAATACGCTTATGGTATAAAGAACACTGCGATCCTTATAAAGATAAAGTATTGCCCGAGGTTCCAGAAAAGCTTATAGATGAAGTGGCGGGCCGCTATATAGAAGTATATGAAAAATTAACCAGTCAGAAGTTGGATTAACATGAAATTATTACAGCAGTTTTTTATAGTCTTGATTAAATTTTGCAAAGCAGTGGCGCATATTGCAAAAACCACTACGCCTAAACAAAGACCTAGGTTTTTCACCGCAGTGTGGTTTTTCGTTTGCGGTTTATTGGCGATTGAAATTTATGCCATAGATCCTGACATGACGGTATGGGACGTTATGGGCTATAGCTTGGGAGCCAGTTTGATTTTTGGCTTGCTGGGAGCGGCTTTTGGCACCTCCATACTAGAGATGCCAAAAACAGAACTACAGCTATTTAAAGTAGCGGGACTAGGTGCGCTGTGCGGATTGTTTTTTACTTTGATTATGGTGTTTGTCGTGCCTATTTATCTTTTATTAAGTCACGCTTTACCCATGCCAAATACTCAGCAAGCTGAGCAGTTGTTATGGGTCTATGGAATTATCGTGCCCGCGGCTTTTGTTTGGCTCCCCGCCATTATAGTGGGGGCCATTACGGCGGTGTTGCTGAGACTCGCAGATTACTGGTTCAGAACTCAGCCCGAAGAGGTGCAATCTTAACTCAATTCAAAATGAGCAAGGAAGGCGGCAATGTGTGGAATAGTGGGAATACTCAATCGAATCGCGCCAGTTGCAACTGAGCTTTATGAAAGCTTGATCCAATTACAACACCGCGGCCAAGATGCTGCTGGGATTATTAGCTGCGATGAATTGTTCCACAAAAAAATTTCCGAAGGCCTAGTCAGAGACATTTTTAAACAGAGTGACATTGAAGACCTGACAGGCAAGCTTGGGGTAGGTCATGTTAGATATCCGACTACAGGCGGAGTAAGCCAGGAACAAGCCCAGCCCTTTTGTTTAGGCAGTCCTTATGGAATCGCGCTGGCCCATAACGGAAACTTAACCAATCACCAGGCTTTAAATATCACACTTCGGGAAAAGCATCGGCGCCATTTAAATACCGATAGTGATTCTGAAACGCTTATTCATCTCTTTGCCGAGGGTTTTTCTGAGCAGCAACCCACTCAAAGCGCTTCTGAGTTTTTTGAACATATTTGCTATTCAGTCGGAAATATTTTTAAAGAAGCGAAGGGTTCTTACTCTATAGTCAGCGCTATTATTGGCAAAGGCCTTGTCGCTTTTCGAGATCCCCATGGAATCCGGCCTTTATGCATGGGAGTGCGCCAGCATCCAGATGGCACAGAGGATGTGATTATCGCCTCTGAAACCACCCCTTTCTTTGGTTTAGGCTTTGAGCAGGTCGGAGAAATTAAAAGAGGCGAGGTGGTATTTGTTGATTTGAACGGCATGATATTTAGAAGGCAGTTACTAAAACAAGAATTTAGGCCTTGTGTATTTGAATACGTTTACTTTGCAAGGCCTGATGCCATGCTTGATCATATCAGCGTATATCGGTCTCGATTAAGAATGGGGCAAAATTTAGCAAAAAACTGGCTTGCAACTTATCCTGACATTAAGCCAGATGTGGTGATTCCTGTCCCTTTTTCTTCCAATACCGCGGCTTTATCTTTTGCCAAGGAAATAGGAGTGAAATACAGTGAAGGCCTTTATAAAAATCCTTTTATCGGCCGTACTTTTATTATGCCTGGAGATGAGCAGCGCCGCCAATCAGTGAAGCTTAAATTAAGTCCTCAGAAAACCGAGATAAAAAACAAAGCTGTTTTACTACTGGATGACAGTATCGTTCGAGGCACTACCAGCCGTGAAATCGTTAAAATGCTGAGAGAATGTGGAGCAAAGTCGGTGTATTTTGTAAGCGCCTGTGCCCCGGTAAGATTTCCCTGCTATTACGGCATT
>JAQSYQ010000050.1 GCA_029256015.1 Gammaproteobacteria bacterium | reverse complement strand
AATGCCGTAATAGCAGGGAAATCTTACCGGGGCACAGGCGCTTACAAAATACACCGACTTTGCTCCACATTCTCTCAGCATTTTAACGATTTCACGGCTAGTGGTGCCGCGAACGATACTGTCATCCAATAGTAAAACAGCTTTGTTCTTTATCTCAGTTTTCTGAGGGCTTAATTTAAGCTTCACTGATTGGCGGCGCTGCTCATCTCCAGGCATAATAAAAGTGCGGCCGATAAAGGGATTTTTATAAAGGCCTTCACTGTATTTCACCCCTATTTCCTTAGCAAAAGACAAAGCCGCGGTATTGGAAGAAAAAGGCACGGGAATCACCACATCGGGCTTAATGTCGGGATAAGTTGAAAGCCAGTTTTTTGCTAAGTTTTGGCCCATTCTTAATCGAGACCGGTATACGCTGATATGATCAAGCATGGCATCAGGCCTTGCAAAGTAAACGTATTCAAACACGCAGGGCCTAAATTCTTGTTTTAGTAACTGCCTTCTAAATATCATGCCGTTTAGATCGACAAATACCACCTCGCCTCTTTTAATCTCTCCGGCCTGTTCAAAGCCTAGACCAAAAAATGGCGTGGTTTCGGAGGCGATAATCACATCCTCACTGCCATCTGGATGCTGACGTACCCCCATGCATAATGGTCGGATTCCGTGAGGGTCGCGAAAAGCCACAAGACCTTTGCCAATAATAGCGCTGACTATAGAGTAAGAGCCCTTCGCTTCTTTGAAAACATTTCCGACCGAATAGCAAATATGCTCAAAAAACTCAGAAGCGCTTTGGGTAGGCTGTTGCTCAGAAAAACCCTCGGCAAATAGATGGATAAGCGTTTCAGAATCACTATCGGTATTTAAATGACGCCGATGTTTTTCCCGAAGTTTGGTATTTAAAGCCTGGTGGTTGGTTAAATTTCCGTTATGGGCCAGGGCGATTCCATAAGGGCTTCCTAAATGGAAGGGCTGGGCTTGTTCCTGGCTTACTCCGCCTGTAGTCGGATATCTGACATGGCCTACTCCAAGCTTGCCAGTCAGTTCTTCAATGTCGCTTTGTTTAAAAATATCTCTGACTAGGCCTTCGGAAATTTTTTTGTGGAAAAAATCATCGCAGCTAATGATTCCAGCAGCATCTTGGCCGCGATGTTGTAATTGGATCAGGCTTTCATAAAGCTCAGTTGCAACTGGCGCGGTTCGATTGAGTATTCCAACTATTCCACACATTGCCGCCTTCCTTGCTCATTTTGAATTGAGTTAAGATTGCACCTCTTCGGGCTGAGCGCTAAACCAGTAATCTGCAAGTCTCAGCAACACCGCCGTAATGGCGCCCACTATAATGGCGGGGAGCCAAACAAAAGCCGCGGGCACAATAATTCCATAGACCCATAACAACTGCTCAGCTTCCTGAGTATTTGGCATGGGTAAAGCATGACTTAATAAAAGGTAAATAGGCACGACAAACACCATAATTAGAGTAAAAAACAATCCACACAGCGCACCCAAGCCGGCTACTTTAAACAGTTGAAGCTCTTTTTTTGGCATCTCAAGAATGGAAGTACCAAAAGCGGCTCCCAATAAGCCAAAAATCAAACTGGCTCCCAAGCTATAGCCCATAACGTCCCACACCGTCATATCAGGATCTATGGCATAAATTTCAATCGCCAATAAACCGCAAACGAAAAACCAAACTGCGGTGAAAAGTCTCGGCCGCTGTTTAGGGGTAGTGGTTTTTGCAATATGCGCCACTGCTTTGCAAAATTTGATTAAGACTATAAATATCTGCTGTAATAATTTCATGTTAATCCAACTTCTGACTGGTTAATTTTTCATATACTTCTATATAGCGACTTGCCACTTCATCGATAAGCTTTTCTGGGGCCTCGGGTATGACTTTATCTTCATAAGGATCGCAGTGTTCTTTATACCATAAGCGGATTATTTCTTTATCAAAACTTTCCGGCTCCAAACCCCTTCCCACTCTTTCTTTATAAGTCCCTAAGCGCCAATATCGACTTGAATCAGGCGTTAAACATTCATCCACTAGTATAATATGACCTGAGTCATCTTGCCCAAATTCAAATTTAGTATCTACCAAAATTAAGCCTTTGTCATAGGCAATTTTCGAGGCAAAGTTAAACAGCTCTATAGCTTTTTTCTCAATATAGCCCCATTGTTCTTGACTGATATAGTCGGCATTTTCTATATCGGCAAGGCTTAGAGGCTGATCATGACTAGCTGATTTTGAACTAGGAGTTACAATAGCTTGATCAAGCTTACTGTTTTTACTTAATCCCTCTGGCAGAGTGCTTTTAAAAAATTGTCTTTGGCCTTGGCTATAAAAACTCCAAATGGAAGTCTGAGTGCTTCCGGTTAAATAACCTCGAACGATCACCTCAATGGGAAACACCCGGCATTTTTTGACTTTCATGCCGGTGGAGCTTGGCATTGCGATAAAGTGATTATCGATAATGGCTTTAGTTTTATTAAACCACCAGGCGCTTAGCTGATTTAACACCCGGCCTTTATTAGGAACCGAAGCAATATGTCGGTCAAAGGCGCTAAGGCGGTCTGTACTCACAAGCAGTAATTCCTCGCCTAAGTTATAAATATCACGAACTTTGCCCCGGTAGCTTGGATAGTAAGAGCAGTGATGGGCATAGGGATTAAATAGAATGCAACGGGAAATCAGGGTTTCTGCAATTTCCTTTATATTTTTTTCAGCGCTCACTTTCCAGAGAACCCCTCTTGAAAGGGCTTTGATAGGAATCTGGCTTTGCAAGCTTTGCAACTTAGCTTGAGCCAGCATGTCTTCCTTTTCCTCTACCAAAAAAGCCATCTCTTTATCTTTGAGCTTGATCTCCACGCAGTGTTCTTTATTAGGCTGAAACAGCTCATTGCTTGCTGCAATCTCTTCAAACGAAGCATCCGAATTAAAGTTCCAATGCACAAATTTTTCTACCTTAACCGGCATCCCCATATCTTGTAGGGCTTTTTGCAGTGAAATGGCTTCATTGTCATTGATCAGCATTTGAACATTAAGCTCTCGATGCCCCGGAGCTAAGGA
>JAQSYQ010000007.1 GCA_029256015.1 Gammaproteobacteria bacterium | reverse complement strand
ATTGAGGCTCTCACAATATTCTGAAACAAAATCTTCCCCAGGCACCTCATTTTTATCAACCATATCTATAAGCTGCTCCACACAAACAACTGTCTGCAACGTATTACCAGCCTCGTTGTATAATGAAGCAATTTTATGAATAAGCCCTACTTTTATATGAGCCTCGATATCCTTATTCTCTCGGATAAATTTCAAAATTATATTACAGGTCAGTGGATTGATGAAATGAGCAGGCTTTTGAGCTCCTGAATATTTCTGATGGTATTGATTGTATGCTTGCCAAAACTCTACAACAGTGTTGGTCTTATCAAGGTCTACTTCCGTGATAAAAGCTGGAATATAATCAAACGTCCGTAAAAATAATGTTTCTGCTCGCTTAAATTTATTTTCGGCCACAGCCTTTTTAGCGCTATCATAAGCTTCTCTAAACGCTTGATAATTTAAGCTTGTCAAAGATACTGCAGCACCTGGCGATGAGGCAGAAGCAGAAGAACCAGCCAACATAATTGCCCCTTGTATGATAAGTTTCTCAATTTTTTCTATTTGCGCTTATTGCATTTATTAGCGAGGGCCCGAATAAACAGACTTGCTGAGCATCATTGTCTTCTCCAATTAAGCTATAGATTACTGAGGAATTACCCCGCAAGCCATCCTAGAACCGCCGCCTCCTAAAGGAGGATTGTCAGAATAGTTATCCCCTCCCGAGTGAATCATCAATGAGTGGCCTAGTATGTCTTTGACGGTCAACCTTGGAGCCAACACCGGCAACGATGCTGTTCCGTCTTGATTGATGTATAGAGCCGGCAAATCCCCTAAGTGCCCGTTGGGGTTATATGGCCCTAAATGCTTGCCAGTATTATAAGGGTCCAAATGCCCACCCGCTGCCATGCCGTTATCGACGCAAGATGGATTCACATGAACATGAAAGCCGTGAATACCAGCAGTCATAACCGGCGTAAGATTATGCAATTTTGGAGTAAGCAAAAGACCATACTGAGTATCCGTTGCAATCACTGCTCCGACGTAGTTGCCTTCCTGATTGCCGGGAACGGTCAGATACATGGGGACGGTAACGGAAGCGGCATAAACTTGAGAGCTGAATCCTATTAAGAAAATAAACGAGCACAATAGCTTCATGGCTTTCCTCTATATTTTGCTGATAACTCGCTCACCTTACCATGAAAGAAAAGCGCAGCAAAAGCCTGTTATTCGCCAAGCCACACTTTATACCGACATTTTAGGGGTAAATTTCTTGCCACAAGAGCCTGGATACAAATCATTATATTTTAATGTAATATTTATCTATAAATATTGAGGAAGTAATGCGCCAAGGATGGCCTCTAATACGATTTCATCATTTATCGCATTATTAACAACTCCATATCAAAGTTAGACTGAGGCGCGCGAAGAGCGAGAACCGCAGTGTGCAATAGCACATGAGGACAGCTCAATCTGAAGCACAACGAAAGTATAACGCATAGATGGCGTTGTTATAAAGAGTTCAATCTGCCTTACTACAATCGCCGGACTTTTCCCCTCGTTGAGAACGGCTACCCATAAAACCTGGTAAGGCAGGTTGCCTATTTAGATTAAGCGGGCAAGTCCCCTCTGCGGTAATGCTCATCATCCATCGCAAAATAAACCCCGTAGAAATAGGTGAATAAAGTTAATACGACTAGGCATATTGTGCTGACTGTTGTTGAGATTTGTTGCACCGCGTGGGCCGGATTATTGCCCATATAAGCAATCAAACTGATTCCTAATATATAAAAAATCAACCAGGAAGCGCCTCTTAGTGCCTTTAAAAAGCCCTTGCCACGATGGTTTTTGTATTCGTAGTAAGTATAGAAAAGCAAGCCGGGAACTACCAGAATAAGCATTTCTCCTGCCAAAGGCCATTGCGCTGAAAATAACAACATGGACAGAATAAACAGCAACACTGGCGCAAAGATTTTAGCGAACGGCATAATAAACTGATCTTTTTTCACCAGAATTGATTTATTTTTAATGCGGTTGGCAATGACGATAATAGGCGCGGGCAGATAAGAAAATAGATGGATAACCGAAATCACTGCAACCAGTTCATACCAGCCTTTAAACAAGAACAAGAAAATACATCCCACCAAGGTGCTGGCCACAATTGATTTACGAGGATTGTAATAAATTGGGTTAAGCTGGCTCAAAAACGCCGGCAAGTGCTTTTCATGGGAAAGTGAAAACAAAATTCTGGAGCTGGAAGCAATAAATAAAGCACCCGTTGCGCTTGGAGATACCACTGAGCTTGCATACACTCCAATTACCATTAACTGTAAATTCATTAATAGCAAAATATCAACATAAGGTGAGCGCAGATTTATTGCACCCCAACCATGAGCAAGCATAGAGGGAGTTAAGCTTCCGACAAATACAATTTGCAATAACATATATATAACGAATGTAATCAAAATACTGCTGACAATTGCAATCGGCAACATTTTCTTTGGATTAGCAATTTCTTCTGAGAAATTAAGCGGCGACTGAAAGCCATTAAATGACATGACCACGCCACAGGTTACAACACTCATCAAGATGGATTTCATCCCAAATGGCATAAAAGTCTGCATATTGTTACCAAAGTTTTGAGTATGCAAACCCTCATACATTAAAACGATAATGGTCAAAATAGGAACGACAAGTTTCAATAAAGCGGCTAAGTTATTGAAATAAATAAACAGCCTTACACTCCAATAATTGATTCCCATAAAGAACAGCATGAAACCCAAAGCAACAACGATACCTACTGGGGTCAAAGCATGAGTAGGAACATTATAAAGTGTATTTAGAGCGGGAGATAATTGGCTACCGTATTGAACCACGCCTTGGGCCTCAATGGGGGCCACCGCAACAATACTCAGCCAGTTAATCCAAGAAGTGAGGAAGCCGCAAAAGCGCCCGTGAGTTACATGAGAATAATATCCTATTCCACCGGAAGAGGGGTTAGCGCTCCCAATTTCAATAAAGAACAAACTCACAAGTAAGGCGACGACTGCACCCAACACCCAGGACAGCAATCCTGCAGGACCGGCAACATTGGCAATCTTTTGTGTACCGAGCAACCAACCTGAGCCCAGGATCGCAGTGACTCCTGTCATAATGAGAGAAAAAGTTGAAATGTTCTTTCTGAACTTGGTTATTTCTATTGACATACCCATCCTTAAAGTTTAAGTGGTATTAAAGCAGCCTATTTTAAAGCAAGTTTTGACAAATACTAGTCTAAAAAATTTTGTTAAACTTTTAAACAAAGGATTGACATTTTTCTAAGCTACTGTTTTTCGGCATTTTCAGACCAATTACTTTTTAACATTCTATTACATTTTAATTATTGATTTATAAAACAATTTTCTGCAGCGTCTGCTTGTTTTTTAAACTTATATTAGATAAATAAAGGCTTACAAAAGGGCATTTTTTAAACTACTCAAAAAAAATATTATGCAGAATTGTTAAAAAATTTATTGCTAAAAATCTGAGCATCGACTAAAAATAGAACTTACAATTTTACTTCAATTGCATCACGGAGGAGCAACATGGCAGATAAAGTTATCAATCGTTCGGAGCTAATCGAGAAGCTTGCACAGAAGCACAACCTTAGCCCTGCAATGACTGCCAAAATTTTCAAAACCCTCCTCGATACCATTATGCTTAGCTTGAATCAGGGGCAAAGAGTGGAGATCAGAGGCTTCGGCAGTTTTGAAGTTCGTTATCGAAAGCCACGCAAAGCTCGCAACCCCAAGACAGGTGAAGTGCTAGATGCGGCTGGAAAAAATAAAATTTATTTCAGAGCCGGCAAAGAAATGCATAGCGCCCTTAACAAAAAATCCTCTTAATCAAAAACTAGTTGCTATACTCAATTAAACAATACAACATTCGCCCATTTAATTGAGTTTAAGCAAATGCCAAAATCATTAACTTCTTATGCTTTATCGGCCATTATGATAGCAGCCGGCCTTTTAGCAAATTCTAATGCCTATTCCGCCTCAACAAGCCTCAGCATCAATATCCCTTGGTATATTAAGAAGCATATCCCTCAATACAATACAGGGATTTTGATTGAAAATGCCAATACAGGCCAAGTCCTTTATCAGCTTCACTCCACTCAGTCGTTTACCCCTGCCAGCAATACTAAAGTATTTACCGCAGCGGCTGCACTGTGGTATTTAGGGCCAGAATTTCGCTTCCAGACCACTTTAAGCACCAAAGGTAGCGTTCAAAATAATGAGCTTGATGGCAATGCCTATATTACTTTTAGTGGAGACCCTTCATTTAAAAGCAGCAATCTTTTGGATCTTATTGCGCAACTAAAGGCTTCCGGCGTTCATTCGATAGATGGCAACGTCATTTTAGATGATAGCGTTTACTCAGGCCCTCAATACCCCTTAGGCTGGCCACAAGATGACCTCCCCTATTGCTATGCTGCACCAGCTACAGGCATTATCATCAATCAAAACTGTATGTACTTTCAACTCAATAACGGCAAGGTTGTCCATCGTGACGGCAATAAATTTCCTGTGAACAATCAGGTAAAACTAGTGGCTCGAAGTGCCTTGAGAACTTGCGGGTTTGAGCCAGAGATTTTAGGCGACAATACGGTTATTTTAAAAGGCTGCCTGCTTAATCAACAGATATGGAACTTCCAGTTTGCTGTACATAACCCCGGTAACTATGCAATACAAATGGTTACTCGCTACCTTAACTCCCAAGGAATAATTTTAAAAGGCCAAGTAGAGCTCGGCACTACTCCTTATGGCGTAAAAGTTATAGCAACTCGTCAATCAGCCAATTTACAAACTTTATTAGGAATTATGCTGAAAAAATCTGACAACCTTTATGCCGAATCCATCACCCGTACATTAGGAAAGCAATACTACGGAGTGGGCAGCCACAAGGCCGGAGCTAATGCTATCAATGCCATTTTAGAAAAGCAAGTTGGCCCGGATTTTACCCCTCCTTACTTACAAGATGGCTCAGGAGAATCCACCTACAACTTAGCCTCTCCTCAACAATTAGTTCAAGTCTTGCATGCAATGTATCACTCACCAATGGGCAAGATTTTTATTAAGGAATTGGCGATTAGCGGTCAGCCAGGTACTTTGGTTTATCGCATGAGCACACCTCCTCTGCGCGGCAAGATTTTTGCTAAAACGGGGACTATCGAAGGCGTATCAACTTTATCCGGCTACATTATTTTACCAGGCCGCCAGCCAGTCATTTTTTCTATTATGATGAACGAGATAGTTGGCTCCAAGACTCGAGCTCGTGCGGCTCAAGACAAGATTGTCACTTGGGCTTCTAAAGTAATATAAATCCCCCTCTATCCCCCTTTTTCAAAGGGGGAAGTTAGCGCAAAGATGGCCAAACAACACATTCCCCTCTTTATTAAAGAGGGGCTAGGGGAGATTTCTGTTGCTTGTGCTTCTCATGCTCCGCCTGATAGCTCATCCGCAGTTGCCGGCGCAGCTTTGCACCATCAAATCGATATTGCTCCAACTCATTTCGGATCTCTAATGGCCTAACAGAAACAGGCCTTCCTGCTTTATCGACAGCCACCATGGTGAAATAACAAGTATTAGTATGGCGTTTTTCATGAGTGAGCAAATCTTCTGCTATCACTTTAATTCCGACCTCCATTGAACTTGTACCGACATAATTGACTGAAGCGTAAAAAGTGACAAGCTCGCCCACCTTAATAGGCTGCTTAAATAAAATATGGTCTACTGACAAAGTTACCACATACATGCTGGCATATCGTGCGGCACAGGCATAAGCCACCCTATCAAGCAACAGCATAAGGTGTCCGCCATGCACAAAACCGCCAAAATTGGCTGTATCAGGGGCCATAACTTCTGCCATTTCAATAGTGCGATTATCATTATCCTGCATAGAGTCCCCTATTTTTTAATTTGATCTTCTGCCAATATGCCCAGCATCTCACCCAATACTGTATCTAACATCCGGCTGTAATAAACACAAGCCGTTAACTGCATCATCTCGTTAAGATTAAATTTTTCGGCCAGCTTTGCCTGCATAAATTTTTCTTGCAACAAGGACCTAGACTTCGAATCATCCCAGCTTGGCAAGCATTGAAAACCCTGGCGATTTACAGCCAGCTCAATCTGTTGAAGCATCGCCTCCAAATGCAGCCATAGCTCCTCCAACTCTGGTTCCGAATAAAGATAAATGGGCTGAGTGGCTAGGAGGCGCAGCGTGACGGCTAAACTGCTTAGGTAATGGAAGGCCAGCTCAAGCTTATGTAAAAAAAGCTCCATTGACTTTCTTTGCTGCAGCAAAATAATCATTTCATATTTGGCTGTCGCATATTCCTTTGTAAGGGTTTTGATCTCTAAAAACAGATGATTCAAATTTTGATGAATAGCGGTACTTGAGAGGGCATCATGTTTTTTGGCATTTTGAAAAGTCAGTGCCATCAAATCTTTAAATTTATTCAGCACCTCAGGCAGTTTTCGATAAAACTTTTGCCGTGAATAAATCGGCATAAATAAACCAGTTACTACTGCTGCAATCACGCAGCCCAAAGCTGTTTCATAAATCCTTTCCCATAAAAGCTGCAAAGACCAGAGCCCTAGATAAGCAAATATAAAGACTACAATAATTCCCACAAAGAACATTGCCCAAGCATAGGAAACCGCAAAGAAATAAGCCATTCCAAAAATGCCCAGCAGCAAGCACACAACGACTAAGGCATGGATATGCCCGATCAGCAAAAACAACACATAAGCAAAAATGCAGCCGGCTATAGTCATACCAAATCGAGTATAGGCCTTTTGTAAACTCTCGCCCCAAGACTGCGAAATCAACGCAAGCGTGGTCAGCACCGCCCAATAGCCTCTGTTCAAATGAAAAAAATGACTGATAAAAACTGCAATTAGCACTGCTACAGCAGCGCGGCAACCTAGCTTGGCCTCTGCTGACAAGTTCATGACAGCTCCAATTCTTGAATAAGATTTTGGATAAATTCCATTAATGCGATGGAACGCGAAAAGCTAAAAGCCAAATAGGAATAATAAACTAAAGCAGGCCCTGCCATGCCGTGTTTTGAAAATACAGACTGCTTAAACTGCTCTGTGGCATCAACAAATTCCTTATCTATTAACGGACCCTCTATAGAAGCATGGCAAAGTTGCTTAAGCCTGATTAAAGATTTCAACAATTGAGCCAGGATGCTCATAATTAACTGCTGGCTTTGCTGAGTGAGTTCATGCTGCGATTTGAGCTGCTCTAACCAGCTAGCCATCATTTTGAGCAAACTGTATAAAGCATACTGCTTCACCAATAAGGTTTCTAAGCATTCTTTTTGCTGCTTCATATAAGGCTGGCCTATTAGCTGAGACTCTGCATTTAAGCGTTGCTCAAGCTCAGCAAATAAGCTTTGCGTTTCTTTATAATGATTTCGTGAATTTTTTAAATCTACACTCAGACCTTTCTCCATCAATCCAACACAAGCAATATATCGATTAAACAGAAGCTCAATATGCTGGCTTAATTCAGCCTTAGGGCTTTTCGGCCAGAGGTAAAAATGCACCACAAACATGACCGAGCCTGCTATTAGCACCCCTGACACAATTAAAAGCTTTTCATGTAAATCTGGTACCATAAGATTAATGCTAAGCAAATAGAAAATGGCCCCTACTACTGGGTAGTTTCGGTATCTTGCTCCGAATTTTCCTAAATAGAATGCCAAAAAACTTAAAACAATTAAGAGGCTGTTAGCCAAGTAAAAATAAGACTGCAAAAACAGGCCTAGGCCAATGGCAACAGCAAAATAAGCCACGGCAAGCAACATGCTTCTTTTTTGCTCTTGCAAAGTTTCCCCAACATGGGTTAGCCCGGCAAAAACGCTGACTAAGCTGGCGTAGACAATGCCAATAGCAGGCATCCAAGTCGTGATAATTGAAAGGCTTATCAATAAAGCCAGAACCGACTTCAAGCCTAGCCTAAATTTAATTAGCCC
This sequence comes from Gammaproteobacteria bacterium, assembly GCA_029256015.1. GTDB lineage: Bacteria > Pseudomonadota > Gammaproteobacteria > Francisellales > CACEW01 > JAQSYQ01. The sequence continues at coordinate 69,272 of JAQSYQ010000007.1, read as the reverse complement.
AGGATCGGAGTCAACTATTTTTTGCTGTAAATTTGCTATGAGTTTTCGCATATATGCTGTAGTATAGCCCATCCTTAAATGACTAGTTTAAATTTCACTATCAAGTCACTTTAATAGAATAGGTCTTTGCCTATCAAAAAAATAGCCCCTACTAAAATAAGCTGCACAAAAAAAATACTAGATCAAATTTTGATTATATGCTGGCAATATACATTTTTTTTCATTTATGTTTTTTGAGTCGAAAATAATACTTAGGTAAAGATTTCACTATGCGAGTTATTTTAAATATAAAGTCCATATAAAATAACAACTTACATTAATAAGCCTCTTTAAATACCGACTATTTTTTTCTAAAGTTTTAATTCAAAAATAATTTTTCGCCCTACCCCTTTTTTTCACCAAAAATATTGTTAAAATGCGAGAGTTAAAAATTACCCCTCTCACGAAAGGAGAAATTTATGCAAGGTTCATACGGTTCAACTGGACAGCGCGATACAGATGCAAATAATGGTACCGGAGCCGGTGCTCCAGCACCTGCCACAGCAGCAACCAATGCAAACAATGGTGGCGGAGTCGGCGCTCCTGCACCCGCTACAGCAACAGCTACTGAAAATCCCACCCCGGCTCGGCCAGTAGCCTCAAGAGTAGCTGCAGCACAGGCTGGCATCCTCAAAGTAAGAGGCACTCCTGGAGCGCGAGCCGCTTCCATGGTTGCAGCAACCCCAAGTTCTCTTACAAGCCCAGCAGGCCGAGCTACAACTTCAATGTCCTCAGCAGGAGCATTTGCCGAAGCTCAAGCTGCAAAAGCTGCAAAAGCCCCTCAAGCAACAGGCGGCGGCGTTGCTGCTCCAGCTCCTGCAGCTTCCGTATCAGCAACCAAACTCCCTGTTGAAGAGACTCCGGCAAGAAGACCACTACCTACAGGTGTCGGCACCACTGGAAGAGCAAGCATAGCTGGACAAGCTTCTGCAGCAAGAGTAGTCGTGAATGATAATGCTGCTGCCACTGTAGTTAATACAGCTGATACCGGCGGAGTGGGCGCTATTCACACCGTAAGGCAGGGAGCTGTCCTATTAGAAACCGTACATGGCGGAACAGTTAGATTAACAACCAACGTATATGGCACAGAAGAAGGCAACGCCCCTGGCACTGTGGCAGCTCCAGCACCCGCTCCAGCACCTGCGCCTGTTCGAGCACGTGCTCCTGCACCAGCTCCTGCGCCTGCTCCAACCACAGGATCAGTAAATGACGACGACCCACGTATAGGACTTACAACTGGCCAGATCAAAAAGACCGGGCTCACAAGAGGCCAAAAATGGTGCCGTCTTGCCGCTGGCGTAGCAACTGCCGTTGCTGCAATAACCGCCGGCGTGTTATATGCTGAGCGTTGTGAAATTTCATCTTTCCCTGAGAGCTGGAAAGAGGGCTGCCCTGTTTACATACCAGCCGCTGAAAATACCGGTGGATTAGCTTTAACAATTGGCCCAAATTCACCTCCCGCATACCCGCTTAGCAATGCAGCCGCTCAATATATGGCTGCTGACGCTCAGACAAACGGCACTTATGGCATAGCCTTCAATTCAATGGGCGTGACAGCCGGATCGACTAACTGCTTTGCTTCAGTTAATGGCACGATGTATCAGCTCAACAATACCGCCCCCGTTGCTCAGGGTTATACAGTAGACTCCGATCTTGCTGCCGCCCTTTTTAATGAACAAAATGCCGGCGGCATTACCTGCGAAGGTGATCAAGCAGCTCAAGTTGTTATTACAGCACAATTAAACCAAGCAGAGGCGCATCCTGCAGCAATTACAGGAACCGTAAACTACGCTCCAGCAAGCCCAAGCCCAACCTCTTCTGCAACAGCAACCGCAACAGTAAGCCCTGCCGGAACAATGAGCGCAACGTCTTCTGGGACAGCTACAGCAAGCGCAAGTGGAACTCCAGGTGCAAGCCCAACCTCCACTCCAAGCTCGGTTCCAACAAACCCTGCAACTAACACTGCAAGCGCTACCGCAAGCTCAGCGCCCACTCTCTCTGCTACCAACAGCGGTAGCTCAAGTGCGACTAGCACCCCAACTCAATCTCCCAGCCCTACTGCGACTGCCTCAGCCGCAGGAACTCCGACCCCGGCTCCAGCTCCTGGGAATATTCAATTAAAAGGATGCTTACCTGAGCAGACGGTTTATCTAGACGTGGAAGCTCCTATTGTGAGAGGTTCAGAATTGATTAGCGCAAATGACACTCTGCCAGCTAATGTTCAGTTAACTCTTAACGTTGATCCATCAAGTTATAACGTAAGCTCAATCGCTGCAATAGATTCCCAAACCGGCGCACAGCTGCTCAATTCAACTTCAACCCAACCAGGTCAGCCTATCGTAGTAAACTTACCTCAAGCCAATCCAGGCAACGCCACTGCATTGATGGATCGAATACTTGTTATAGGAGACTTCGAAGTTCCTAATGACTCTATGGCTTATACTACTTTTAGCCTGCAAGTGACTCAACCAGGAGTTGACGGGCAGCCTCCGCTTGTATCTAACCTATGCTCCGTTCCAGTCACCTTTAACGGAACAGCCTTGCCTTGTGGCACCCCTACATTTAGCGGCACCCCGACTCCTATATTAGTTCAAAAAGGCGACTTATTCAGCATTCCCGGCCTTAGCGTTACAACCCCAGCGGGTTCTTTACCCAGAACTTGGGTTCTAGCCGGCGATCCCAATTATCTAGTGCTGAAAAATACCACCCTATTTGCTGTAGATGGATTGGGGAACTATACCATGGCTAACGCAAACGGCGCTCAAATCACAGAGGCTTTACAATATATCCAAGGTGAGCTTGGAGAAGCAAGCATTCCATTTCAGACAGTCTGTATGTCAATTTGCGCCAAACAAGTTGGCGAAAAACCCAAGGAACCACAGCTGCTGAGCTCTTGTCCAGAAGTATGCGACACGACTTTCATTTGCGCCAAAAGGAACCTTGGCGAAGAGGAAAATAAACAAGCCACTCCATTTTTAAATGCCACCAGCGAACAACATGGCAATTTAAGAGGGGCCAACCAAACTCTTATAAAAGACTTTGCGTAACTAACTATTTATTAGAATAACACTAGGAGAATATTAATATGCCAGATAATGACAAACCATCACAGCTAACTTCAGGCTTTCAAGCCGCCCAAAAAACATTCAGCTCATTGTTCGGACAAAAACCGGCAACGGCTCCGGTTCGTACCGATTTTTTTGATAGGAAAGATCACGCTGCTGCCGTTAACGCAGGTAATAACGCGCAAACAGGTTCACGAAACCTAGGGTCCGCGATCGGAAACATATTGAGATCAATGGGCCGCCAAAAACATGATCTTAAGGAAAATCTTCTTCCACCGACAAATTCAGGAGAGTCAAATGAGCGTAGCACTTCTCGCAATGCATGTGCATCTGCTGCAGCTAGACATCCTTGGCTGTGTGGGTTTGGAATAGGTGGAGCAGTCTTCATTGTCGCAGGAGGAACTGTCATTGGCTATCTATTAAACAAAGGTCATCCCGCGGCTAGCCTCCAAATAGGCTATGACTCTGACGTTAGCGTTCCAGTAGGATCTGCAGATGTGCAAATTTTCCAAAACCTTGATGATGCCCAGAACTTCCAAATCGGGACTGTTGGGGACAAACTTTGTTTCACTGTTTCTTCAGATACCGCCGGTGCTTTTGCTTCAGTAGCTGGACCAGAATACTTTGGTAATGTAACAAACGGTGGCGTACCTACTTGCATTTCACCTACCTTCAACAGCTCAGTTGATGCTATTGGCGGAGCAAGAAACTTTACTATCCATGAAATTGTCCCAGCTGACGCCCAAGTGGTGTTTACTGGACAAGTTACTCTTATACAAGATGGTAAATCATCAAATACAGTTACAGGTGTTGTCCGCTATGGGGCAGCCACTCCTACCGCGACCCCAACAGCCACTGCTACAGCAAGTGCTACGCCAAGCGCCGAGGCCAGCGCCATTTCAACTTCAAGCGCCACAGCCAGTGCAGCTCCAACTTCAAGCGCATCACCAAGTGTTGGCTCCAGCAATTCACCCACTGCTAGTGTTTCAGCAGTAGCTACCTCTAGCGGCACTTCAAGCAGCACAGCAAGCGCCAGCAGCTCAGTGCAGCCTCAAAGCTCAAGCAGCACTGCAAGCGCTAGTGCTTCAGCACAACCTATCGCCGGTAGCAATACAGCAACCAGCAGTGCAAGTGCGTCTTTCTCAGTGCAACCTGCTACTAGCACCAGTTCAGCTACCAGCAGTGCAAGCGCCTCAGTAGTGCCTGCAAGCTCAAGCAACACTCCAAGCGCTAGTGCAACCGGTAGCCCAAGTGCAAGTTCAAGCGCTGCCCCTGCACCAGGTGCTTGCCCTGCATTTACATTTAGCGGCATAGGTGAAACAGTATCAATAAAAGCCGTAACAGGCTCATATACCACCCCTACAACCATGGTTGCGCAATCTGGCAGCAATGCTCAAGCGCAGCTGCTTATTGATGTAAGCCAAACCAGTAATGCATGCCCTGTAGGCGCCGCCGGGCCCGATCTTACTGCATGCCCAGGACCGGTACTTGCTGCGAATCAGCTTAAGTTAAGCGGATTTACTATTGATGCCGGAAAGGTAAGGTTTGGTGTAGCTTCGAATGTCCAAGCTAGAGTCGTTAGCCCGGGCTGCCCGGATGTTCCAGTAGCAGGCGGACCAACCAATAGCTTCGTTCAATTCAAAGGCACCTTTATGGAAGCTAATAGCACTGCTGCAACCTCAGCACCTACCGGCTTAAGAGGTGCTATGGCAACTTCGATCCCTCAGATTGCATAAGCGTGTAAACTGATAGAAATAAAATAGGCCGCATCAGCGGCCTATTTTTTTAGGTCAAAAAAAACCACGCTAATATGCGTGGTTTTTTATAACTTATATTTTAGAACAAGTAATTTACAGTGGCTTTAGCAACAAAGTTCCATTGTTTAATTTGGTAGTTTAGGTCAGCCGGAACAACTGCAGTATCATAGATGTAATTGGAATCTGTCTTATGGCCGTTAAAGAACTGCACAAAGTCAGCTTCTGCACCTACTCTCCAGTGTTGGTTAACAACATACTGGCTTCCACCGCCAACTACCACACCGTATAAGATTTTATTTAAAGCAATAGTGGATCCGCCAGCCACATTAGGAACTCCTGCCTGAGTATACAAAGTGTTCAAGCGCCCCATGGTTCCGCCTAGTTTACCATAAGCTAAAATATTAGGCTGAACATAGTAACCCATAATGCCGTCTAGCTCATAACGCCATGGCATATTTGCGGTGTAGGTATAATAGTTCGCAGCGTATCCTACCGCTCCGTTATAATATGCACTGTTATCAGCGGTAGTATTAACTGCATTAAATTCAACTCCCCAATAATTTTTACCCATTGAGTTAGCCAAACCAACATCCAGGTTTGAAACTGATGCAGCTCTATGGTTGTTGAAACCGAGAGGTAAGTAGGTTGCACTGTTAACTGCATTATTAATGCGAGTTTTATTATTGATATACTGTACGCCAAGGCCGCCACCAGCGTAAACCTGATGAGTCCAACCAGACCAACCAACTAAGTCAGCATGGCCAGTCATAGGCAATGCAAGCACGGTACTTGCTACAGCAACTTGAGATAAGCGAGCAATTAACTTCATCTTTATTGTCCTTCTATTTTAAAAACTGGAGTTAAATCGAATGAATCTTACTGAAAGATCGACAGATATTCAAGTGTAAAATCAAATTTGTTTCTAAAAAAAACGCCGGCCCTAAACTAGGACCGGCGTTTTTATACAAATTATCGAGCGGAGCTTGATTATGAAGCTTTGTTGCTAGCTTGAGTAGCGGTGTTGGTAGCAGCATTAGCAGCAGCTTGGTTTGTTGTGCTTGGTGAGTTAGCTGCGTTCACATGAGCTTGAGCTGCGTTCACATGAGCCTGGGCAGCATTCACATGGGCCTGAGCTTTATGGTGGTGATGTTTTTTAACTGCAGCGGTTTGAGCTGAGGTTGAGGCGCTTGTTGTTGAAGCTGGGGTTGCAGCGAAAGCAAAACCGGTTACCAAAATGGAAGCGCAAGCAATCGCAAGTATAATTTTTTTCATAATAATAAGTCCTCGAAATTTAAGTTTGATTCAAACCTAATCTCACAAAAGCGAAATTAGCGCCGGTATATTAACAGTTTCAATCTAGCTTTACATCACTTCTTGGCATAAAATGAACAAAATTTTAGGGCAGGTAAAATGGATAAGCTTTTCCTTAGACAAGACAGCCTAAGCATAAAAGGCTTACGAAGCGAATGCATTTTAGGGGTCTATGAATGGGAAAGAAAAGCACCAAGAAAGGTCCTCATTAATCTTGAGCTTTTTCTGACAGTAACAAAAAGCGATAAACTAGAAGACACCCTGGATTACGCAGAGCTTACTCAGCAACTGGATACGCATATTCGCACCAGTCAATTTCAACTGATTGAAAGCTTAGCGGAGCATATAGCTGAGTTTATCATTACAGCTTTTTCTGTGAATCGAGTTAGAGTAGAAGTGATCAAACCCAATGTCCTGAAAAATGTGGAGCAAGTTTCTATTTTAATCGAGCGCAGTCAATGAAAACACATCTTCCTGAGCCAAGTGCAGCTGCGATTGAGCATAGCTTAAAGCTGATTGAGCACATTAAAGCGCTTATTACAAAACAAGGCCCTATTCCCTTTTCTGAATACATGAATCAAGTGCTGTATGCCCCTGGGCTGGGCTATTACTCGGGGGGTAGCCATAAAATCGGGGCCACAGGTGACTTTATCACCGCCCCTGAAACCTCTCCTGTTTTTGCCCAATGCCTGGCTGCTCAATGCCGACAAATCTTAGCAATCCTCTCCAATCCTATTATATTAGAGCTTGGAGCAGGACTTGGGACATTGGCAATTGATTTATTGCTCGAACTTGATCGCTCAAATAGCCTGCCTGATGAATATTGGGTACTAGAGCCCAGCGCCGAACTTAGGCAAAGGCAATCGATACAATTTGAGCAGCGCGCACCACATCTGTTGCACAAAGTAAAATGGCTTACTGCTTTGCCTCAAAAAGATTTTTCAGGGATTATTTTAGGCAATGAAGTCATTGACGCTCTGCCCGTTTCACGATTTAAAATAGCAAACGGCAGGATAGTTGAAATGGCGGTGAGCTTTGACGGCCAAAGATTTCAGTGGGCTGAAATAGAAGCTAGCCCTCTACTAACAAGTGCAGTTGAAAAAATTCAACACATCCTTGGCCCTTTGCCGGAAGGCTTTTGCTCCGAAGTGAATTTACAACTTAGCCCTTGGCTGCAATCCGTGAGCGAACACTTAACACAAGGCGTAATGATGTGGATTGATTATGGCTACCCAAGGCCAGCTTACTATCAAGCCTCACGCTCAGAAGGAACCTTAATGTGCTATTATCGCCACCATGCTCACAGCGACCCTTTTCTGTATCCGGGGCTACAGGATATAACCACTCACGTTGATTTTAGCTTGCTGGCAGAAGCGGGTTTAGAAAGCGGCTTTGAGCTGAGCGGTTATATTAACCAAGCGATGTTTTTAATAAACTGCGGCTTGGAAAGCAGGCTCAATCAACAGGACATCAGTGAGCAAGCTAAAATTAAACAGCTGGTATCTCCCCATCATATGGGAGAAAGCTTTAAAGTCATGGCATTAAGCCGTAATATTGACTTAGCACTGATTGGCTTTCTAATCATGCAGGAAAGCCATAAACTATAAGTTGCCTAAAAGAAGCCTCATCCTGTATACTTTCGCAAAGTAAAAATAGCTTAAGAGGAAATACTAATGAATTCAGTGGCCAGTGCGACCCAAGCGATGGACAATGCTAGCTTAAGCCGAACTCACTGGAAGGTTTGGTTTCTTTCAGCCATGGGGATTTTTCTTGATGGATTTGACCTATTTATTATTGCGGTAGCTTTGCCTTTAGTGGCAGAACAGTTTACAACCAGCCCGGCTGAACTTGGACTTATCGGTGCTTCCGCTCCTATCGGCTGTATTTTGGGCTCCACCATATTTGGCCGGTTTACTGATAAACTTGGCCGTAAAACAATTTTGCTGATTGATTTACTTTTCTTTGTAGTATTTGCCGGCATGTCAGCTTTGGCCTGGAGCGTGGAATCTCTTATTTTCTTCCGCTTCCTGCTAGGGATTGGAATCGGGGCAGACTACCCTGTTAGCTCAACCTATATCACTGAAAACATGCCGGTTCGCCTGCGAGGCAGAATGCTCGTTAGCGGATTTGGCTTCCAGGCATTAGGCGCCTTAGCCGGGGCTGTTATTGGAACCATTATTTTAAAAGTTCACCCACAACTTGACGCATGGCGCTATGTTTTAGGGATTGCAGTATTTCCAGCCATTGTGATTCTTCTATTCAGATTGACGCTTCCTGAAAGCCCAAGATGGTTGATTCACAAAGGAAGACATGAAGAGGCTGCTGCCGTAGCATCTAAAATGACAGGCAAGCAAATTAATATTGATGCTGTCGCTGTTTCCTCCAAATCCAGCTTCATGGACTTGTTCTCAAGACGCTATATTAAACGCACTATTTTAACTTCCATGTCTTGGTTCTTAATGGACATTGCTTTCTACGGGGTCGGCTTTTTTACTATGATCATCCTGGCTGCAATGGCTTTTACTACCCAGGGAGATTACCTTGCCAGGGCTACCGCAGCCACTCATGGCGCAGCATTCCTTGATATATTCCTAGTACTAGGGATTATTTTGGCCATTTTCCTGGTCGACAAATGGGGCCGAGTAAAATTACAAGCTCTGGGCTTTTTCGGGATGGCAATCGGCCTATTCGTTTTAGCTGCTTCAGCCCTTATGCCAAGTCATTCGGGAGAAATTGCCTTGGTCTTTGGCGGCTTCATTCTATTTAACATCATGGCTAATATGGGCCCTAACCCTACTACCTTCTTGTTACCTGCCGAGCTGTTCCCAACCCATCTTCGAGCAACCGGACATGGCTTTGCCTCTGCTTCCGGTAAAGTGGGCGCAGCAGTCGGTATTTTCTTCCTGCCGGTGTTAAAAGCGACGATCGGCCTACCTATTACTCTGATGATTATTGCCTTTGCCTGCCTGGCTGGCTTTGTCTTAACAGCGGCACTAGGCTATGAAACCAAAAATAAATCTTTGGATGAAATGGAGCGTATCGAAACCGAGATGAACGCTGCTGAAATTAGCCTATTGCACGTTCAAGATGATATCAGACGTTTAAGCAATGACCTTAAAAGTGCAGAAGGGGCTTTACATACCGCCCTTCAAGAAATTAAACGTTTGAAATCCTAGCAAGGTAGCTGATGCAGTCCACTTCTAAAAAGGTTATGAGTGTCTTTTCTTTAGTGATGCTCAATGTCATCGCAGTCGATAGCCTGCGAAGCCTGCCTTTTGGTGCAGTATATGGTTTTTCTATCGTATTTTACTATCTGTTAGCAGCCGTCTTCTTTTTTATTCCCACCGCCATTGTTTCAGCTGAACTTGCCACAGGCTGGTCTAAAAATGGCGGAATCTATATCTGGGTAAGAGAGGCCTTTGGCGTAAAATGGGGCCTTGTGGTGATATGGCTGCAGTGGGTTTATAATATTTGCTGGTATCCGACCATTATGTCTTTGCTGGCTGCCACAGTGGCCTATATGATCAACCCTTCATTGGTGCAAAACACCGGCTATATGTTAACCGTAGTGATGATTTTATTTTTTGGGACCACTCTGGTTAACTGTTTTGGCATGCATGTTTCAAGCAAGATTACCAATATTGCAGCTTTATTGGGCTCCATAGTACCAATGGTCCTAATCAGCATTCTAGGCTATATTTGGGTATCTCATGGCAGACCGGTTAACGTTGATTTTTCATGGCATGGCTTTTTCCCTCATATTGCTTCAATCGGGACATTGGTATTACTTACTAATGTTTTATATAGCTTGGTCGGAATGGAAATGTCGGCCATTCATGCTCAGGATGTCAAAGATCCTCAAAAAAGCTATCCGCGCGCTTTGCTATGGTCAACCTTGATTATTTTGGCGACACTAATTGGCGGAAGCTTAGCAATTGCCGTAGTGATTCCGCAAAAACAAATCCAGCTTATGACTGGTATGCTTGAACTGTTTTATACTTTTTTTGCAGCCTATCATATTAGCTGGATGAATTCGATTATCGGCGCTTGCATTATTTTAGGCGGGTTAGGCGGCGTTGCAGCCTGGGTACTAGGCCCAAGCAAAGGCCTATTGATTGCCGCTCAAGATGGCGCCCTACCTAGCTGGCTACAAAAGACCAATCGATTTCATGCCCCTGTCGCTATTCTCGCCGCACAAGCCGTATTGTTCATATTCATTTGCGGGGTATTCTTGCTGATGCCAAGCGTAAACAGTTCTTATTGGATTTTATCTAATATCACGGCAATCTTGTCTTTAATTGCTTATCTTTTTATGTTTGCAGCGGCGGTACGCTTACGCTACCTTCATCCTGATATGCCACGGGCCTACAAAGTCCCATTTGGCAAGATTGGAATATGGGCCATTGCTGGAGCCGGAAGCCTTTCCTGTATTATTACCATCATAGTGGGATTTTGGCCGCCGGTGGGTATCGACGTAGGAAATGTATGGCACTATGAAGCCTATTTATTAGGCGGGACGACTATCTTCTGCGTGGCGCCATTTATTATCTACGCTTTGCGCAAACCTCACTGGAAAAAAGCCGCCGTTTAATAAAAGGCAGCTAGATTTAGCCTCACTTTTCCAGAGGGAGGTGTTTATGCAGCTCTTTTTGGATAGCCTCGGTGGCAACAAAGTCACTCTCAAAATGCCGGACCAGGTCAATAAGCTCAAAGGCAGGAGTGAGTCTTTCGCCACGAAATATTTTTTCGTATTTGACTAAATGCAATTTAATTTCTTTTTCAACCAAAGCCCCTAAAAATTCTGCAATTTGTTTAAAGTTACTAGCAATATCGGCAACTTCATACATGATTAAAGAATCGCCTGGCTCCATTTGCTTTAATAAAGTATTTAAGCGACGCCCTCTCCAGTATACTGCCTGGCTAGCTTGGTCTTGAATCACCTCACTAAGTGGCAAGCCTCTGCTGCGCGCATAAGCTCGGATCTCATCGCTAATCTCTTTTTGGAGGTTAAAGCCTTTTGCAACATATGCGTAAATCATATACGCCTCCTTTTTTTCTTCCTTCCCTATTAGTATTAGCTTCTAAGACCTAGAAAGCAGCTGACAAGTTCGCTTTGCTTTGTAAGCATTTCACTATTTATGCAATAAGTTATTCTCTTAATATTTCCTTAAGCTTACGGATACATACTGATACTTATGCGCAAGGATGTGCTGTCAGGATGACTCACAAGGATGTGAGCCTCTTTTAAGATTCAAGAGAACTTGGACTTGATAAGCATTATGCTTGAAGTCTGAGACGCGGTAGCTTAAAATTCATTACTTGTTGGTTTGCATGGAAAGACAATGGACATCGAACTTCGCCAGATGAATTTTTTGGAAATTCAAACCTATTTGCAGCATTCTATTCGTGAGTATGCTCAAGCCATGCTTGACCTCGGAGAATATCCGAATTTTAACACGGCATTTCGCGCTTCTGAGTCTGAAGTGATGACTTATTACAATCAGTCTTTGCCTGAAGATACCCATTTTGCCTATCACATAGTAGAAAAATCAAGTAATGAAATTGCTGGGATTTTGGCTTTTTCATTTCTATGGATGAAAGACCACCACATCGCTTTTGTTGACTATATTGAAATATTCTCTAAGTTTCAGCGTAAAGGTTATGCTAAACAGGCTATGATCTGGATGGAAGATTACGTGCGTCAGCACAAGCTTAAAGTCATTGACCTGAATGTTATGATGAACAAAGCAGGTGCTCGTAAACTGTATGAGGGCCTAGGCTATCAAGTGACTCAAGGCAGAAGATTTGGACAATCTCCAGTAATCTGCCGATTTGATATGCGCAAAACGCTCACTCCCGGTTCTGCTCCTCCTAAATCTGCAGCTTGATAACGTCATGGGCGTTATTGCTGATAACTTAGCCTCTCTTAAAAGTCGAATTGCCTCCGCAATTAGCCAATATCAACGCAATCCTGATACTGTCAACTTGCTTGCGGTCAGCAAAACTCAACCCATCTCAGCCATTAAAGAAGCTTTTTCTGCGGGCCAGACTGATTTTGGAGAAAACTATCTGCAAGAAGCTTTAAGCAAAATGTCTGAGCTTAAAAACTGGCCTATTGAGTGGCACTTTATTGGCCCTATTCAGTCCAATAAAACCAGAGATATTGCTGAACATTTTAGCTGGGTCCATAGTGTAGATCGCATTAAGATTGCAGAGAGATTAAGCTCCCAACGTCCCCGTCATCTCCCTCCCCTTAATATTTTTTTACAGCTAAACCTGGATCAAGAGCCAAGCAAATCCGGATTTGCTCAAAGTGAATTATTAGAAGCTGCTCGCTATATTTCAACGCTTCCTCACATTAAATTAAGGGGCTTAATGCTGATTCCGGCTCCACGTGATAGCCTTAAAGAACAACAAGAAATTTTTAGAAAACTTTATCATATTCAAAAAGAATTGATTGAAAAAGGCTTGAGTCTAGACCAAACTTCTATGGGCATGAGTAATGATATAGAAGCAGCTATTGCCGAAGGCAGTAATTGGCTTAGAGTGGGCACGGGCATATTTGGAAGTAGGAAGGAAAATGAATAGTACGATGGCACAGGTTTTGTTATTTTTAATCACCACCCTTTTTTCACTTTATATCACAGCGGTTATGCTTCGTTTTTTGCTGCAATGGGTCAAAGCCGATTTTTATAATCCCTTCTGCCAATTTTTAATCAAAGTCACCAATCCTTTACTATTGCCTTTGCGAAAAATAGTTCCAGGCTGGTTTGGCTTAGATGTAGCCGCAATTATTTTAATGCTGGTTCTGCAAATCATAGAAATTGCTTTAATTGATTGGACTATTGGCCTTCCAATTAGCGCTATGATTGTTATTCCATCTATCATCAGACTTATTTTGCTAGTGCTGAATCTGTATTTTTATTTGGTTTTAGCGCGCGCTGTATTGAGCTGGATCAGCCCTTATCAAGGCAATCCTATGCAAATTGTTTTGATACAGCTAACAGAGCCTCTATTAAGGCCCATTCGCAGCGTTATTAGACCCATCCATGGCTTTGATTTGTCACCTATTGTCTTGATGATATTAATCCAAGTTTTACTGATCATTATAAAATAAGGCTCATCTTATGAAAGCAGCCTGTTATTGGCAAAATGATGCGCTTTTTTTAAGGCTTCATGTTCAGCCTAATTCTAAAAAAAATGAATGGCTTGGCCTTTATGGCGAACGCTTAAAGCTCAAATTGCATGCTCCTGCTGTTGATGGTAAAGCCAATCAAGCTTTGATTAAATTCCTGGCTGCTTTTTTAAAAGTTAAAAAGTCACAACTTAGCTTAATTTCAGGAGAGCTAAGCCGAGATAAGCTCATAAAAATACTTCCCCCGATTACTATTGAAAGCCAATGGGCAATCCCATGCGACTGAGTATCGGCCTTACTTTTTTTATAATGCTTGCCGTGGTTTATAGCCTTTTATTTCGCCATATTCCTATCAATTCTGACTGCGCCAATTACTTTCTACAGGCTCAGGACATTCATAATGGCAACCTCTTTCTAAAACACTGGATTTTAACCCTGGATACTTATTACAGCGTCGATACGATTTTGCTGGCAATTGGCATGTTAATTGTAGGACCGTCTTTGAAACTGCTATATATCATTCCTGCCATAGTGTTTGCTTTAATGGTTTTATTAACTTTAGTTTTGTCCAAATATAAATCTGTGTCTGTATTTAGCTTTTGCTTTGTTTTTATTATGCTGGGGCTACCGACTTTAGAGACTGCGAGCTTAAGCTTTGGCCTAGTTTCTTATCATGCCGCAAGCTTAATGTACTGTTTATTGATTTTGTTTTGTATCGTTCATATAAAAAAGCCCGCTCTAAAAACAGCTGTTTGTTTTGCTTTGACCTATATAGTCTGTATGGGAGATCCTTGGATTGATTTTGTCTTGGTCCTGCCTTTATTGATACTGTGGGGCTTAGAAAAATATAATAAGCGAGACAGCTTAGCTAATCTGCCTTTGATTATATTAAGCGCTGCTGTATTGGCTCACCTCACAGTCTGGCTATTTAGCCATATGTACCCTCTCACTATAGTTGCCACAAATCATAATATTAGTAAGCCAAAAGAATGCTTATTAGCTCTGTTTTTCTTGGGCCTCAATTATGCCAACCTAGCAGGCATCCAAACTCAGCTACCTCATTACTTTATTATTATCCGTGAGCTTGGGCTTATTATCATGCTGTTAGGCTTGTTAAAAACCCTAAAAGATTGGAAGAAGCAGGACTGGCTTAATCAATTTTTGGCTATTTCCATTTTAAGCTTGAGCGGGGCTTATATTTTTGGAGAAACCAGCTTAGGTTCCTATTTTTCTAATGCCCCCGTTGATCCCTTCTCAGCGCGTTATTTAATCTCAAGTTATGTATTTGGGGTTATTTTGGCATTGAGAGCATTGAGGCCAGAGACTCTTATAAAAACTGAGCGAGCCAGAGATATAAAAGCTCTGCTGGTATTTTTTTTAATCCTTAATCTTTTTTATTTTATTCCCTTATTATTTACACCTAAATCAGAGCCCCCCATTATGCCAGCTATAGAATGGCTAGAAAATCATGGTTATACCAATGGCTATGCCAATTACTGGGAAGCTTCCTCGGTTACCGTGATGACTTCAGGCAAACTAAGCGTAAGAGCGATTATCAATTTTTCCGATGAAAACACCCCCATCCTACCTCAAGGCTGGCTGGTTAATACTGACTGGTATGCTGAGGCTAAAAGGCCTAATCAAGGCAATTTTGTGATTTTTAATAATGCCAATCCCGCCAGAATGAATGTTGAAACGCTAACTTTAAACTTTGGCAAACCTGAGCAGGTCATCGTTATTAACGGCTATACCATTGTGATTTGGAGTAAAAACATCGCCCCCGCATGGCCTTTTATAATGATAGGCTAAGATTTGTATGATGTTTTTGCCAGCCAGCGATATTTCCTATATACTGCGCAGCTGTAAATTCCCCTACCATTAGTGAAGCCAAAAGAATGTCTATCCAAAAATTAAGAAATATCGCTATTATCGCCCACGTTGACCATGGTAAAACCACCCTCGTGGATAAACTTTTACAACAATCAGGAACTTTGGGAGACCGTGCTAATATCGTTGAGCGCGTCATGGATTCCAACGACCTGGAAAAAGAGCGCGGCATTACCATTTTGGCTAAAAATACCGCCATTCAATGGAAAGACTATCGAATCAACATCGTGGACACCCCAGGGCATGCTGACTTTGGTGGAGAAGTAGAACGCGTATTATCGATGGTAGACTCCGTTCTATTATTGGTCGATGCAGTTGACGGCCCTATGCCACAAACCCGCTTTGTCACCCAAAAAGCTTTTGCTCAAGGCCTAAAACCTATATTAGTAGTAAACAAAGTAGACCGTCCCGGCGCTCGTCCTGACTGGGTAGTTGACCAAGTATTCGATTTATTTGATCGCTTGGGTGCCACAGACGAACAGCTGGACTTCCCTATTATTTATGCCTCTGCCTTAATGGGTTATGCGACTTTGGATTTAAGCAAGCCTTCAGAAAATATGGACCCTCTATTCCAAACCGTTATTGATAGAGTAGCACCTCCTGCCGTAGACGTTGACGGCCCCTTCCAAATGCAGATTTCTATGCTGGACTACTCCAGCTATGTCGGCACCATCGGTATCGGCCGAATCGCAAGAGGCACGGCTAAAACCAATATGCCTGTTACTGTCATCACTCGCGATGGCAAAACTCGCCAGGGCCGTATTTTACAGGTCTTAGGTCACATGGGCCTAAAAAGACTTGAAGTGCCTACTGCTAATGCCGGCGACATTGTTTGTATTACCGGAATTGAAGGCTTAAACGTTTCTGACACGGTTTGCGATCCTAATAACGTTGAAGCTATGCCGCCATTAACGGTCGATGAGCCAACAGTAACCATGACATTCCAGGTTAACAACTCACCTTTTGCAGGTAAAGATGGCAAATACATTACCTCACGGCACATTCGTGATCGCTTGTTCAAAGAGCTGATTCACAACGTGGCTTTAAGGGTGAAAGAAACCGCCGATCCTGATAAATTCCAAGTATCAGGCCGAGGCGAGTTACATTTGGCTATTTTAATTGAAAACATGCGCCGTGAAGGTTATGAGCTTGCCGTTTCCCGTCCTGAAGTAATTATGAAAGAAGTTGATGGAGTGAAACAAGAGCCTTTTGAGTTTGTGACCATTGATATTGAAGAACAGCACCAAGGCTCTATTATGGAAAAAATGGGGATGCGTCAAGGCGACCTCAAAAACATGGTTCCAGATGGAAAAGGCCGAGTTCGCTTAGAGTACGTCGTTCCTACCCGTGGACTTATCGGCTTTCATACTGAGTTCTTAAGCTCAACCTCAGGCACAGGGATTTTAAACCACGTATTTGACCATTACGGCCCTTGCAAAAAGAATGTGGCATCTGAGCGTCAAAGAGGTGTGTTAATTTCAAACCAAGACGGTAAGGCGCTAGGTTATGCTTTGTTTAATTTACAAGAGCGCGGCCAAATGATGATTGAGCACGGTACCGAAGTCTATGAAGGCATGGTAGTCGGCTTAAATTCCAGAGACGATGATATGGTAGTTAACGTAATCAAAGGCAAGCAGCTTACCAATATCAGGGCTGCCGGAACCGATGAAAACATCGTGTTAACTCCGCCTATCAAACATACCTTGGAGCAGGCTTTAGAGTTTATTAACGATGATGAATTAGTTGAAGTCACTCCTAAGTTCTTGCGTATTCGCAAACGCTTCTTAAAAGAAACGGACCGTCGTAAAGCCGAACGCAGCAGCAAGGACTAAATGGAACAAGTCATTTTAGTCAATGAACAAGACCAAATGATAGGCCTTGAGGAAAAGCAGAAGGCCCATCAGTTTGGTCTTTTGCATCGGGCATTTTCTATTTTCTTGTTTGCCCCCTCTCCCAACCCTCCCCCACAAGGGGCGAGGGCTCCTTTGGCGGTGTTAATGCAGCAACGCCACCCGCAAAAGTATCACTGTGGCGGCTTATGGACCAATGCTTGCTGTAGCCACCCAAGAGAACATGAATCTATTACAGAAGCGGCTAATCGCCGGCTATTTGAGGAACTCGGAATTCAAACTGAACTCAAAGAAGTGGGACATTTTATCTATCGGGCTGAATTGAGCAATGGCCTGATTGAACATGAATTTGACCATGTATTTGTCGGCCAATATGACGGCGAGATTTCAGGATTCAATCAAGATGAAATTTCTGAAGTGAAATGGATGGATATTCACTCTTTAAAACAAGACATGAAAGACCATCCACAGAAATATACGCCCTGGCTTATGCAGGCTCTAGAAATCGCAACAGGCAATTAAAAAGCTTAACCTAGGCAAGAATCCGCTGTGGAGCTGTCAGATTCTATAACTCTGGAAGTACCCGCAGAACCGCTTAAGAAGGAAAGTCCTGATGCTCCAATAGAATCAGCTAAAGTTCTAGATAAAGATAAACTTGGACGAGGCTCTATTGGTCTTGCTAGCAATGCGGCCGCTGGCAAACTGTTATTGTACATTCTTGGAATTTGGCCCAAAACTTTCATAAAAATGGCATCAAAACCATCAGCAACAGTATCATCCGTTAGCGATTCTGCTTCGGCTTTTAACAATTTAACAGCTAATCCGGTTAGGCGTGCTATAAAAGAAGGGGATTGCAGACGCGCAAGCCTTCGAACTGCTTGGGCAATAATTGTTTCGCTTGTAGGGATCGAGAAATTATTGATAACCACTCGAGGAGAAACACGTTTTTCCTTTTGGTTAAGCGCTAGAGTCACTTTAGATTCAATATAATTATCCACATTTTTCGGTGAAATCCTAACACTATGCGCCAATGCTGTTGCAATAGCATGATAAGTATCAACTGAAATTTTATCGACATCCAAGTCCATTTTTATGCTCCATAAACCACTCCTAAAAATGATTTTACCAGAGCAAGCTTAAGAAAATATTAAATGCTTAACGATATAGTAATGATCATCATGCATTTGGTCAGACATGGCCCAGAATTCTTTTAATGGAAACCATTTTGCGGCTGCCGCATCGTCATTGGCTTTAATCTTGGGTAAAGTATTGCCCGGAATTTGAAACAAGCCACCGTGAGTAATCACGCGGCCCACTTGAGAGCGGCCTGGATGATCAAATACTTGGATGTTAACAAGGTACTGTTTAAGCTCCTCGATACTGAGTTCAATGGAGGTTTCCTCCTGAAGCTCCCGAATCAAGCCTTGCCAGACCCATTCTTTTTGCTCTAAAAACCCACCAGGCAAGGCCCATAGCCCATGTCCCGGGTAACCGCCTCTTTTCACCAGCAATATATGATCATTACATATCACTACAGAATCAGTTGTTACGTGAATAGGCGGAAAAGGCGCCTTAGCCCAGGAAGCTTTATGGGCTTTGATATAGCGGTATTCAGACTGCAAATTTAAAAAGGCTTGGGTCTGTTTAAATTCAGATAAATATTGCTGAGTGCTAATGGTTAAACCATGAATGTCAGCAGGTGCCTTACCGGCAAAATACTCATTGCGCATTAAAGTGGCGTTAAGCTTATTAAAATTAGGCAGCTCGATTCTACTCCATTCTGGGAAGGCTTTTAAATAATAAGTGGTTTCGTCTTTATCGTGACCGATTAAAATAATAGAAGCATAAGGGACGGCATGCTCCAAAACCAAAGCCCGCACTGAATCGTTCCATTTGGCCTCATTGTACATCTGGTCTTCTACGCCTAAGATAGTGAGCCTATCAGCAAATTCCTGCCCTATTGCCTTCAGATTGGCCTCAATAAGCCTTTTACGTTCCTCAAAATTCCAAGGATTTTTGATAGTTCTCGCCCTGCTAATTGACCCCACAATCAAGATCAGCTTATCGCAGCTTTCTAAAGCTTTTTGAATAATATAAAGATGGCCCTGATGAAAAGGCTGAAAACGCCCGATATAAAGCCCTATTTTTAGTTTTGTCATTTCACGCTCTCATTAACCTGGCTTATTCATTACTCATTCCCACCACGCTCCTCTCCACTTGCGGGAGAGGACCAAGGAGAGGGAAAGGAAACCTATTGTTATTCTAAACTAAAATTCACTGGAAGCGACAAGTGAATAGTCCGATTGAGTTGGATAGCCATCGAAATAGGACTGCTTTGCTGCACAGCCTGTATGGCAGCCTGATCTAAATCTTGCATCCCGCTGCTTTTCTCTATGGCAATATTACTAATCTGCCCGTCAGGCTGCAAATCAAAAGCTAAAATAATAAAACCCTGTTGAATATCGCTTTGTGCCGAATCAGGATAGGTCAAATGGGCCTGGATATCACGGTCTAAACTATTTAATAAAACCTGCATGTTTTGCGGAGCTATGTGCTGTGAAACAGCTTGATTGACTCCGATAAATTTATTATTAGCGCTAAGTTTAGTAGAACCATTAACTAAGCCTGGTTTTAACATCTGATTATTTGTAGAAGGATACGGGGGCTGCGAGCTTGCACCGGCTAAAAATGCAGGAATACCGCCCGTATCTTTAGGCAGGCTTTGTATTTTACTATATTGCGGCCATACGATAAAAAAGCCCAATAAGCCCACATGTAAAAGAATTGCTAGAAGCCAGGATTTCATTAGCTTAACCTATAACTAATTTGCAACATGGCCGTTCTTCCCGGAGCCGGGTAATAAGCAATATTGTTGTTAGGAGTGGCAGCAATAAACTGATCGTATACAGCAGCCAAGTTATATTGAGTATTGGCCAGGTTATCAACTCTGAAACTAAACATCCATTCTGGAAACTCGGCATTGAGCGCGAGATTAAATAGCCAATAGCTCGGCACAGCCTGGCTGATATTGGCATTATCGCCTTCTGCATACTGGGAGCCAGTATAAAGTGATTCGCCATAAATCGACCATATTTGGCTAATTTGATAGCTCGCACTAAAGTTGCTTAAGATTTCAGAAGCGCCTGGAATAACATTTCCGCTATCACTGCCTTCTCTAAACCGGTTGCTCATTAAAGTCCCGCTTACTCGCAACGTCCACTTTAAAGTCGGCTCATACTGAGCATCCAGACTCATGCCTTCTCGACGAGTGGAAGGCAAGTTATAGTTAGCCGCAATGCCATTAGGAGGGGTAAAATAGCCTATTTCATTATTGAGATTGATTAAAAAAACTTCGGCATCGCTTTGCCATTGCCCATGATGCCAGTTCACTCCCGTTTCATAAGCAGTTGAAGTTGT
This sequence comes from Gammaproteobacteria bacterium, assembly GCA_029256015.1. Classification (GTDB taxonomy): domain Bacteria; phylum Pseudomonadota; class Gammaproteobacteria; order Francisellales; family CACEW01; genus JAQSYQ01. The sequence continues at coordinate 48,811 of JAQSYQ010000007.1, read as the reverse complement.
CGCTTTTAAGCCAAAGCCTGTATTGGGATTAGCGGTATAGTTAGACTCATCGATAAAAGGCAGCTGATAGCCCATTGCTCGACGTATATAGCCCTGGGTATGGGCGTTAAACTGTTTGCTTAAATTCAAGCTTAGCAGCCCCATGTTTTGAGTTTGGTCGCTTGGCTGATTGAATTGATAAGCTGCATTGTTAAAAAACTGGGCATGGGTATCAATGGCTAGCAAGCGGCCATTTGCGCTAAGGCTTATCTGCTTAGGCAAAGGAAATACTAAGCTACCATAGCCACTATATTGTTGCTGATTAGCATCTTGGATATTGGAATATAAAGTGGGACTCGTATAATTATAGGTTTCATTGCTTAAACTAATGCCCGCTTTAGTTTGAAGCTTACCGATAGCTCCATCTAATTCGGGATTGATCACAACCGTTTGATAGTTCTGATCAAAAATTCCCTCTAAATTGGACTGAGCAACTTGTTGCCGATAACTCAAATTGGTTTTGCTTTGCCAGTTATTGTTGATATTTTTAGTCCAGGCCAGCTCAGCCAAGCCCGTGTTGCTTTCTTCATCCCCCTGGCCCTGAGAAGCAATAGATTGAGTAGCACTTTGAGCTATTTGAGCATCAGTTAAATAACCGGGGTAGTGGCTATTTTGGTTTAATCCATATAGGCTCAGATGCAGCGAGCCATTTTGGCTGTCGTGTTCAAGCTTAAAACCGAGTTGATTGGTACTTTGCTGACTGCTCTCTCGATAGCCTTGATCATATTCATTTTGCGCATTGATCCGATAAGCATTTTCTTGAGATAAAGGCCCTGACAAAATTACACTTTCCTGGCTCATCAAAGCCGAGCCTAGGCTTACGCTGATTTTCTTTTCAGGCTTGAAGGCTGATTGGGTTACTATATTAATGACTCCCCCCAAGCTCTGATTCCCGTATTCAGCACCAGCCACTCCAGGACTAATGATGATTTCTTTGATTTCGGACAAGGGTATTAAACCAATATCAGGCTCGCTCATGGAAAAGTTAGTCATGGCCTCCCCGTCTACCATAATCAAAGCCGGTTCCGAATGAATTAAAATTTGCGGCTCAGAGCCCAAACCTGCAATATATTGGACCCCAGCCGTATTGTTAAGAAGTTGAGCTAAATTAGTGACTCCGGCCCTTTGGATTTGTGAAGCTGATATAACGATCTGATTACCCACGCTGCTGGATTGCTGATAAGAGAGCGGTGGTTTAGCGCTGGCATCCACCTCTGGCAATTGGTAGATAGTAGCATCCGCCCAACAATGCGGGATAAAGCAGGTGCTAATTAGGCAGGCAGCAGCAATTTTTAGCATGGGGAGTCCGTTAAAAATGCTCCATCTTACCTGAGCCCTGCAATATTGTCATTTTCATTGCTGCATTGCGTTTTTTTCTCTATGATCGTATTAATTAAATGAATGAGTTACCTATGGCCAACGAAAAAATCATTATAGCTGATGACGAACCTGGCATCCGCCAACTGGTTAAGATTTTCTTGACCCGTTATCACTTTGAGGTCATTGAAGCTTCTACCGGCCAGGAGCTATTAAATACTTTAGAAACTACCGTGCCGGATTTAATTATCCTGGATTTGATGCTGCCTGATATTTACGGATTAGACGTCTGCAAAAAAATTCGAGAAACGCTTGATGTTCCCATTATTATGCTGACCGCAGTCCAAGGTGAGATGAATGTGGTTTTGGGCTTTGAAGCCGGCGCAGATGACTATGTTGAAAAGCCATTTAGCCCGCATGTGCTTTTATCTAGAATCCAGGCTATTTTGAAACGCAGAAAAACCCAGCCCATCTTAGCACCAAGCCCTTCTTTTGAGGCCGCTGAAGAGCCCCAATTGCATGACGAAAACTACCACAAAGCCAGCTTCGCGCAATGGTCCTATATTCCTGATGAAGCCTGCCTTAAACATCAAAACGGCAAACATATTTTCTTAACCAAAAATGAATGTCTTTTGCTTGAACTATTTTTGGCTTTCGAGCAGGAAATTCTTACTCGGGAGAAAATTGCCTCGGTGCTAAAAATTGATATCGACGACCCGGAAAGCCGAGCCATCGACGTTCAAATATCAAGGCTGCGAAATAAGCTAAAAGATCGAACTCATCACAACTTAATTAAGTCTATCCGCAACAAAGGCTACCTGCTATCAGTTCCGGTGAGATTTTTTTATTAAACCCAGTCCAGCTTAAACTAGCTGCATGGGTTGCTCGGTTGCGCCCAAAGTGATTTCTGCGACATTCACATGAGCCGGTCTAGTTACCGCATAACAAATCGCATCGGCTACATCTTGTGCCGTCAAAGGCTGTATATTTTCATACACTTTTTTGGCCCGGGCTGTATCGCCTTTAAACCGCACCATGCTAAATTCAGTTTCCACCAAACCCGGATCCACTTCAGTAACCCGAATAGGACTGCCCTGGCATTCAAGCTTTAAGGCACGACTAATCGCTTTTACTGCATGCTTAGTGGCACAGTAAACCGCTCCTTTGGCATAAACCTGATGCCCCGAAATAGAGCCGATATTAACAATATGCCCCGTTTTTCGCACCAACATATCGGGCAAAATAGCTTTGGTGACATAAAGCAAACCCTTTATATTGGTATCAATCATCTTATCCCAATCTTCAATACTGGCATCGGCTAGAGGATCTAAACCAATGGCTAAGCCTGCGTTATTCACCACGATGTCGATATTGATAAATTCTACAGGCAGGTTTGTCAGCGCCATCTCAACATGATGAGGCGCTGTCACATCTAAACTGATAATATGAACCAGACTTTGGTATTGGTTTTTAAGCTCAGTCGCCAAAGCTTCTAGTCTTTCTGTACGCCTAGCACAGAGAATCAAAGAGGCTCCCAGCCTGGCAAAAGATCTCGCTGTCGCTTCCCCTATTCCACTTGAAGCTCCTGTAATAAGGGCCACTTTGTTCTCAAGTCTCACTGCTTTCTCCAATATCAAATTCATAAACTATACTAATATTACAGCATAATACAAAATAAGGGGCTATCATGGGCCAAATGATTAAAAAAATCCTGGAAGATTCCAGCCTAGACAATCAAGCCAAAATTGATAAATTGAATACCATGCTTGAAGACGAAGTGCTTAAGCTCACCGCAAGCGAAGAAGGCATGGGCAATGATGCCGAATCCCCCATAGTGGATATTTTAAATGCCCTACATTCTTTAGGTGTTGTGGTAGATGTTGATCACAGCCCGAACCAAAAAGACGGCATTCTTACTAAAAGAATGAGATAAGCTAAAACTTGGATCCCGGGTTCTGCTACGCAGCCCCAGGATGACAGAAAGACAAGCCTACTTGTAGGTAACGGGTTCGAGTACCGCGTCCAGGATGACAGAATGACAAGCTTACTTATAAATCGCAGGCTCGGGTACTATCACCCAGAATGACACTATGATAAAGACTAACTCCATTTCCTAATGTCATCCTGGGGCGCTGTTAAGCGAACCCGGGATCCACGCTTTTAAAATCGCTCTTCCCTGTATCAAAGGAAGGCTAGGAGGGGTTTTAGCCTTTCGCCTTTTCAATCATGGATTTCTTACCACCACTAATACGTTTAAATGCCCGCAGAATAAACTCAGCTTCGCTAAACGGTACGGTGATAAAGGAACACTTATCCATAATTTCAATGTTCTGGATTTTATGTTCTTTGGTCTTGGCAGTGTTCTTGATCAACTCAACCAGTCTTGAAGGAGTGAGCCCTTGAGCTTTACCTTGAGCAACGAACAACTTAGCGGTGCCCTTGCTGTCCACAGAACCTTCTTTAGCTTCGCGAGACTCTTGAATATTGCGATAATTTTTTTCATCCAATTCGCCCTGGAAAGCGTATTTTAATACTGCTGCTACAACTTGCTCAGCTGAATGTTCTTTTAATAAATTAGCCGCTAAATTCTGATAATTAGGCGCCGCTTCCTTTTGCAAAGCTTGCTCGATATTGAGCTGAATGCGGTTCCATTTTTTATCAATGACCTGCTGCACTCCTGGCAATTTACCTTTTTTGATTTCGGTCTTGGTAATTTTTTGAATAAAGCTTAGTTTGCGATACTCAGATGGAGTAATAAAAGTAATCGCAGTACCCGATTTACCCGCACGGCCTGTCCGGCCAATTCTATGAACATAGCTTTCAGGATTTTGTGGTAATGCGTAGTTGATTACATGGGTCAGATTTTGAATATCGATACCACGCGCTGCCACATCGGTTGCGATCAGGATATTAATATTTTGCTTACGGAATTTATTTAAAATCTTCTCGCGCATATCCTGGCTAATATCACCATGCAGGCCATCCGCCGCGTAGCCACGGTCCAATAAAACATGGGTTACTGTATCTACATCGACTTTGGTACGGCAGAAAATCACCCCATAAAAATCTTCTTCAATATCGATAATTCGGCATAAAGCTTCTAATTTATCGGCCTCACGCACTTCAAAATAAATTTGATGGGTCAACTGAGTGGTCAGCTGGTTGGCTTTAACCGCCACCACTTTTTTCTCGCCCATGTGTCTGTCAGCAATTTTCATTAGCACAGAAGGCATGGTCGCCGAAAATAACAACATATGTTTTTTCTGGGTAATTTTTGACAGAATGGTTTCCACATCTTCCAAAAAGCCCATATTCAACATTTCATCAGCTTCGTCCAATACCACATACTGGATTTTATCGAGTTTTAAGCTTTTGCGTTCAATATGGTCCATCACGCGCCCAGGGGTCCCGACTATAATGTCTACGCCTTTTTTCAATCGACGCAATTGCTCAACCATGGATTGGCCGCCGTAAATAGGCACAACTTGCAGAGCTTTATTGCCGGCAAATGAATGAATTTCTTCAGCCACCTGAATTGCAAGCTCACGAGTAGGAGCCAAGATCAAAGCCTGGACCTCTCCTTTAGGCGAAAGTTTTTCAATTAAAGGCAAACCAAATGCAGCGGTTTTACCCGTCCCGGTTTGGGCCTGGCCAATAATATCTAATTTACCTTCTAATAAAATGGGGATGACTTGGGCTTGGATTGGGGAGGGTTCCTCAAAGCCCTTTTTCTGCAAGGCTGCTAAGGTGGATTCTGATAAACCAAGGGCGGCAAATTTAGGTAATATACTACTCATTTTTTTACTCCGAAAAATTAAATAAAATCACTGTCTTTATGACAGTGGCGCAATGCTTTGCTTTTTAAAAGACTTGCAAAGGCCGCGCTTATTTTTCTCGGTAAACTTAAGCTTTCTGAACAACAGCTTCTGAGCGCAATCTGTGCATTACAAATAAAGTAAATCTTATTTGTCACGTCTAATTTAAAAATTAAAACGACGATATAATAACCTAAATCTGCGCCGGATACGAGAAAAAGTTTGCCAAGGGCTAGGAATAGCTTAACAAAAGTCTATACTTATGCAGTAAATCTGGTACAGGATCAATCTATGACAAATAATAAAAAAATCAAAGTCGCCGTACTCTATGGAGGACGTAGCGGAGAACACGAAGTTTCACAACAGTCAGCCAAATCAGTGATCAACAACCTTGATCCTAATCGGTTTGAAATTATCCCAATTGGTATAGATAGACAAGGTCATTGGTTGCTAGGTGATGTAAAACACCTAGAATTTTCACAAGATGGCAAAGCCTTACAATTGCCTCATGCTTCTACTCAAGTTCAGGTAGCCCCCCACCCCAAAAGCAGCGTAGGCGAAAAATTTGACGTGGTTTTCCCTGTCTTGCACGGCACCATGGGAGAAGACGGCACTGTTCAAGGCCTTATGGAACTCGCTGATATTGCCTATGTAGGCTGTGGTCTATTGGGATCGGCCATTGGAATGGATAAAGATGTTTCCAAAAGATTAGTTGCGGCAGCCGGCATTCCTATCGCCCCCTATATCGCTTTTAGTGAAGGAGAATGGCAACAAAATGCGGCTAAGCTAAGCGAAAGCATCAACAAAAATCTGCATTACCCCCTATTCGTCAAACCAGCCAACACCGGCTCCAGTGTCGGAATCAGCAAAGTGAAATCAGCGGACGAGCTGGAAGCGGCCGTCAATAACGCCCTGCTTTATGACACCAAGGTCTTAGTTGAAACAGGTGTCAACGCTAGGGAAATTGAATTATCCGTGTTAGAAAACCCAGAATATGGTTTAGAGCCCTTAGTTTCTGTCCCCGGCGAAATTATCCCTCACCATGAATTCTATTCCTATGAGGCGAAGTATCTGGATCCGGACGGAGCAGGCCTAGCGATTCCTGCCAAATTGACTCAGGAGCAGATTGCCCAAGCCCAAAGCATGGCCAAGCAAATCTTTAAAGCTTTGGAATGTGAAGGCATGGCAAGAGTTGATCTGTTTTTAGATAAAGATTCCGGCGAGTTTATATTCAATGAAGTCAATACCATCCCAGGCTTTACCACCATTAGCATGTATCCTAAATTGTGGCAAGCTTCAGGTATCGATTATCAAGATTTGCTAAGCAAATTAATTGATCTGGCCATCGCTCGCCAGAATCGCAAGCGTGCTTTGAAAAGAGAGTGGGTTCCTGAATAAATAAGGCTTGTATGAACAGCGTAAAACCCTCCATGTTAAGTTTATTTCTATTGGTTACCTTTAGCGCTGTTAATGCTGTACTCTTTACCCCGGCCCTTCCCAGCATTGCAGAAGCTTTTAACATTAGCCCCAATACAGCCCAGCTTACCATTAGCTTATATCTGATTGGTTACGCAATAGGGCAACTGCTTTATGGCCCTCTGGCTAAGCGCTATGGCTTTAAAAAGGCCATTTATATCGGCAGCATCTTATGCATGATTGGGATTGCTTCTTGTATCGTTGCAGAGCCCATGCATAGTTTTATTTACTTAGTCATAGGCAGACTGCTAATGGCATTAGGTGCCAGCGTGGGATTGACTATAAGCTTTACTATTGTAAGCAGTTGTTATGATGAAACTGAAGCTAAAAAGAAGCTCTCCATCCTGATGACTGGATTTGCTTTGGCCCCTGGAATCAGTATTGCCATTGGAGGCTTTTTGGTAGATCGCTTTAACTGGCAGAGCTGTTTTTACTTTTTAGCGGCATATGCTCTACTAGTCACTTATTTAAGCAGCCGATTGCCAGAAATCCCGGAAGCCATTAATCCTAAAGCCTTATATTTTACCCATATTATGAAAGGTTATTTTGCTCAAATTAAAAACCCCATACTGATACTCGGGGCTTTAATTATGGGAGCTTGCACCGCCTTTATGTATATCTTTTCTGCCGAAGCGCCTTTTATCAGCATTAAATTAATGCAAATGCCTCCCGGTATTTTTGGACTATGGGGTCTACTGCCTTCTTTTGGGATTTTTCTGGGCTCGCAATTGTCCGCGGTACTTTCAAAACATATATCGACCCTAAAAGGCATTGTCATAGGGTTTATTGTTAATACAGCGGGCTCTGTGATGATGCTTATTGCTTTAAACATTGTATTTAAGCCAAGCAGCTTATTTATTCCCATGGCCATTTTATTAATCGGGAATTGCCTGATGTATATCCAGGCATCCATCTTCGCATTGAGCAAAGCACAAGACAAAGCCAATGCCTCAGCCATGATGAGTTTTTTAAATATGGGGCTTGCTACCGTTTTTGTATTTAGCCTCGCAATATTCCCAAGAAACTTTAATGTGCTTCCACTGCTTTACATTGCTCTTTCAGGCTTAATCGGATTACTGATGCTAGCTGTTTTATTTCAGTTGAGAAAGAAGAGCCACTAAATCCACCCTAGCCCTCCTTTGATAAAGGAGGGAATCTCGACTCCACCCTAGCTTTCTTTGATAAATGAGGGAACCTCAACTCCACCCTAGGCCCTTTGATAAAGGAAGGAATATTAGACAGACCCCGGGATCGCCTAGCATCAACCTTGATGGCAAATAGCGGCTTATAATGAGTAGCTCAATATAGGCAAAAATAAACCTGGAGTAACCTGAGAAGCAACCTGGCCTATTCTTTTAGCGCCCATTTTGAGATAAAACCCTTCAGCTTCAATCACGCTCTTAATGAAAAATTCACTGATGCCATGAGATTTTGCCATCGTGCAACAAAGACCCCATATTTGCTTCCCATAGCCATTGCCAATATGTTTTTTATCAATAAAAAAATACTGGAGCTCATCAACCTTGGGCCCATCCTTGCACTTAGAAAAACCAAAAAAACCGATCAGCTCACTCTCATGATAAGCCAGATACATCGGGTATTGATCTAAACGGCAAGCTTCAAGCTTTATAAGGGCCATAATTTTATCGATTCGCTCAGGCACATATTCCCAATAAACAAAACCGCTATGTATCAGCTGATTCATTTCTGGCAAATCCTTTGCCTGAGCTTGTCTAAGTAATAAAGGCATTATGGGTTAACAAGCTCCACCGCAGTGACATTACGATAACCCTGAGGCAACATTCCGCCCCTGCGTCCTCTCTCGCCTTTATACTCAGCTAAGGCTTGTTGATTGAGGCGCAAGTATTTTTTGCCGGCATGAATCATTATTTCTTGGTTCGGCGCAATGATAGCCCATTGGCATACAAAATCAGTACGGGCTTTAGCTTGGTCTCCTGGAATGCCGATCATCTTATTGCCTTTACCTTTGGCTAATTTTGGTAACTCGGTAATAGGATAAGTTAATACTCTTCCTTCGTTGGTAATTAACACCAGCCACTCATCAGCAGTGACATTGGTTTTTAAAGGAGGCAATACTTTGGAGTTGTCAGGTAAGCTGATTAGATTTTTACCCGCTTTGTTTTTGCTAATCATTTCACTTAAGCTCGTGACAAAGCCATAGCCAGCATCTGAGCCGCATACAAAGTTTTGCTCCATATCTCCAATTACCAAGGCCTCAAATATACTGCTTGGGTCTGGAGAGAAATGCCCGGTTAAAGGCTCACCTTGTCCGCGAGCTGAAGGCAATTTATGCGCGAGCATGGAGTAGCTTCTTCCTGTGGAATCTAAAAACACAACCTGCTGATTGCTTTTACCTTCGGCTTCAGCCAAAAATTCATCTCCGGCTTTATATTGAAGATCTGAGCCTTTTATCTCATGACCTTTAGCACATCTGACCCAGCCTAATTTTGATAGGACTACGGTCACGCTTTCGGTTGGCATCATGTCTTCTTCTTTCATGGCAATCGCAGCCGCTCTTTCCACTATGGAAGATTTACGCTCATCGCCAAACTCATCTCGAATCACTTTGAGTTCTTCACCCACTTTATTTTTGAGCAAAGTTTCAGAGCCTAACACTTCCTGAATAGAATCACGCTCTTCTGCCAATTCTTTCTTTTCAGCTTTGAGCTTGGACTCTTCTAATTTTGCTAAGTGTCTTAATTTCAGCTCTAAAATTGCATCGGCTTGGATTTCGGACAACTTAAATTTTTTCATTAATTCCGCTTTAGGTTCATCATGGGTGCGGATAATGTGAATCACTTCGTCAAGGTTCAAATAAGCTATTAATAAGCCGTCCAATATATGCAAACGTGCTAAGACTTTATCCAATCTAAACTGCATACGCTTACGCACAGTCTCTGTTCTAAAATGCAGCCACTCATTCAAAATCTGCGCAAGATTTTTAACCTGAGGCTTACCATCTAAGCCAATCATGTTCATATTGACCCGATAGTTTTTCTCTAGATCAGTCGTCGCAAATAAATGTGCCATCAAGGCATCTACATCAACTCTGTTTGAGCGAGGCGTAATAATGAGTCGAGTAGGATTTTCATGATCTGATTCGTCTCTTAAATCAGACACCATAGGCAGCTTTTTAGCCTGCATTTGCTCAGCGATCTGCTCTAAAATTTTGGCACCCGAAGCTTGATGAGGTAGCGCGGTTATCACGATTTCCTCTTCTTCCATCGAATAAACCGCTCTCATTTTGACAGAGCCATTACCGGTTTTGTACATTTTGAGGATATCGGCTTGCGGTGTGATAATTTCAGCTTCAGTGGGATAGTCTGGGCCTTTTACCATACCAAATAAAGTTTCCACGCTGGCATTAGGATGTTTTAATAAATGCAGGCAAGCACTCACCACTTCTTTTAAGTTGTGAGGAGGAATATCGGTTGCCATACCGACTGCAATTCCGGTTGCACCGTTTAACAATACATTGGGAACCTGAGCGGGCAATAATGCAGGCTCGTCTAAAGTTCCATCAAAGTTTGGCACCCAGCTTACTGTGCCTTGCTCCAATTCCGATAATAAAATATCAGCATACTTTGAAAGTCTGGATTCCGTATATCGCATTGCCGCGAAAGATTTAGGGTCATCCGATGAACCCCAGTTACCTTGACCGTCAACCAATGGATAACGATAGGAAAAGGATTGCGCCATCAAGACCATCGCTTCATAACAAGCAGTATCACCGTGGGGATGATATTTACCTAAAACGTCACCGACTGTTCGAGCAGACTTTTTATATTTAGCAGTATTTTTTAAACCCAACTCGCTCATCGCGTAAACGATTCTTCTTTGCACCGGCTTTAAACCGTCTGCAATGTTAGGCAATGCCCGATCCAAAATGACATACATGGAATAATCTAAATAGGCTTTCCTGGTGAACTCATGAAGCGCTAAAGGCTCCACTCCATCAAAATTTAGGCTCAAGGTTTGCATAGTGGTCATCTCGGTTTAAAAAAGAAATTAGATAGAGCTATTTTAGCTGGAACTCATCAAAAGCGCATCCTTATCTGTGAATGAATTAATGGATCCCCAATCAAGTTGGGGATGACAAAAAAACATCTTAAACAATCTGGCCAGTATACGATCTTTATTTTGATCTGAGGCAAGGCGTGGCGGCCATAGAACACGCGCAGTTACCGATTAAGGTAATGACAAAACTGACTGGATCAGTTTTGGGCGCACGTTTTATGAGGGCGCTCCGTAAGGAGTGAAAACCAAGGATGGTTTGCATCAACATTGAATGGCTGCCAACAACGCAGTATCAGATTAAAAGAAAATCGTAGACAAAAAAAAACCGCCAACTTGCGCTGGCGGTCTTTAATTTAACTAACTAAGAAACTACTTCTTTTTCTTAGCAGTGGTTTTTTTAGCAGCTGGCTTTTTAGCAGCAGCTGGTTTTTTCTTTGCAGTTGCCATCTTTCTTCTCCGTTGGTTGATAGATGCACTTTAATTCTAGGCAAAAAAATTCAGCTTAGCAAATATAAAACACAAAATTTTTCACTTTTTTGCAAAATTTTTTTTCAACTGCATTTCAATGCGGCCTTAGAGAAGTGACTTCCCCGTGCCATCTCTTGTAAAAATCAAAACTAAAAAACTCAAAAACGAAACCCCTGAAAGCAGCATAGGAACTAGCATTGGACGATTATGATCACTTATTAAAACACTCACTAGCATCGGAAAAAATGCAGCAACAGTGTAAGAAAAATTGTAGGTCACCGCAATTGCACTATAACGAATCTTTGTTACAAAAAATTCTGCTAATATGCTCGGATAAGAAGCGGCAAGTGCAGCGATAAGGGTCTGATACAGCAGCATAAACAGAATAAGTGACTGTGAATTTTTCAAGAGCAAAAGTTTAAATAAAGAATATAAAAACAAAATTGAAATAAGCGTTGCGCTCATCATTAAAAATTTCCTACCGATATAATCAGACAGAAAACCAAATAGAATCAGCATTACAGAGCACCACAGCAAACTCACCGTCATAGCAAAATAAATCTGAGAAACTGAATAAGCAAAATAATGCGAAAGATAAGCTGGAAAAAATAAGCCTGAAATAATCAAACAGGCTGGAAATAAAATAATGATAAAACTTTTTAGCAAAGCTAATTTATGTTTTTGGAACAACTCTATCAAAGGGAAATGATGTGCTGGAGGTTGCGCTAAAAACAAAGCAGTTTCGTAAACTTTTTTTCTTAATAGATATCCAACTAGCGCCAATACCCCACCTAACAAAAAAGGAATGCGCCAGCCCATAGTTAACATTTGCTGATGCGATAAATGAATCGTCAAAATAAAATTAACGAGAGAACTTAATGATGCACCCAGCCCGATTCCACTAATTAAAATTCCAAGTAACAAACCGCGGCTTTGGGATTGTGCATGTTCCGCAACAAAAGTCATCGCTCCTGGAATCTCTGCTCCTTGGGAAATGCCTTGAATTAATCTTAAAGCCACTAGCAACAATGGACTCACTATGCCAAGCACTTTATAAGTCGGCAATAATCCAATACAAACTGTGGAGGCAGCCATTATTAAAATAGCATTTAAAAAAGCTTTTTTGCGGCCATAGCGATCAGCAAAATGCCCAAAGATCATTCCACCCAATGGCCTTACTATATAAGCGGTGGCAAATATCCCCATCGTAAGGATAAAATCCAAACTTTTATCTTTAGCTGGAAAAAAGTTTTCACTCAGATAGGGCGCGAGCATGATATAGATAACAAAATCGTAATACTCTAAGCCAGAACCTATACTGCTTAATATTGCTAATTTCCAAGTTTTCACAACCAATTCCATCTCTTCGTTATACCTGTGTTGCACTTCAAACCGAGCGTTCCTCATGTGCCAATTGCACACTGCGGTTCTCGCTTTTTGTGCGCCTTGCTCTAACTTCGAGCTGTAGTTGGTTGATATCTAACTTGATAGATCTAGTGAGTAGGCTTGGTAACAAAATCCAATGCTGCTGAGTTAATGCAAAAACGCAGACCCGTTGGCTCCGGTCCATCTTCAAATACATGACCCAAATGCGCGTCACATTTTTTGCAGCGAGTTTCAATCCGAAACATTCCCGAGGTTTTATCAGGAAGCCCTTTTACCGCATCATCAGAGATCGGCGCATAGAAGCTGGGCCAACCTGAGCCGGAATTGTATTTGGTTTCAGAGTCAAATAAAGGAGCTTGGCAGCAGGCACACTTATAAATACCTGGCTTGAAGTGTTGATAATATTTGCCGGTAAAAGCAGGCTCTGTTTCACCACCACGGCAAATTCGATATTGATCAGGGCTGAGAATTTTTAGCCACTTACTGTCTTGATCACTCATACTGGCCTCTTTATTTTTGTTCGGTATAAAATATAGAATACCGACATTCTATAAAGAAGCAACTTCTGCTTCCATCTCTACATTACACTTTCGTTGCACTCAGACCGCGCGTTCCTCATGTGCTAATTGCACACTGCGGTTCTCGGTTTTCGCGCGCCTCAGTCTAATTTCGAGCTGAAACCAGAATATTAAACAATAACTTCAGCCAAATTGCCCTCAGTTTCAAGCCAGGCTTTACGATCTGCCGCACGATTTTTAGCAAGCATCATATCCATGCTGCTGATAGTCTCTTCAGGCTCTGCTAAGGTGAGCTGAACCAAACGGCGAGTATCTCTTGCCATCGTGGTTTCACGAAGTTGTATCGGGTTCATTTCACCGAGCCCCTTAAATCGCTGCACATTGATTTTGCCTTTGATTTTTTCAGCCGCAATTCGATCGATTACCCCTTGGCGCTCACTTTCATCCAAGGCGTAATAGACTTCCTTACCGATATCAATTCGATACAAAGGCGGCATCGCAACGTAAATATTTCCAGCTTCTACCAATGGTCTGAAATGCTTTAAAAATAAAGCACATAACAAGGTTGCAATATGAGCGCCGTCTGAATCCGCATCGGCCAATATACAGATTTTGCCATAGCGTAATTTAGATAAATCATCAGAACCTGGATCGACTCCAATCGCCACCGCAATATCATGAACTTCTTGAGAAGCCAAAACTTCAGCCGAGTCCACTTCCCAGGTATTGAGAATCTTACCACGAAGCGGCATAACCGCCTGAAATTCACGATCGCGAGCTTGTTTTGCTGAGCCTCCCGCAGAGTCTCCTTCCACTAAAAACAATTCGGAGTATTGAGGATCTTGAGTAGTACAGTCTGTTAACTTTCCAGGTAAAGCCGGGCCTGAGGTGACTTTTTTACGAATCACTTTTTTATCGGCTTTTAACCTTTTTTGAGCGCTGGCAATCGCTAACTGCGCTAGCTGCTCACCCAGTTCAACATGCTTGTTTAACCACAAACTAAATGCGTCTCTTACCACTCCGGATACAAAAGTTGCGCATTCACGAGAGGACAGCTTTTCTTTGGTCTGGCCGGCAAATTGAGGGTCTTTGATTTTAACTGACAATACAAAACTGCATCTATCCCAGACGTCTTCTGGAGTTAATTTTACGCCGCGAGGCAGCAAGTTTCTTAAGTCGCAAAACTCTCTCATTCCTTCGGCAAGGCCGGTACGAAGTCCGTTAACATGGGTTCCGCCTTGTGCGGTGGGAATTAAGTTAACATAGCTTTCAGATAAAACTTCTCCGCCATCCGGCAGCCAGCATAAGGCCCAGTCCACCATCTCAGTGTTACCGGTAAACGCTCCTGAAAAAGGCTGCTCGGGCAAACAGGTATATTCCTGCATCGCTTGAGACAAATAATCGGGCAGACCATCTGAATATTGCCACACTTGCTCAAGGTTGTTGTTGGTCTTATCAATAAAAGTAACTTTTAAACCAGTCAAAAGAACGGCTTTAGCTCTTAATACATGGCAAAGCTTGCTGACTGAAAACTTAATGGTATCGAAATACTTTTCATCAGGCCAAAAACGAACATTGGTGCCGGTATTTTTTTTGCCAACCGTTCCGAGTACTTTTAAATCTTCAACTTTATTACCATGTTCAAAAGCCATGCTGTAAATCTGGCCATCTCGGCGAATTTTTACCTCGACTCTTTTGGATAAGGCGTTAACCACAGACACACCCACCCCATGCAGCCCGCCTGAAAAGTTATAAGTATCGTTATTGAATTTACCACCGGCATGTAAGCGAGTCAGGATTAGCTCAACCCCGGTAACGCCTTCTTCAGCATGAATATCCACCGGCATACCACGGCCATTGTCTTCAACTTCCAAAGAACCGTCATCATGCAAGGTAACGGTAATTTCACTAGCAAACCCCGCTAAAGCCTCATCCACACTGTTATCAATCACCTCTTGACCAAGGTGATTGGGGCGAGTGGTATCGGTATACATACCTGGGCGCCTTTGGACAGGTTCAAGCCCCGTTAAAACTTCAATCGATTTAGATGTGTAATCAGCCATAATTAACTTTCACTCTGGGATTTTATAACGTTTGCGTTCAATGCTTGTAATAATAGCAGAGCTTGCTGCAACTGGTAGTCCTTATAAATTAAGGGCTGGTCTTTCTTAGACTTTTTACCCATTAGCTGCTGCATTAATTGAGCATCATCTTGAGCCACAGGTTTTGTGACTTCGCCGTTGCTTTGAACGGTAGTTAAGTGATCAGGGAAATCTGACTCTCGAATAATTAAACCTTCTTGAGGTTTTACACTGCTTGGAATTTGCAAGTCAGGGATCATAATATCAGGCGTAATGCCTAAAGCCTGAATGGTCCTTCCCGATGGAGTATAATATCTTGCAGTGGTTAACTTAATAGCCGTTTTGCCATCCTGCAGAGGGAATACAGTTTGCACAGAACCCTTACCAAAAGAGCGCTGACCTACAATTAAAGCTCGATGATAGTCCTGCAATGCACCAGCCACAATTTCAGCAGCGGATGCGGTTCCTCCGTTAATCAGCACGACGATGGGAACACCATGAGTCAAATCATTGCCCGTTGCATAACCTGTAAAGTCAGCCTCTTTAATCCTGCCTTTGGTATAAACGACTTTCTTACCATAAGGTAAGTTTTTAGAATTTAAAAAATCGCTGGCTGTGTCAACAGAAGCCTGCACCACGCCCCCTGGATTGTTGCGCAAATCCAGAATGACCCCCTCTAAATGATTGTTGCTTTGCTTTTCAAGGCTTGCTATCGCTTTAGCCACATCTGCCCCAGTATTGACCTGGAAGCTTGCCACACGAATATAGCCATATTTTTTCTCAAGTAATTCGCTTCTTACATTTTGTAATTTAATTTCATCTCGGGTCAGAGTAATCACTAAAGGTTTGGCCGCCCCTTTACGGAAAATAGTTAAAGTGACTTTATCGCCCTTTTTACCGCGCATCATCATAATGGCTTGATTAGCAGTCAGACCTTGAACAGGAGTGTCATTAATTCTAACAATCATATCGCCGGCTTTAATGCCGGCCTTAGCGGCAGGCGAACCATCTAATGGAGCAATCACTTCCAAAGCCGGGCCTTCCATATCCACTTCTACACCGATTCCGCAAAACTGACCCTCAGTCATAGCTTGCAGATCTTCATAATCCTGCTCGTCTAAATAGGCAGAATGCGGGTCAAGATTGCTTAACATCCCTGAAATTGCATTATCAATAATGGTCTTACCGCTTACCTTATCCACATAATAATCTTGAACCGCTTCCATCGCCGCACCAAATCGCTCAAGATCAGCTTGCGATATATTGGTATCGGGAGTAGGTGCAGGGGCTGAGATAGGCTTGGAAATAACAGGAGCATCAGCTGTATCAGGAATGGGAGTTGCCGCATAGGCAGAAATACTGGAGGTCGCCCCGAAAATTAACATTAAGCTTAAGGCAATTTTTTTCATACGATTGCAATCCATTTATTTATAGCACCTTTATCATTCAGAGTAGCATAGATCGCCAAAGGTCGCTTGATCAGTTTTTCACATCAAAAATAACTTTACCTGTCATCTCAGCAGGAACATCAAGACCCATTAAATGCAGCATGGTAGGAGCCACATCTGACAAAGTTCCGCTTTGCAGCTTAATCTCAGCTGAGCGCCCAACATAAACTAAAGGCACAGGCTCACTGGTGTGAGCGGTATGGGCTTGTCCTGTATGAGTGTCACGCATTTTTTCAGCATTGCCATGGTCCGCTGTAATCAAAGCCTCGCCTCCCACTTGAAGCAATGCATCGACAACTCTTTTCAAACATCTGTCTAGAGTTTCGATGGCCTTTACCGTGGCAGCAAAATCTCCCGTATGGCCGATCATATCAGCATTGGCATAGTTACAAACAATGACATCATATTGCGTACTTTCAATCGCAGCAACCAGTTTATCGGTCACCTCAACCGCACTCATTTCAGGTTGCAAATCATAAGTCGCCACTTTTGGAGAAGGCACTAAAATTCTGTCTTCTCCTGCGTAAGGCTGCTCGACCCCTCCGTTAAAAAAGAAGGTAACATGCGCATATTTTTCCGTTTCAGCCAGCCTAAGCTGCTTCATGCCTAAATGGGACAAGTACTCGCCCATAGTATTGCTTAGAGATTGCGGAGGGTAAGCTATAGAAACCGGCAATGCTTTTTCATATTCGGTTAAAGTGACAAAATCTGAAAGCTTGATCTTATGAGGCCTTGGAAAATGTTCGAACTGCTCATCCACAAAAGCATGAGTCAACTGACGGGCCCTATCTGAGCGAAAGTTCATAAAAATAACCGAGTCACCGTCTTCTATTATGCCATCAGAATCTTCCCCGATTCGGGTCGGCTTAACAAATTCATCATTCTCACCTCTTTGATAAGCCAGCTCTAATCCCTCTACTGCAGTAGCCGCCTTAAAATTAGCTTTGCCTTGAGTTAAAAGTTCATAAGCCTGCTCTACTCTATCCCAACGCTTATCCCTATCCATGGCATAATAACGACCGACTATCGAAGCCACCCTGCCTATTCTTAATTGGCTCAATAAGCTTTCCATATTAGCCAAAGATTGTTTTGCACTTTGCGGAGGAGTGTCCCGCCCATCTAAAAAGGCATGCAGCATGACTTTTTTAGCACCACGGCTTGCTGCCAAATTAACCATGGCCTCTAAGTGAGACTCATGAGAATGCACCCCGCCCCCTGATAAAAGCCCCATAATATGCAAAGTCTTTTCTTTTTTAATACTGTGATCAACCGCATTACAAAGCGCAGCATTTTGGAAAAACTGCCCTTCTTTAATTTCCTTGTCCAGTCGAGTTAAATCTTGATAAACCACTCGGCCTGCACCCAAATTCACATGGCCGACCTCTGAGTTTCCCATTTGTTTATCGGGCAGACCCACATCACAGCCTGATCCTGAAATAAGGGTATGGGTATAATGCTGCCACAAATAATCCCAAGTGGGCTTATGAGCCGCTTCAATAGCGTTGAATTGTTTATCCTCGCTGTAGCCCCAGCCATCCAACACGATTAAAACAAACGGTTTAGCTCGCACACGTTTCTCCTTTGGTGCTTAAAAGTTTCTTTATAATGGATAAGAACTAGTGTAGCAAGTTTTTATCTAAGCGGACGGCGGCTAATATTTAAAATAAGCCTGGGTTTTGTACTATACTGTGCTTATGCTACTATAGAGCGCTATTGAGTAAAGCAACCAATTGCGCCGGTGGAGATGGATGAGTTATGAATATTGAACAAGCTCGAATTAACATGATTAAACAGCAGATTCGCACCTGGGATGTTACAGACAATAAAGTCTTGGAAACCCTTGCTGCTGTGCCTCGCGAAGAATTTGTTGACCCTGAATATAAAGATTTGGCTTTTGCCGACACTTCACTGCCTTTAGCGCATAACGAAGTGATGCTTTCCCCAAAAATTGAAGGCAAAATGCTACAAGCTTTAAACATTCAGCCTCATGAAACCGTATTAGAAATTGGCACAGGCAGCGGATACTTTACCGCCTTGCTCGCGAAATTTGCCAAACATGTTTACAGCGTAGAATTTTATTCAGACCTATCACAAAATGCAGCGGCTCAACTAAAAAAGCACCGAATCAACAATGTGACTTTGGAAATCGGTAATGCCGCCAAAGGCTGGAACTACCACGCCCAAGAAGTAGACGTATTAGTGATCACAGGCTCTTTGCCCTTTTTACCGGAAGCCTTTAAATCTTGCCTAAAAGAAAGCGGGCGTTTAATGGCTATTCTCGGCGATGCACCTAGCATGGAAGTTTCTTTGATTAATAAGAATAATCAAAAATGGTCAGCTCAAAAGGTATTTGAGACTGTAGCGCCTCCTTTACTTTACGCACAACAACCTGAACGATTTGTCTTTTAAGGATAACTTATGATTAAACCGATTGCATTGGCATTAATCACTTCTCTGGGCTTTGCTAGCACAAGCTATGCTCTCACCGATTTGGTTGACATTTACCAGCAAGCTGCCGCCCATAATGCTACCTATCAATCGGCCTTGGCAACGTAT
Source organism: Gammaproteobacteria bacterium (assembly GCA_029256015.1). Taxonomy (GTDB): domain Bacteria; phylum Pseudomonadota; class Gammaproteobacteria; order Francisellales; family CACEW01; genus JAQSYQ01. The sequence continues at coordinate 29,669 of JAQSYQ010000007.1, read as the reverse complement.
CAAGCTGCAAAATATGGCGTTCCTATTAGCAGAGCGTCTTTATTGCCTTCCGTTACATTAGCGGCCAATACTACTGATAACCATGTCGACCCTAATGCCGTAACTAACTACAATACGCACGGCTATACCTTGACTTTAACCCAGCCCATTTTTAACTTTGGAGCCTGGAAAGCCTACACCCAGGCTGAATACACCTTAAAGCAAGCTGCGGTGACCTATGCTCAAGCTCAGCAAACTTTAATCATGAATGTAGCCTCAGCCTATTTTAACGTTCTGGAAGCTCAAGACCAGCTTCGCTATGCTCAAAAAAATGAAGACTCTTTAAAACAGCAAATGAACCAAACCGAGCAGCAGTATAAAGTCGGATTAAAAGCTTTAACTGACGTAGAATCAACTCGTGCCAGCTATGAGTCGGCTATCGCCTCAACTGTCGCGGCACAAAATGGCCTAAACAATGCTATAGAAGCACTTACCGTGGTCACCGGGCAGCCCGAAGGAGACCTAGCTCCTTTGGAAACCAACTTCCCGCTTATCAAACCACAACCCGCCAATTCTAATACTTGGGTACAGTTCGGCTTACAGCATAACTTAAACTTACAATCCGCTCAGTTACAGGCAGAAATTCAAAAGTTGGGCATTGATATTGCTAAGGCAGGCACCAGCAGCACTCCGGGTTATTTACCTATTGTCACAGGCACAGGCTCTTATGGATCGGCCAAAGATAATAGCAACACCAATGGAAATGTGACCACTGCCACCGCAGAAGCTTCTGTGACTTGGAACTTGTTTAATAGCGGCGAAACTTATGCCACCGTAAAACAAGCTGACTATAACTATCAAGCCAGCACAGCAACCTTAGAGGAAACCAGACGCAGCACCATCAGCGATGTTCGTCAGTCTTATTTAAACATTCTCTCTGATATCAGCCAAGTGCAAGCTTTAAACCAAGCCGTAATTTCTGGAGAAAGCTCACTCAATGCGACTCGCCAAGCTTATCTAGTTGGGACCCGCACTATTGTTGACGTTCTGACTCAGCAGAGCAATTTATTCCAAAGCCAGCAGCAATATGCCACTGCAGTCTACACCTATATCAATGACAGCTTAAGCTTAAAGCAAAATGCCGGGACCTTAAGTCAGAACGATATCGTTGCAATTAACCAATGGTTAGTGCAGTCACAGCCTAAGAAAAGCTAATGTTTGACCAGGATTTAACTAGGCTTATCGGCTCATTTTGGCAGTCTCATGATCGCTTTTTAAAAAATGCCTTAATCACCGAGCAGCCTCACCCGCAAACCGCCAAATTGTCAGAATTAGCCCAAACTAATCTAGCTCAAGCTATTCGCACTCTGCTCGAGATCGACATCAGTTGTCTTAAAAATTTAACTGCCTACCAAAGCCAACTTGAAGCGCTTCATGACGCCATCTCTTATACCATTAAGTCAGGACATAAAGTTTTTATTGCAGGCTGCGGGGCAAGCGGACGCTTAGCTGCCAGCCTTGAATACTGCTGGAACAAGTATCATCCGGAACACTCTTCGCAAATAGTGAGTTTAATCGCCGGCGGAGATGCAGCTCTTATTCGTTCCATTGAACGCTGTGAAGACTATCCTGAATATGGCATTAAGCAGCTTCAGCAACAAGGTTTTAGCAGCCAGGACCTATTAATTAGCACCACGGCAAGCGGTGAGTCTCCTTTTATTCTAGGGGCGACCAACTATGCAGCAGAGATATGCGAAACCTCTCCCTGGCTTTTATACTGCAATTCTGATGAAAGCTTATTGGGCCGCAATCCGGAGCATCCCATTTCAAATCCTTTGGTTAAAGGCCTTTATATCGATGCAGGCCCAATGGCTTTAACCGGCAGTACCCGAATGCAGGCCACCACCGCCATGCTGCTTGCTATTGGCCTAAGCCTGTTTTATTCCAAAGCAGAAATAGGTTCAGTTCTGCAAAAACTGGTTTATTTTTTAGAAAAGCTCGACCTAAGTCCTTTGGTTCCGCTGATTAAAGCTGAAGCAAACTGTTATCAAAACAAAAAGTCTATGCTGTATCAAAGCGAAGCAGACTTTGCCTTAAGCATTTTGACGGATACGACAGAGCGCTCCCCGACTTTCAACTTAATTCCGTTTGAAAACAGCTTAGATACAGAAGTAAAACCCTCTTGGGTCTACCTAAGCATATTAGATACTGACTCTGCCGCCTCAGCTTGGCAGGCACTTTTAAATCGGCCTCTTGTTGCTTTAAATTGGCCAGAGCTTCCTGCGACAAGCAGCGAGCATTTGACCGGGTTTAATCTAAGCGAAGACTATGGCAATACGCGAGAACATGCGCTAAAGCTTTCCATTAAAGAGCTTAAGCATGCTTTTCACTTTAGCTTGTCAGGAGAAAGCCAGTACCAGTTTGAATTGAGCTTTGACGATATCGATTTTTTTGGACAACAGATTATTTTGAAGCTGGTTTTAAATATTGCATCGACTCTGGTAATGGGAAGACTCGGATTTTACCAAGGCAATCTCATGACCTCGCTTTATCCAAGCAACCATAAACTGATTGATCGGGCCATTCGCTATGTGCGCTTTCTTTATCAACAGTCACATGGGAAAATACTGCCTTATGAGACCGTGGCTGATGCAGTATTTACTGAAATGAAAAGCCTTACACCCGGTGAATCTATCGTGAATAAGGCCCTTAAAAAACTTACTTAAATCTACCCCACTCTCCTTTTCAAAGTGAGGAGATTCCCTCCTTTAATAAAGGAGGGCTAGGGTGGATTTTACTAAGAAGCAGTTTTTGCTGCTGCAGGAGCTGCGGCTGGAGCAGCAGGAGCTGGTGCCTGTAGATTAACATTCAACTGGCTGCTAGCCAAAACTTTACCGGTTTTTACGTTAACCACTTTAGCAGTCCATAGACCGTTACAAATCTGAGTCGCTCCGCTTGCATTAGTTTGGATTACAGTACGATAAGCCCAGGATTGGTCATTAGTTGGGTGACCTTTGGTGATAGGGAATTGGGAATTTTGGCAATAGCTGTTAGCCGGTGCGGTCCATACAACAGCTAAGCTGTCCTTGGCTTTAGGGTCCCAATTGGTGGTCGCCATTGCAATCAACATGTTGCCTTGGGTTTTCATGCTAATGCTGGAGGTGGTATTAGAGGTTCTAGCCATAGGCTTCATATTAGGCTTAGTTGCTTGGTTAGCACAGCCAGCCAAACCTAGAATTGCAGCGCTTACCAATAATAATTTAACAGTATTTTTCATAATTTATCTCTCTTTTAATGATTGAACAAAACCTGGACATTATCATGAATACGACTGCTTAAAGCAAGAGCTAAGAGCTAACCCTGTCAGGCAAATCCTAGCATCTTCATTTTTTGCTCTGCTGAGGCGACGCAATTACAGCGGTTTCAGCTCAAAATTAGACTGAGGCGTGCAAAGATCGAGAACCGCAGTGTGCAATTAGCACATGAGGACAGCTCGATCTGAAGCACAACAAAAGTCTAATGAAGAGATGGAAGCGCTAGGACATCATGCGAGTGAGTTTAGGTGCTAACATCATCATCAACAAGCTAATAACAAACGTCACCGAACCCAGCTGCAAGAAAACATGAGTATAAACAGGCAAGGTTTGCACAGGCACATTCATATCGCTTGGCACACTGGTCCAGCTTGCAACAAATCCGCCGATTACCATGGCAGCAGCAGTAGTCATAAACCAGGCGCCCATAATAAAGCCCATTAGCCTTTGGGGAACCAATCTTGCCACCATTGCCAGGCCTAAAGCACTAACTAAAAGCTCGCCTACGCTTTGGAAGAAGTAGCTCACAACGAGCCACCAGGAAGAAACAATACCGTTAGCATCAGCAAAGTGTTTACTGGCTACTAAAATTAAAAATCCTAGAGAGCTTAAAAACATCCCTAAAGCAAACTTTTTAGGCATAGAAAGATCACGACCATCTTTAGCAAAATGGTTATAAAGAGCGGCCAATACAGGGCTGGCTACCAAAATCCAGAATGGATTTAAGGCTTGGAAAGACAGGGGATTAATACTTATTCCCAAAATGCTGTGCTCTACGTTATTGATTGCAAAGAAGTTCAAAGAGGTTGGCATTTGCTGGTACATCACCCACCAAACGATGGCTTGTAAAATCAATACTAAAGCCACGATCATTTTAGAACGCTCTGCCTCGCTGGATCTGATAATTTCATAAAGAAACTTCACTATGACCAGGCAGCCTATAGCAAATAACAACCAGTGAGCAACGACTAAGCGCTGCAATATCCAGGCAGATGAAAATACCACAGCAATCCCACCGATAATCACCAAGAATAGGCTTTTTATATTCATGGGGAGCATACCGGCTTTAGAGCCAATATTTTTGACCCAGCTATAGCAGACAAAATAGTTAATAATTGCAATAACCAAACCTATGCTGCAGGTACGAAAGCCAATGCCCCAGCCGTATTTTTGCGCAATAACGGGCACAAACAACATGCTGAAAAATGAACCGAGGTTAATCGCCATATAGTAAAGGGTAAAAGCCCCGTCTATTCTGTGATCCCCCGCATCATAGCATTTGGAAAGCAGGCTGGATGGATTGGCTTTGAACAAACCATTACCGACTACAATCACGCCTAATGCGTAGTAAAATAAATCGCTTCTTCCCAGACTCAAAAGAAAATAGCCGATTGTTAGCGTGCAAGCGCCTAATACCATGGTACGCTTTGTACCCAAAATATTATCGCCAATATAGCCGCCAACACTCATTAAGGAATAGAGCAAAGCCGTGAATGCACTGTAAATATTAAAAGATTGAGCATCAGTAATATTGAAGTTTTTAATCATATACAAAACAAGTATGGCCTGCATGCCATAAAAGCCGAAGCGCTCCCATGCCTCTATGAAGAAAATCATATAAAAAGGTTTGGGCTGTTTAAAACTATTCAAAAAACCTATCATAAATACTTCCCTTGTTGTATATCACTTAAAGTGTAGATTATAGCTATGGTCTTAATAAAAGTCTTTTATTTGCTAAAATAATGCTCGATTTCTTCCAGAGTTTTATTTTTAGTTTCAGGGATGATAAATATCGCCAACAAGAAGTAAATAAAGCTACAAGCAGCACAGAGTCCAAATACTCCGATATATCCAACCCAGCTTACTAAATCTAAAAATACTGAGGCTAATAAGGTTGAAGTTAAGGAATTTAAGAAAAGCGCGACAGCCATGCCGGTGGAGCGGATCCTGGAAGGTAAAAGTTCGGATAGAATCAGCCATACCACCACTCCTGGTCCTATTGCAAAGAAAAAGATAAAGCCCAGCACGCCAACTAGCAGCAAATAACCCTTCATTGGCCCCGGGGCGGCAAAACCGAAGACTAGAGCTGAATAGGTTAAAGCGCAGACCACTCCGCAGGTACCAATGCTCAATAATGCTTTTCGGCCGACTTTATCAATCAAACCTAAAGCAATCACCGTCACTAAAAAGTTAAGGCCCGTAATTGCTGTGCTGCCCAGCATGGCCGAAATATTAGATTCAAGGCCCGCTTGTTTTAAAATCACAGCACTAAATTGTAAAATAGAATTGATCCCGGTTAACTGGCCTAAAATTGCCACGGCAAAAACGATCACTAGAGGCACAGCATATCGCTTCTGAAATAAACTCTGCTTGGTGCCGGTTAGATGATTTTTATAATTACTAAGAGATTGCTTGATCTGCTCCCATTCTGCATGGGCTACATGGTCGGGTCTGGTCTTTTTCAATACTGACAATGCTTTTTCATGGTGGCCTTTCATAGTCAACCACCGTGGCGAATCTTGTAAAGAAGAAGCTCCCACCAACATAATTAAGCCAGGAATAGCTGCGGATAAAAACATTCCGCGCCAACTTCCCTTTGTCGTAAAATATAAATCGACCAAACTGGCCAACAAAATCCCTACGGTAAGCATCATTTGAAAGGCGCTGATTCCTCTTCCTCTTAAATGGCTTGGCACAGATTCTGCCATGTATAAAGGCACGGCAATGGTAATAATGCCCACACCGATGCCTTGAGTAATTCTACCTAACAACAATACGGTATAACTATGCGCAAAGGCGACTGAAAACACTCCAATTAAAAAGATGATGGATGAGCTAAGCAGCATAAAACGACGACCCAACCAATCAGACAAGGGCCCTGTCACTAGGGTAGCAAATGCACCTCCGCCCAAGACTGCTGCTACCAAAAATGACATTTGCTGAGGAGACATGGCAATATCGCGTTCTATAAATAACAGTGCGCCGGCAATAATACCGATATCATATCCATACAAAATACCGCCAATAGCTGCAATTAAAATTAAAGTAAGCGCCGCTTTGTTGTGCTTCACATCAAACATATCTCACTCCAAACGGGCTAAAACCCGTACACTAATTTGCCTTGGCGTAAAGTAGCAACAACTTGGTATTCTTCATTGAGAACAACCAGGTCAGCAACCTTCCCAATCGCTATGCTGCCTTTTTGATCAAAAATATGCAAGGCTTTTGCAGGATTGCTGCTAACCATTTTTATAATGTCCTGCATAGTACACTGACTAAACCGCAGCATATTTTTAAAAGCTTGGTTCATTTTCAATACACTACCGGCAAGTCTTCCATTCTGTTTTAACCTGGCTTCACCGTTTCTGACAACAACCGCTTGACCACCTAATTCAAACTCCCCTTCGCCACAACATTTAGCACGCATCGCATCGGTTACCAAGACCAAATGCTGGCTGCCTTTTACTTTGAGAGTAAACTTAAGCATGTCTGGGTGAACATGAATCCCATCGGCGATCAGTTCAGCCAATACTCGATCATCCAGCAGAATAGCTAAAGCCGCTCCCGGCTCTTGATGATGCAAGCCGCTCATCGCATTGTATAAATGGGTGGCATGTCTAATTCCTGCATCGATTCCCATTTTGGCTTCAATAAAGCTCGCATTGCTATGGCCCAACGAAGCGATCACATTATTTTTCACCAAATGCTCAATAAACTCCTTAGCATGAGGCAGCTCTGGCGCCAGAGTCACAAGCTTAATATGGTTTCCTGCGGTATTTTGCCACTCATCAAATAAATTAATATCAGGAACATGCAAAGCATCACCTCTTTGAGCTCCAATTTTATGGGGGCTAATAAAAGGCCCTTCCAAATGTATGCCAAGAATTTCAGCACCTTGAGTATTTTTACTATCAATAAACTGCTTAACGGTGGAAAGGACTTTGCTTAGCTTTTCGCTGCTTTCTGTCATGGTAGTGGCCAAAAAGCTCGTAGTGCCTTCTTTTAGCAAGGCTTGGCTAATAGTAGAAAGGGCTTCAACTGACGCATCCATTACATCGGCCTGCTCTGCACCGTGTATATGCATATCAATCATGCCTGGAATTAAATGATAGCTTTCAGGGAACTCCAAAAGCTCCACTTTTTTTTCTAATTTCGACCGAGGAGAAATGCTATGAATTCTGCCATCAACGATATGGACATCCTTTTCAGGCCAGCTCTCAGCCTCCCCATGGACTAAGGGGCCTCTAATAATCAGTTCACTCATAAGGTTTTTGTCACTTTCTGCAAGTTTTTAGGGTTATCTGGATCCAATCCCCGCACTTTTGCCAAATTAGCAACCACAGGGTAAAGAGCGGAAATGGCAATAATAGGCTCCAAAATAGGATGATGGCTTGAAGGAAAAGTTAAAACATGTCCGCAATTGCTAGGCTTTTTGATCCCTTCAGGTAATGCTAATAAAGTTTGCCCGCCTAAGTCGTTTAATTTTTCTATTAATTCAAGCTGGCCCTGTAAAGAAGAGTCTTGTTGAGCAAACAACAAAATAGGATAATTCGGCTTCACTAAAGCCAACGGGCCATGCATTATCTCGGCCCCACTAAAAGCTTCTGCATGCATGCCGCAAGTTTCTTTGAACTTTAAGGCAGCCTCTTGAGCGATAGGAAGGCTATAACCTCTTGCTACAGTTAAACAGTTGTCGGCTTTTTGCAGAATATTAACAGCCTCTGACCAGTCAGTTGCTAAAGCCTGCTCTAAACACTCTGGCAATCCAGATAAAGCGTTTAATAAGCTTTGGTCCTGCTTATAAATTGAAACGAAATGAACAATCGCACAGAGTGTAGCAATAAAGCTTTTGGTTGCAGCTACAGCCTTTTCTTTACCAGCCAACAAGGGCAATACAAACTCAGCTGCATCAGCTAAAGGAGAGTTTACCTCGTTGACCAAAGCAAGCGTAATCGCTCCTTGTTGCCTTGCCATTTGCATAACTTCACAAATATCAGGGCTTTGGCCCGATTGTGAAATTCCAATGACCAAAGCATTTTTTAGTTTTAGTCTGGATTTGTAAATAGTCGTGACAGAAGGAGCGGCAAAGCCAGTCGCTAAATGAAGCTGGGTCTCAAAAACATATTTAGCAAAAGCTGCAGCATGATCAGAACTGCCGCGAGCTATAGTAAAAACAAAAGGAACATCAACGTTTTGCAGGCGCTGGCATAAAGCCTTGCAAACTTCAGAGTTGCTTTGAAGCTGTTTTAAGATCGCACTAGGTGCTTCTCTTGCTTCTGTTTCCATTTGCGATAAATTCATTTTGCCTCCTGGCTTAGTAAATGTTTCCTTAACATTAAAATAGCCCCTTGGGGTGCATCAAACTGACGAGGCACCAATCTTGCTCTTAACCTTCTATCCAAATAGGGCTCAACAAAAGGCGCTATGCCTCCCAATAGGCAATAAGTTAGCTTTGTTTTTGCCTGTTTTTCCAAACCATGCCACATAGAGTTAATGCACTTGGCCGATTGCTTAATCAAGTCGATAGCATGAGGGTCTTTCTTTTCAATGAAGGAAATCAATAAGGGCACAAGCTCACCAAACTGACCGGGACTGGCTCGATTAGCCCAGGTGGAAAAGCCAAAAATGTTATAGTCAAAATGCTCAAATACGGCTTCTAATAAGGGGCTTGGCTTGATTCTTTTATCCAGCCACTGAAAGGTTAAGCGGCAAAGCTCCATGCCAAGCCAGGCTCCGCCCCCTTCATCTGAATGAGGGAAACCCCAGCCCCCCACTCGCGTAATCTGGCCTTGCTCAATCTGATAGCCAATCGTACCCGTTCCGATAATAATAATGGCGCCATCTTTGCCGCCATGCACACCAAGGCACGCTGCATAGGCATCAGAGTGCAAAATCAAAGTATTGTAAGGATGCGGTACTTTTAAAAAGGCTTCTTCAGCTTCTGGGACCTCAGTGCCTGCCAAGCCCAAGCCGATATGAAATCGATAGGCTTTATCGCCCATTTTAATGGGAGACTGCGCTAAGGCCTGAGATACCGCGTTTTGGATAGATTGCCATGATAAAGGTACAGACGAACGAATATTGGCAGGACCGCCCTGGCCAAAACCTATCTTATTACCAAGACCATCTTCAATCTCAACCTTGGTCTTAGTGCCGCCCCCATCTACTCCAATTAGAATATCGTACTGGTTCATTTTTTAAACCTTTATTAGTCATTCCTCCATTAAAGCAAAAATCTGCGGGACTAGCCAGAGGATAAATAAGTTTGCTTTTTTTACAGCAATTTCCACTGTATAATTTAACAAATATAATTAAGGAAAACTATGCGCGGATTAGAAATCAGGACGATGGAAGCCTTCATCAAAACTTACGATGTAGATGGCTTAGAAGCTTATATACGAAATAACCCAGCAGCTCTTGGAATACTTAAAGCTGAAGCCTCGCATGCTCTTTACCTAGCATTACGTTTTTCATACACTAAAACCAATAAATGTCTCCCTATAACAAAATGTTTATTAAACTTAGGCATTAATCCTGATACTTGTGTAAGCGATGAATATGGCCATCCCACAACGCCAATTTTACATTATGTGGCAGAAATCCCTGAACTTTCAGAAATTTTGCTCCTATTACTGGAAAAAGGAGCCAACAAAGATCTCGAATCTTATGGAAGCACTCCATTTTTAGAGGCAGCCAACTCTGGCAACTTGGCCGCATTGCAAACCTTAGCAAAAGCCAGTGCTAATATCCATATTCGTACTAGTGAGGGCCTTACAGCAGCGGACTGTGCTGCGCGCCATCAGAAGTTTGCTTGCCTTCGGTATTTGCATGAAGATTTACACATAGCTTTAACAGATCAAGAGTCCATCCACATAGTAGCTGATAGTAATAAGTTTTCTACGGAATTATTTGCTTATATGATAGGTCAGGGCCTAGATGTAAATTATAAAAGCTCCAGAGATGGCCAAACAGCACTTCATATCGTCTTAAAGCGTCTTCATCGGATGCTTATATGCCAAGCAGATGGTGAAAATCTTCATGAACTTATAGCTGAACACTGCACTCGTGCAAAATTCTTACTTTCCTTAGGTGCAAAAACTAATATCCCTAACAGTGAACACATTACAGCACAAAATTTATTGGATGATCTACCAAGGCAATATCGTGATCTAATTATGGCTGAATCCCCCTCAGTCTATCAGCCTGGCCCAGCACAAATAGCCTTCATGGAAAGACATGGTGCAGATAATGGAAAAACTTGTCGTTTACCTTGACGACTTTTTCAGCCTATTTGAAAAACTGGTAGAATCTAATAGCACAAGGCCTAGTGGGTTAAAAAACGCCAAAAGTTCCCGTGATGTTAAAAGCTTTAGGCAAGCCGGCGGCGAAAACAAACCCTTGTATTTACAGGCTTTGCATTCCTATGCTGAATCACAAGAGGCTGCGCTCCACAACGCCTGGAAGCTTTGGCGCTTTCCCGTTTTAGAGAGCGACTTGCAGTCTGAGCTAAAAACCCCGCCGTTATTTGACGAAGCATCCCATTTTGTAGAACCTCAAAACCTGACTAAATTCATCCGAATTGGAACGGCACAAGCCTGACTTAAACAGGATATCGATATAGGCTTTGAGCAAATTAATATTTTCAATATCAGCCGAAATCAAATAGAATTCATTGAAAAATTCGGTGAAAAGGTCCTACCTTTTTTAAGGAAATAAATGCTTACTCTGCTCTCCCCCGCCAAAAGCTTAAATTTTGAAGACAAAGCACCCATTGATCAACACAGCTCTGTTATATTTCATCAAGAAGTTAAGAGCTTAATACTTGAATTAAAACAGCTTTCTGCAAAAGAGATTGAAAAGTTAATGTCCATCAGCCCCAAGCTTGCCGAGCTTAACCAACAAAGATTTGCCGAGTTTGGCTCAAAAACTTCCCAGCAAAAACAAGCTTTATTTGCCTATGACGGAGATGTTTATCAAGGCCTTGAAGCACGCAGCTTACTAAAAGCGGACATTGAATTTGCCCAAGCGCATCTGCTAATTCTTTCAGGCCTTTATGGACTATTAAGACCGCTTGATCTTATTGAAGCCTATCGCCTGGAAATGTCTATCAAACTCAAGACCAAATCCTTTAAAGATTTGTATGCTTTTTGGGGAGATAAGCTTACAGAGGCTTTAAACAAAATCATCTCCGAGCATAAGCATAAAGTGATTGTTAATTGCGCTTCCAATGAATATTCAGAAGCCATTGACCCTAAGAAATTAGACGCCAAGTGGCTAAAAGTAGACTTTAAAGAACAAAAAGGCAGTGAATTTAAAGTGGTCGCCATTCATGCTAAAAAAGCCCGCGGGCTTATGGCAAGGTTTATCATTCAAAACAAAATTGATTCAGAGGATAAGCTTAAACAGTTTAATTTAGAAGGTTATCGCTATAATGCCAAGCTTTCAGATCAGAATTGTTTGGTGTTTAGCCGCCAAGACAAATAAACTACTTCCAAATATCTTCATGATTAACTCGTTTTGCATTTTTACTGTCGCGGGTCTTAGCAATTGCCGACAGCTCTATATCTTCTTGTAGCCCAGCCCATAAACAATCTTTTAGCACCCTGCCCTGCTCATCGAACCTCACTCCTTCAGAAATCAGGAGCTGCTTCTTTTTATCAATCTGTGGGCCAGAGGTTTCACCATAAAATCCGCCTAAGCTTAGATCGGATTTTATCACTCGATGGCAAGGGACTTGTGGCGCAAAAGGATTGCGCTTTAAAGCTCCTCCAATTGCCTGGCAAGATTGGCAGCCGGCAGCCTTGGCAAGAATAGCGTAAGTGACTACTTTACCTTTGGGAACCTTTTGCAAAATGCTATAAACCTTTTTTTGAAATTCACTCAGGTTTGGGCTTAGTTTCAATCTGATTTTCTCCTATCGCTTCTTCCGGGAACTTAGCTTCAAAATGCTGAGGCTGAACTGCTTGGTATTTTACTACAGAGTAAATTCCATATAAACCCAAAGCCCCGCAACTTATAATAGAGTAGGCAAAAAAGCCCATTTTTCCTATTCCGCTCATAAATGCACTCATCAACAATGGCCCTATCATAGAGCCTGCACTGTAGATTAACGTAATAATGGATACAGCAGACACTGCCAAAGCCTTACCCACATAGTCAGAGGTGTGACTGATGCTTAAGGGATAGATAGCGAAAATAAAGCCGCCAAATATAAAAGACAATGCCAGTAAAATAGCATAATTCTGATAACTACATGCCATCAACAAAGCAATAATGGCTATACCCAAAGCTACCGAAGCCAACACTTTTCTTCTATCAAATGAGTCAGAAATTTTACCAATCGGCAATTGCAGCAAAGCCCCACCAATTAAAGTCACACTCATGACATTAGCAATTTTAGAAGGACTTAGCCCGGCCTCGCTTAAAAACAAGGGAAACATGGTGTAAACCATTGCAAACATCAAGCCTGCAACCAATCCAGCGCTCAAGCCAAACGGGGCCTTCTTAAAAAATAATCTAGGCGAGGCAAGCTTGTTGTGTTCAAGCGGAGCTGCCTGTTTTGCAAATATAATAGGCAAAATCGAAAGACAGGCCAAAGCTGCAATCAAAGCAAATGCCATCCATTCTTGAGGAAAACGAATTTTTAAAAACAGCTGGCTGGCTGCCTGAAACGTGTAGTAGCTTAAGAGACTAATAGCCATAATCTGGCCTTTTTGCCTATCCTCAACTGCAGCTAATAACCAGCTATCAGTCACAATAAACATCCCTGCCAGACAAAAGGCGCTGACAGCGCGGGTAATGGCCCAAAGCCAAACCTGCGGGATAAAGCCTTGTAATAAAGCCGCCGTGGCTAAGCTTAAGGCAAATACTAGATAAGCCTTGCTGTAGCGCATTCTTACAATCAGGTTCTGAGCAAAATAGGAACCTATAATCATTCCTGAAAAATAAAGAGTGGAAACCCAGCCTATTGCCCAAACTGAATGCTGCATTGACTGCAATTGCAGCGTGGTCAGGGTGCCAAAAAATCCATTACCTAAAGTTAAAAGCGCCATCCCAAGCAATGGTGGAAGCAATGTTAAAGGCAGTATTTTCATTCTATGACTTAATGCCAATTCCCTTATTCATCAAATAAACGCAAGCTGTAAATAAGCCCAAAGTAAACAGCGTAACAATGCTCAAGGCTAAGCCTAAAGCATCACCGCCTACTCCAAGCATAGCATAGCGGAATAGGTCGATCACATAACGCAGCGGGTTAAATAAAGAAACTGCTCTCCAAAAAGGAGGTAAGCTGTCAATGCTATAAAAAACCCCGCCCAGATAAATCAAAGGAGTCAGGACAAAAGTCGTTACTATTGCTGTATCATCAAATTTTCTGGCAAAAATACCATTAATTAATCCCGCCAAAGAAAACAAAAAGCTGCACAAAATCACAGTAAATAAGACCAAAAAGGCATGCTCGACGTGAACGCCTGCGAAAAACCAGCTTATTACAAGAACAATGGCTCCCACCACGATGCCTCGAGCAAGGCCTCCGGCTCCATAACCTAAAACAATCAGCCAGTTTGGCATGGGAGAAACCAACATCTCCTCAATAGAACGGCTAAAACGCGAACCGTAAAAGGAGCTCACCACGTTGGAATAGGAATTGGTCACTATGGCCATCATAATCAGGCCCGGAGTAATAAAAGAAATATAGTTTAGGCCGCCCATTTCTCCAATGCGGCTGCCGATTACATTTCCAAATATCATAAAATATAAAACCATGGTAATAGCTGAGGGCAACAAAGACTGCGGCCAAATTCTCATAAAGCGGCTGACTTCTTTAAACAAGAGGCCATAGAAAGCAATCCATTTTTCTCTAAAGTTCATGACTGCCCCCTTCGTACCATATCAATAAAAAGTTTTTCCAGACGGTTAGATTTATTACGCATGCTGGCTATCTCAATACCTTGATGTTGCAATGCGCTTATTAGCTCTGTCAGGCTTTGGCCTTTTTTGATATCTACTTCTAAAGTCCTCTCGTCAATCCACTGACAAGGAAATTGCCCAAGCTCAGGTGCTTCTTTTACAGTTTCTTTAGGATAAAGTACCAAGGTTTCACTTTCCAATTGCAACAGCAAAGCCTTCATCGAAGTGTTTTCAATGATTTCGCCTTTATTGATAATCGCCACCTGATTGCATAAGCTCTCAGCCTCTTCTAAATAGTGAGTGGTTAAAACAATAGTCACTCCCTTTCTATTTAAATCGGCCAAAAAGCCCCACATGCTTTGACGGATTTCAACGTCCACCCCTGCGGTAGGCTCATCTAATATTAAGATTTTGGGCTCATGCATTAGGGCCCTAGCTATCATCAGCCGTCTTTTCATTCCGCCCGATAACATTCGAGCCTGCACATCTTTTTTAGACCAAAGCTCCATTTGCTTTAAATATTGCTCTGCTCTTTGCTTGGCCAGAGTGCGCGGCACCCCATAATAGCCAGCTTGGTTGACTAGAATCTGCCAAGGGGTTTCAAATATATTAAGGTTAACTTCTTGCGGGACCACTCCTAAATAAGCTTTAGCCTTGGCAGGATTAGCATGTAAGTCGGTATTTAAAATTCTGACTTCGCCTGCTGTTTTATTTACAAGAGAGGTGATAATACCGATAGCGGTGGACTTGCCTGCACCATTAGGGCCTAACAGGGCGAAAAAATCTCCCTGCTTCACCGCTAAATCAATGCCTTTTAACGCGGTAAATCCGTTTTTATAAACCTTGGTTAAGCTTTTAATATCGAGCGCTAATTCATTCATGAAAACTGGTTTCCTGCTTTTAATATAGCCTGCTTGGAATTCAATAAATCTTTTATGTCTAAAACTTTCCCGCCTGGAAATTGCAGTTTGGTCAAACGCAATATGCCATTACCGCAGGCCACATCGATGCCGTTTTTGTCCGCATGCAAAATCCTCCCCAACCCTCCTTTTTCAAAGGAAGGAGTTCCTCCCTTTGTCAAAGGGAGGTTAGAAGGGATTTCAGCCATCCAAATTCTCACAACCTCTCCATTTAATTTAGCTTGCGCTACAGGCCAGGGATTGAATGCCCAAATTTTACGGGCAATATCAACAGCTGGCTGGCTCCAATCAATAAAAGCCTCTTCCTTGCTAAGCTTTTTAGCATAAGTCACGCCATCAGCTGCTTGGGGCTTGGCTAAAAGTTTGCTCTGCTTATGCAAACTCAAAGTGTGTATCAGCGCTTCTGCCCCAAGGCTGGCCAATTTATCGTGAAGCTCTTCTGAAGTCAGCTTGGGTAAAATCGAGCAGGTCACTTGATACAGAATATCACCTGTGTCAAGACCTGCATCCATTTGCATAATGCTAACTCCGGTTTCTTGATCTCCTGCTTCAATAGCTCTTTGAATGGGGGCCGCGCCTCTCCATCTTGGTAAAAGGGAAACATGAATGTTCCAACAGCCATATTTTGGGATATCCAAAACCGCCTGAGGCAAAATAAGACCATAGGCCACCACTATCATTAAATCTGGATTTAACTCAGCCAGCTCTGATTGGGCCACAGGGTCTTTTAAGCTCAAAGGCTGATAGACTGGAATCTGATGCTTTATTGCCAGCTCTTTAACGGGACTTGCCGTTAACTGTCTGCCGCGCCCTGCCTCTCTATCAGGCTGGGTATAAGCGGCAATAACTTCATGCTTGGAGTCAATTAAAGCTTGTAAAATCGTTTGAGCAATCTCGGGAGTTCCCGCAAAAACTATTTTCACAAGGTGACCTTTCTTGCCTTAGCTAATTTTTTTTCTGCCATTTGGCGTTTTAAAGGCGAAAGGTGGTCGATAAAAGTAATGCCGTTAAGATGATCAAGCTCATGGAGGAAACAATGCGCCCCATAACCCTCTGCTTCCTTAACAAATTCATTGCCATTTCGGTCTAATGCTTTAATTTTAACGTAATTAGGTCGGGTGATTTTGACGTAAACACCGGGAAAAGATAGGCAGCCCTCAGTAAGCTCAATCTCGCCGGATTGTTCAACCACTTCAGGGTTAATGTAGCATAGAGGTTGATTCATTTCCTCCGAGTCGTCCATCACAAAAATCCGCTTATTGATTCCAACCTGGTTGGCCGCAAGACCCATGCCTCGATCTGCATACATGGTTTCAATCATATCATCCACTATTTTGCGGATCTCATCATCCACCTTTCCAACCGCTTGAGTTTTACTGCGTAAAATCAGTGCAGGGTATTTTAATATCTCCAGTACAGCCATAAAAAAGCCCTCTAAATAAATTGCCAATATTATATCATCCTCCCCTTAAAAAAGGGAGCTTAGGAGGGATTTTTTAAAATCTCCTCCGCATTTTAGCCTCAATGATTTAGAATAACCTAGCAAATGGATGAAAGGTATAGGATATGAGCGTCAGTATTTTCGAACTGTTTAAAATAGGAATTGGCCCATCAAGCTCCCACACAGTCGGGCCTATGCGCGCAGCCAAACAATTTGTGATGGAAGCCGAAGAAACTCAATTTTTGGCAAAATCCCGCAAAATCAAAGTCGATCTTTATGGCTCTTTGGCGCTAACTGGCAAAGGGCACGGCACTGATATTGCCATTATGGTAGGCCTACAAGGCGAAGCCCCTGACACAGTGGATCCTGACCAAGTGCCTTTTATTGTGGCGGAAGTGCGTAACACAGAACAAATGAAACTGTTAGGAAAATACGCTATTCCTTTCCATGAAGAGGAGGATGTGATTTTCCATTATCAAGAGACTCTGCCTTATCATCCCAACGGCATGCGTTTCACTTTACTGGACGAATCAGGTCAGGCCATTAAAGAACATGTTTACTATTCTATTGGCGGGGGTTTTGTCGCAGATGAAGCTAGCTTTAAAACAGACCGGCTGGTACAAGACAGGCATAAAGTTCCCTATCCTTTTAAAACCACAGAACAATTACTGGCTCATTGCAAAACCCATCATAAATCTATCGCTGAAATTATGCTGGAAAATGAAAAAGTCTGGCGCAGTGAATCTGAAATCAAAGAAGGCCTTTTAAAAATCTGGCACGTCATGAAAGCCTGCATTGAACGCGGGACCCGTGAAGAAGGCATTTTACCTGGCGGGCTTAAAGTTAAACGTCGAGCAGCGGCTCTAAAGGCTAAACTCATTGCAAAGGAATCCCAAGAAAACGCCATTAAAGATGAGATGAATTGGATTAACCTCTATGCCTTGGCTGTTAATGAAGAAAATGCAGCCGGAGGCAGAGTAGTCACCGCCCCCACTAACGGCGCAGCCGGGATTATTCCAGCTGTCACGAACTACTATTTGAATTTCATTAAGGGCGCTAATGAAGAAGGAATTATTACTTTCTTATTAACAGCTGGAGCCATGGGAATTTTATTTAAAGAAGGTGCCTCTATTTCTGCAGCCGAAATGGGATGCCAGGGTGAAGTTGGAGTAGCTTGCTCTATGGCGGCTGCGGGGCTTTGCGCTGCTTTGGGCGGCACAGTGGGCCAGGTGGAAAATGCTGCGGAAATCGGCATTGAGCACCACTTGGGGCTCACTTGCGACCCAATTGCAGGCCTGGTTCAAATTCCCTGCATTGAAAGAAACACCATGGGCTCTGTGCAAGCTATTAATTCAGCCAAACTGGCTTTAATGGGAGATGGGGAACACTTCGTTTCATTAGACCAGGCTATTGCGGCGATGAGACAGACCGGCCTTGATATGAAAGATAAATACAGAGAGACCTCACAGGGTGGCTTGGCTATTACTGTTAACCAGCCCGCGTGTTAGGCTTATAACTACATTGATGTCGGTTTCAGCTCAAAATTAGACCGAGGCGCGCGAAAAGAGAGTACCGGAGTTACCGCAAATAGGTAATGAGGAAGCTCTCTTTGAAGCGCAACAAAAGGATAATGCAGAGATGGAAGCGAAAAGGAAAGATTATGAGAGAAATTACTATACGCGGCATACTATTGAGCATAGTGCTGGCTATTATACTGGCAGCCTCTAATACTTACCTCGCTTTAAAAATTGGCATTCTGACTTCGGCCTCGATCCCGGCAGCCGTTATTGCTATGGGGATTTTACGGTTTTTCAAAGACTCCAGTATTCTTGAGAAAAACCTGGTACAGACCGGTGCCTCAGCGGGAGAAGCCATAGCAGGAGGAATTGTTTATACCATTCCTGCCTTGGTGATTATTCAATTCTGGAGCGGGTTTTCTTATTGGCACAATTTCTTTATTGCAGTCATTGGCGGGGTTTTAGGGATTCTTTTTTCTATTCCTCTCCGCCGAGTTTTGATGAATGAGCCTAATTTAAAGTTCCCGGAAGCTCAGGCCATCACCAAAACTTTGCAAATGGCCGAGAACAAAGAAATCGGCATCAAAGAAATGCTAACAGGTGGCCTGGTTGGTGCTGCATTAGAGTTCGCTCAGTCTGGTTTGCAAATTGTAGCCAGCAGTGTTCAGGGCTTTATTGCCGCAGGCAAAACCTTGATAGGATTTGGAACGGGGTTTTCTGCCACCTTGATAGGAGCGGGCTATTTAATCGGCTTTAATGTAGGCCTAAGCTTGCTGATCGGAGCCGTCACCGGATGGCTTGTTATCGTCCCTGTCTTAAGCGGAATGTATCATCTGAGTCAGCCGGGCATGAGCCCCACTGACAGCGCAGTGGCTTTATGGGGCAATTACGTAAGGTTTGTAGGCATCGGGGCCATGCTAGCTGCGGGCACCTGGACTTTATTAACGCTGTTAAAGCCTATAGGCAAAGGTATTGCCGCCTCTTTTCGCACGATTGAACCTCAAGAAACAAGCAGTCTTCAAAGCGAAAAAGATCTGCCTTTTGCTTATGTGGCTCTCGGTATTTTGCTTTGCAGCATTGCCGGCTATTTCCTATTGGAAGCTTTACTGCCTCTTACTGCAATGTCTTTACCCTCTTCTTTAGGCCACTGGATATTTGGCTTAAGCCTGGCCTTTGTCATAGTGGTAGGCTTTATATTTGCGGCAATTTGCGGGTACTTCTCAGGCCTAGTTGGAGTAAGTGCAAGCCCGGGCTCTGCCGTGGTTATTGGGGGATTGCTATTGGTCTCTATTGCTCTAAGAGCAGCGTTTCATGCTTACCATGTTAGCCTGAACCACGATATGGTTATCAATGCCTGTGCCATTGTCATCGTACTCATCTCTGTGGTCACAGGAATTGCCTGCATCAGCAACGATAATATTCAAGATTTAAAGGTAGGCCACCTCGTTGGCTCTACCCCCTGGAAACAGCAGTTTATGCTACTGGTCGGCGTATTGGCGGCTTCATCGGTGATTCCTTTGCTTATGCAATTATTGTTTAAGGTTTACGGGATTGGCGGAGTGATGCCTCACACCGGAATGGACCCCAGCAAAATGCTGCCAGCCCCCGTGCCTTCAGTGCTAGCCTATGTCACCCAAGCCGTATTTAACGGCAACCTGCCTCTCAATATGCTATTGCTTGGGGTAGGCATTATTGCCGGCTTTGTCCTATTAAACTTTTTGCTTCGCAAAAAATCATTCCGCTTATCGATACTGGGCATTGCAATGGGGCTGTATTTACCTCTATCTTCATCCACCCCTTTGTTTATCGGCAGCCTTATTGCAATTTTGTTGCAAAGAATGGCCGCTAAACGCGGACTTAACCCAATCCAAACTCAGCGCAGTGTAGTACTAGCTTGCGGGATTGTAGCAGGAGCGGCCCTAATGGATGTAGCCTTGGCCATACCTTTTGCTATAAGCGGCAACCCCAATGTACTAAAAGTCATGCCGGACCATTTACACAGCCTGGCAGTGGTTTTAGGGGGATTAAGCCTGCTTTATCTGGCAAAGTTGTTCTACAAACAGACAATTCGCCAATAAAGACTTTTAAGCGACTGTTTTTATTGAACTTTTTTGAGCTGGAAGCGCTTTTGTTTTATAGAAAAATGTGATATATTATCAGCATTCAAACGCTTAAGGATAGCTAATGGCACTTTTCAAAAGACCAAAGAAATTCACCGATCAGGATGGCGGATTGGATTTGGCCGCTTTGATGGGCACACAAGGCTTACCTGCTGCCGACCATAAAAATCCCAATGCAAAAGCCAGTGACACTTTTGGTGATAATAGCACTTCTCTGACTGTTACCACTGCCATGGCTGCTTTAAAAGCGCTTAACCAACAACCTGCCTATGCGCCAGCGAAAGCTCAAGACCAATTGAAAGCTATGATGAATACCCCAACAGCAGCCAATATTTTGGGAAACAACGCTCAAGGCCTAAATTGCGATCCCTCTCCAGGCGGAAGCAGCTCCACTAGCATAGCTGATGACAATAATTAAATGCCCACAGCCTGACGAATTTGAGCCAAAAATGGCTTAGCTTTAGCTCTGGCTTTTTCAGCGCCTTCCCGCAAAATAGCCTCTACCTTTTCAGGATGTGCCATTAATTCCTTATAGTGTGCTCTTGGCTCTTGCAGCTTTCTATCCAGCAATTCAAACAAGCTGTTTTTCACTTCTCCCCAGCCGATCCCTGTGTGATAGCGATCTTTCATGGCTTGAATTTCAGACTCAGAAGCGAATGCCTGATAAATTTGAAACAGGGTTTCACCTTCAGTTTCCTTCGGCTCATTAGGGGCTTGAGAATTGGTTTTGATTTTCATGACCAGCTTTTTAAGCTCAGGGCCTTCTGCAAACAAAGGAATAGTATTGCCATAGCTTTTACTCATTTTACGGCCATCCAGGCCAGGTAAAGTATGAGTCTTTTCATCTACAACAGCTTCCGGCAGATTAAAGATGTGACTATAGACATGGTTAAACCTTGCCGCAATGTCTCTGGCAATTTCAATGTGCTGGATTTGGTCTTTTCCTACCGGAACATGGGTCGCGTTAAACATTAAAATGTCCGCTGCCATCAACACGGGATAGCCATATAAGCCCATGGTAATGCCCGCATCATGGTCTTTATCACCTTCCTCCATATTCTTGGCAACCTGGTCTTTATAAGCGTGAGCACGGTTTAACAGGCCCTTGGCAGTGATGGAGTTTAATATCCAGTGAAGTTCTAAAATTTCAGGCACATCAGACTGGCGGTAAAACAAAGTTTTATTAGGATCTAGCCCTAAAGCAAGCCAGCTTGAAGCAATTTCCATAATATATTGATGGCGAAGCTTCGCGTCCCAGAGTTTTACCAGGGAGTGATAGTCCGCAATGAAATACATGGCATGGCAGCCTGAGCGTTGCTTTTCAATAGCAGGTTTAATGGCCCCGATATAGTTACCGATATGCGGAGTACCAGATGGCGTGATTCCCGTTAATACAATATTTTCTCTCATTCTTACCCTTTTTAGCATTCAGCTTAAATAAGCATTTAATAAGGGGTGACGCTAAGCGGGGCCCCCAAACACGCGCAAGTCTATGAGCATGATTGGGGTGCTAAGCGGCAGGACCCCAGTCATTGGATTGCTTATTTACTTAATACGCATTATTTTCATTTGCTGAGTATTCTAGCAATTTGCTAGTATCTAAACAAATCATCCTTGAATTGAGCCTAATGAAACCCGACTCTGACTTAATTGGCATAAAAGGCATCGGCCCTCAGTTTTTAGAAAAACTCCATAGCATGGGCGTTGAATCTGCTTTAGATATTTTGTTTTTCTTACCGAGAAACTATCAGGACAAAACTCGGATTTATCCCTTACGAGAAACACGCCCGGGCTATGAGGTTTTGGTAGAAGGCGAAATTTTAAGCGCACAGATTTTGTTTGGGAAGCGCCGCATGCTGGTCTGCCACATCTCTGATGGCACAGGACATTTAACTTTACGCTTCTTTCACTTTAAGCAGTCTCAATATCTGCAAATGCAGAAAGGCCTGAAAATCCGCTGTTTTGGTGAAATTAGAATGGGCAAGCAAGGTTTTGAGATGGTGCACCCCGAATATCGGATTTTAAGCCTGGATGCCGAACTTCCCTTGGAAACCCACTTAAGCGCACTGTACTCACTGCCAGAAGGAATCGGCCAAAACCGCTGGCGCAATTTAGTTAATTTGATTTTAAGTAAATTCGAGCTTAAGCCTTTACCTGAATACTTACCAGAGGACATTCGACAGCAATATCAGTTTCCTACTTTGTTTGAAGCCTTGAAATTTGTGCATCATCCGCCGCCCAATATCGCTTTAAGCACTTTATTAGACGCCAGCCACCCCATGCAAAAACGCTTAATTTTTGAGGAACTTTTGGCTCAACGCTTAAGCTTAAGGATGCTTAGAAAACTCCAGGAAAAAATTATCGCTCCTGCTTTGACTCTCTATCAAAAAAGCACTGCTCAACTGCTCAAACAATTGCCTTTTGACTTAACCCCAGCTCAAGAGCGAGTGATAAATGAAATTAGACAGGACTTAGGCAAACCCAAACCTATGCTGCGTTTATTGCAGGGAGATGTGGGTTCAGGCAAAACTATTGTCGCGCTGCTAGCCATTTTGCAGGCGATAGAATCCGGTTATCAGGCAGCCATTATGGCCCCTACCGAAATTTTGGCAGAACAGCATTTTCAGAACTTTAAAAAATATTTAGAGGAACTTAAAATTCCAGTTGCCTTTCTAGCAAGCAAACTCTCTGCCTCTGAAAAGAAAAATATTCTCAAAGCTTTGGCTGAAAACAATATCAAAGTGATTGCAGGCACTCATGCTTTGTTCCAAGACCAAGTTAAATTTAACAATCTAGGCTTAGTGATTATCGATGAGCAGCATCGCTTTGGTGTGGAACAAAGGCTCGCCTTGCAGCAAAAAGGTGAGGCTCAAGGCATGCAACCTCACCAATTAATTATGACAGCCACTCCTATTCCGCGAACTTTGGCTATGACAGCCTATGCAGACTTGGATATTTCCATCATCGATAAACTGCCCCCAGGCAGAACGCCTGTGCAGACTGTACTAATTCCCGACACTAGAAGAGAAGAAGTCATAGAAAGAGTTTATGCGGCTTGTAAAAGTGGTAGACAGGCTTATTGGGTTTGCACGCTTATTGAGGAATCAGAAGCACTGAGCTGCCAGGCTGCCGAAGAGACTGCCAAGACTCTACAAGCTGAACTAAGCGGATTAAAAATAGGCCTGGTTCATGGCCGGCTAAAAGCCCAAGAAAAATCTCAAATTATGGCAGAATTTAAAGCCGGAGAAATAGACGTGCTTGTAGCCACAACCGTCATTGAAGTGGGAGTCGATGTACCGAACGCTTCTTTGATGATTATCGAAAACCCGGAAAGGCTGGGATTGTCCCAGCTGCATCAGCTAAGAGGCCGAGTCGGTCGAGGCCAAACCGCCAGTTTCTGTGTATTGCTTTATCATGACGCCCTATCTTTACAAGCTCAAAGCCGATTAAAAGTCATCAGAGATCATAGCGATGGCTTTAGCATAGCCGAAGAAGACCTTAAAATAAGAGGCCCCGGAGAAGTACTGGGCACTCGACAAACTGGTGCCATGAACTTTAGAATCGCCTCGCTTTTAAGAGACCAGGCCCTGTTGCCTGATGTTCAAAAAGTCTCGGAAGAAATTTTAGCCACGCATCCAAGTTATATTAAGCCTTTGATTCACCGCTGGATTGGCGCTGCACAGATTTATGGAAGAGTATAATTAAAGTGATCGCACAGTTGAAAAAGATGGATTACAATAACATAAACCAGGGATAGGAAATTTTATGAGACCCAACGTCCATTCACATCAGCCCAGTATTTTAGCTGCAATCGGCAACACCCCTATGGTGAAACTGGCTTTAGCCACCGAAGGCTCTGTTTATGCCAAATTGGAATATCTCAATCCAGGTGGCAGTATAAAAGACCGCTCAGCACTTTATATGATAGAACACGCGGAAAAGCACGGTCTCTTAAAACCCGGAGATACTTTGATAGAAGGATCCTCAGGTAATCAAGGCATTGCAGTTGCTATGATAGGCGCTATTAAAGGCTATAAAGTGATTATCACCGTGCCTGAACGCACCAGCAAAGAAAAAGTAGCGACCTTAAAAGCCTACGGCGCTCAAGTCATTGTTTGCAAAGAGCATGATAGCGAGCACGGCTATACAGAAGTGGCAAAAAAACTTCATGCTGAAAATCCTCAGTCTTTTATGCTGAACCAATATTACAACCCTCTCAATATAGAAGCGCACTATCAAACCACAGGGCCTGAAATCTGGAAACAAACCGAAGGTAAAATTACTCATGTCGTGCTAGCTCTGGGAAGTTGTGGAACAGGAATGGGTGTTGGGCGGTATTTAAAAGAACAAAATCCCAATATTAAATTGATTGGAGTCGATGCTGCAACCTCTGTGCTTTCCAGCCAAAATCCTCTACCTTATCAAGCGGAAGGAATTGGAGTAGACTCTTTAGATGGATTATTTAACTCTAGCCTAGTCGATGAAGTTATCGGTGTTAACGATCCCGAAATCTTTGAAATGACTCGCCGCTTAGCTCGTGAATATGGCTTGCTGGTTGGCATTAGCAGCGGCGCAGTTATGCAGGTCGCTATACCTTATGCAAAGAAATTGAATAAAAACGATGTGATGGTAGTAATTTTCGCTGACTCAGGCAGAGCCTATCTTAATAAAGTTTTTGGAGTCTAAAAAATGAAACCCGCCTTTAAATACCAAGGATTGGGCAATGATTTTGTGATGCTGGACTGGATTGACCAGCCTTATCGTGAAGCCGTAGCTTATCTTGAAACCTCAGCTTGGACTGAGCAGGTTCGAGAGCTGACCGACCGTGAATGCGGAATAGGCGCAGATGGCCTAATTGTCATGTTAAGGAACTCTACCTCTCCTCACATTCAAGCCTTATTTTATAATCAAGACGGCTCCTATTCTGGATTTTGTGGAAACGGCTCACGCTGCGTGGCCCATTACCTTCACCAAAACTGTCATTTTCCAAAAAGCTTTAAAATTAATA
Source organism: Gammaproteobacteria bacterium (assembly GCA_029256015.1). Taxonomy (GTDB): domain Bacteria; phylum Pseudomonadota; class Gammaproteobacteria; order Francisellales; family CACEW01; genus JAQSYQ01. The sequence goes on along the minus strand of JAQSYQ010000007.1, from coordinate 4,462 downwards.
TGGGAAGCCGCTTGGTGGAATGCCATTTCGAAGAACTTATCCCAGGCAATCCCGGCATTACCACTCTGGTACCGAAAGGAGAATATTTAGGCACCCAAACTCTAAGTGTCGCAGACAAACAATTTACGGCCCATGCCATTGATGTAGGCAATCCCCACTTAGTGATTTTTGAGCAAGTACAACTAGACTGGCTTAAAAAATACGGCAAGGACTTGGAATACTATTTTGGCCAAGACCATCGCTACAATGTTGAATTCATTTGGCAGTCTGGCAAAGATTTTCATTTTCACATGTTAGTGCACGAACGAGGAGCGGGGATTACTAAAGCCTGCGGATCAGGCGCTATGGCAACCGCCGTCGCTTTAGTTGAAACCGGGCAACTTGCAGCCATGCAAAAAATCACGGTCCAAATGCAAGGAGGCGCCGCTATAGTCTGGCTTAATGCAAGCCATCAGATTGCCCTGCATGCCGACGCAGAACCCGTTGCCTTACTTAGCCATGACAAAACCCACAAAGTCGTGTTAAACTTAGGCAACTAAAGGACTTACTATGCACTCACCCAATAAAAAAATTTACATTCCTAACAATGCGCAACGCCCTGCTAGCAGCAGAAAACCCAATCCATTGGCTAACTTTTCAAAAGAAGTGTTGGACTTGCAGGCTCAGCAAAAAGATTTACAGCATAAAATTAAAGAAATTGAAAATCGTCAACGCTTTGGCTACAGCGAGCCGTTAAACGATTACATGGTTCAATTGATGAAGCAAGATATGAAATTAACTTGCCAGATCACCGACCTGTTAATTCCTTTAAACAAAAAGGCCTAAATCCGCCCCTACCCTCTTTTACAAAGGAGGGTCAAAAGCCTCTCCGAAAGGCAGGAATCTAAGCTTTTCCCTTTGAAAAAGGGGAACAGAAAGGGATTTTAATAATTTTCAGGATAAGAATAGATTTGGCCGTCTTGAGCAGGGAAATTCTTCAAGGCATCGTTAACCATATGCGATAAAACATCTTTCGGATTTTGATCTTTAGGCAGACCATCGCTCATCACGTTAACCAAATAAGCAGGCTTGCTGTGCAGGTCATACATAGAAATTGCATTAAAAATAGCTATTTCTAAAGAGTTAGCACGTGAAGGTGAATTAGCCGCCAATTGATAAATAATCACTATGTTATATTGAGGAATCGAACTGGTTTTCACCATGCCATTAGCTTGCAATTTACTATCCACTAAGCCGCTGACATATTGATAATTAGGATCGCCAAGCTGGTTATCGAGCAGCATATAAGAATAAGTCGCGCCCTCAAATTTGACATTGCTAGGATTATATATCGTCACATTGGTTTTAATTCTGGCACAAGAAGCCAGCATTAAGGTTAAAACCAAAAGCATCATTGCTGTGATGGATTTTTTCATACTTATTAAACCAATAGGTTCTCAACTGCTTGGATTGTAAACGGCAGCTTGGCTAATAGCAAGGTGAGGGCGAGGTATTTTATACAAAAGCTTTATGTCAAAAATAATTCACCCTAAGCCGCTTATTTACTGCTGAAGTTAAAACCTCTAATATTTGATCAGTCAAAATCATTGCTGCTATGCAAGAAGCTTGTTTTAGGTGAAACTCCTAAGCTAGGTAGAGGTTAGCGCTTGAGATGAGAGCCAGAGCCATTAGGTGATAATAGTTAATCAGGCACAGCCTCTGAGTTGAAATTTTGTTAATTATTTGAAAGTAACTTTTTAGCTGTGGTAAATTGAGGGAAAAATATATGGACCTAGCTTTATCTGAAGTTCTAATGCAGCTTGGAAGACTTGAAAAGTGGTCTGGATCAACCTTAGGAGTTTCTGCTTGTCACTTACCGACTCTCAAGGAAATAGAATTTGAATCTACTCGTGAATTTGATCTTTGTAGTACTTATAAAATTCCTATAGCGGTTTGCTTATTGCAAAAAATAGAAAATAGAGAGTTAGACCTTAACACTCTTGTCGATATTACTGAATATGATCTTCGACCGGGGGTGAATTCTACATTGAATCAGCTTCAGTACACAGTACCAGTTAAAATGTCAATTTTGAATGTATTGCAGTTTATGATGCAAGAAAGCTGTAATAGCTCTACGGACATTATCTTAAATCTTGTCGGCGGGACGGGTGCTGTTAGAGAAGTTTTAAAAAAAGCAGGGATTGATAATCTTAGGGTAGATCGTTCAATACTTGAGTATATGGCAGAATCGAATGGTGTTGAGCCTATCCCTGATAGAAAATGTAAGATGCAAGAACTTAGAGACCTTCAAAATAAAGTTAGTCCGGAGGTAAAAGCTAGGGCATTAGAAAAGCAAAAGCAAAATTTACGCGATCATGGCCAAGCTAAATCTATGACTAAATTATTAGTGCAAATCTATCAACATAAAATCTTGTCTGAAACTTATTCTAATCTACTCTTAAAAATAATGCAGAGATGCAAAACTGGCCAACAAAGAATTATGGGCATGCTGCCACCTACCACCAGAGTTTCTCACAAAACAGGTACAGACACCCATTATGCTCATGATGCTGGTATTATTTATTTGCCTGAGGGGAAAGGAGCCATAGCTCTTTCAATTTTCGTTGAAACAACTAAGCCTCAACATATTGCCGAGAGAGTTATCGCAGAAGCTGCCAGAAATATTTATGATTATTATTTATTTCTTGAATAATATGCTTACAGCATTTCTTATCTCTAGCTTAAACATGGCGCGCCCGGCGAGATTCGAACTCACGACCACCGGTTTCGGAAACCGATACTCTATCCAGCTGAGCTACGGGCGCTTTGAGCGGGCTATATTAGCATAGATTTTGTTGAATGGATAAGGCCTGTTTACTTCAAAAATGAATAGCTGAGGATTTCGTGAAATTCTGAAGCAGGCTAAGCCAATTTGCTATGGCTTAACTTGCTTCTTAACAACATGGCTGCATACTCAACAGCTAAGGCTAATGGATCAATTACCTGCACATCATAACCTGCTTCTAATAACTTCTGCTGGATTCATAATGAATTCAGGCCCCATATCTGGCTGAACCATATCGATTGCCATGCCTTCTGTTTGCAAATGAGCTGACAGCAAAGTGCTTGCTTCTTTAAAAAAAATTAGGGTTATGAATAGGTATCTTTGTTTTATAAGCAAGTTCTAAACTGTATTAGCCTCTCTTTAATAATTTAGCCATTAAAGTAGAGTGACTACTATCATCGAGTCCAATCATGTAAAATGAGCTTTTATTGGCATGACTTGGAATACTATCTTGAACCCAATTATATCCTCTTTGAATAATAAACAAATGGAAGCGGTCACCGCCCCCAATCAGCATATGCTGGTATTGGCTGGGGCCGGCAGCGGCAAAACCCGAGTACTGGTTCATCGCTTGGCCTGGCTGATGGAACATGAAGGCGTCTCACCCTTTAGAATCCTTGCAGTCACCTTTACCAATAAAGCCGCCGGGGAAATGCGCTCCCGAATCGAAAACCTATTTCGCTGCTCTGCCCACAGTATGTGGATTGGAACCTTTCACGGAATTGCTCATCGATTACTACGCATGCACTATGAACAGGCAGGATTGCCGCAAACTTTTCAGATTTTAGATAGCGAAGATCAGTACCGGCTGGTTCGAAGAGCTGTGAGAAACTTAAACTTGGATGAATCTCAATATCCTCCAAAAGAAGCTCAGCACTTTATCAACGCTCAGAAAGACCAAGGTTTAAGGCCCAACCAAATCTCGACCCATCATGATTACAACAAAGCTACCATGGTGAAAATTTATGATACCTACGAAAGACTTTGCCAACAAAACCAGGTAGTGGATTTCGCTGAACTCTTACTAAGAGCTCATGACCTTTGGATGAAACAGCCTGAACTTTTGGCTGAATACCAGAACAGGTTCCAGCATATTTTGGTAGATGAGTTTCAAGATACCAATACCATACAGTATTCTTGGCTTAAGAAGTTGGTTAATAACAACAATGTGATGATGGCCGTTGGGGATGATGATCAGTCCATTTATGGCTGGCGCGGCGCGCAAATTGAAAACATCCATCGCTTTCAGCATGACTTCCCTAATGTGAAAACAGTTCGCTTGGAGCAAAACTACCGCTCAACCAAAACTATATTAGAGGCAGCCAATGCAGTCATTTCTCACAATACGGACAGATTGGGCAAACAGTTATGGACCGATGGAGAAAAAGGCTCGCCCATTTTACTGTATGCAGCTTTTAACGAGCTGGATGAAGCCAGATTTATCGTATCTCGGATTCAACAAGCTTTAGAACAAAATTTCAAACGAGATGATATCGCTATTTTATACCGTTCTAACGCCCAATCCCGCGTGATAGAAGAAGCTTTAATTCACGCCGGAATCCCCTATCGAATCTATGGAGGCTTGCGCTTCTTCGAGCGGGCTGAAATTAAATCTGCCCTCGCCTACCTAAGGCTGAT
>JAQSYQ010000026.1 GCA_029256015.1 Gammaproteobacteria bacterium | reverse complement strand
CCATGAAAACAAAAATCCAGCGCTTAGCGTTCATCATTTTGACCTATATAGGCTCATCGACCCCGGTGAATTGGAATTGATGGGCTTTCGGGATTATTTTCATGACAAAGCTATCAACTTAATTGAGTGGCCTGAAAAAGCCGGGAATTTGCTGCCAAAGCCTGATATGATCATTGACATTGAAGTGCTTGCCGATAACAAAAGACAGGTAAATATAAATCCCTCCTAGCCTCCCTTTGCAAAGGGAGGAAACCAGACCCCCTCCTTTATCAAAGGCGGGCAGAGGAGGATTTAAAGAGGGAAACTATGCGTAGAATCAAATTACTACCCATCCAGTTAGCCAACCAAATCGCTGCGGGCGAGGTGGTTGAGCGTCCGGCTTCTGTCGTGAAAGAGTTGCTTGAAAACGCATTGGATGCCGGCGCCTCTCATGTCGACATTTCTATCGAAAACGGCGGCATTAAAAGCATTAAAATCACAGATAACGGCAAGGGTATTCACTATGACGATTTACCTTTGGCTTTTAGCCGGCATGCGACCAGCAAAATTTATAATTTAAATGAGCTAGAAAGTTTATATACTTTAGGCTTTCGAGGAGAGGCTTTAGCCAGTATCAGCTCAGTTTCAAGAGCTAGCTTAACTTCGCGTCAAGCTGAAAGTGATCACGCCTGGCAAGTTATGGTAGAGGGGCGAGATCAAAGTGTTGATATTATGCCGGCCGCTCATCCTATCGGTACGACTGTGCATATTCAGGACTTATTTTTTAATACCCCGGCCAGACGCAAGTTTTTAAAAACCGAAGGCACTGAGTTTTCCCATATAGACGAAGTGGTTAAGCGAGTTGCATTAAGCCATTTTGATGTAGGCTTTTCTTTGAATCATCAAGGCAGAAACTGCTTTCAGTTTAATACAGCCAAAAATGAGTTTGAGCAAGAGCAAAGAATTTCACATTTCTGCGGGAAGGACTTTTTAAAACATGCTTTAAAAGTTGATATGCAAGCTTCCGGTTTAAGGCTATGGGGCTGGGTGGGCCTGCCGACTTTTTCAAGGAACCAGGCGGACCTTCAGTATTTTTATGTAAACAACCGAATAGTAAAAGATAAATTGGTTTCTCATGCGGTGCGCCAGGCTTATCAAGACGTTTTATACGGCGGACGTTATCCGGTGTTTGTACTGTTTTTAGAGCTTGATCCAAGCCTGGTAGATGTAAACGTTCACCCAACTAAACATGAAGTGCGCTTTAGAGAAGGGCGCCTGGTGCATGACTTTATTTTTAGCAGCCTGCATCGGACCATCGCTTCAAGCAAACCTCAATCGACTGTTGAGCTCGCAACTGTAGAGCCTATTGAACATAATTCGAGTTATCAATCTGGGTTTAACTATGCGCCAAAACAGGCGCAGGCTCCTTTGCAAGTTCAAGAAACCATCGAGCTTTATCAAAGTTTGCAGGCTGAGCCTGAACTCAAAACCATGCCTGATTTCAAGCCGAAAGCGACTGAGATTCCCCCAATGGGCTATGCGATTGCTCAACTCCAGGGAATTTATATTTTAGCTGAAACCCAAAACGGCTTGATTATAGTAGACCAGCATGCGGCCCATGAAAGAATTATGTATGAGAGACTTAAAAAATCCTGGCAGGAACAAAGTCTTGTGACTCAAAGTTTATTGGTTCCTTTAAGTTTATCCGTTACGGTTAAAGAGAAAGCCTATATCGAAGATCAGCTTCATGTATTTGAGCAGCTTGGATTTGAAATAGTCATTATGAGTGAAAACAGCCTGGCCGTAAGACAAATTCCTTCTTTAATTAAGCAAGCCGATGTCGAGCCTTTAATTCGTGAAATTATTAAAGATATAGTCGAGCTCGGGCATTCAAGACAGACCGAAGACTATATTGAGAAAATGCTTGGCACGATGGCATGCCGCGGGGCAATTCAAGCCCACCATCAGCTGTCCATCACCGAAATGAATGCTTTGCTGCGAGATATGGAAATCACCCCAAGGATCGATCAATGTAATCACGGCAGACCGACCTGGACCCAGCTTTCTATGAAAGAGCTGGATAGCCTGTTTTTAAGAGGCAGATGATTCAACGGGGTGACGCCAAGCGGGGGCCCCAAGCACGCGCAAGTTAATGAGCATGATTGGGGTGCATGGCGGCAGGACCCCTTCCTAAATTGGTGAGAATATTATGAAAAAGGTAATATTTATAATGGGGCCTACAGCAAGCGGTAAAACCGCGCTTGCCATTGAGCTCGCCAAAAAAATGCCTATTGATATCATAAGCGTAGACTCGGCAATGATTTATAAAGGCATGGACATTGGAACCGCCAAGCCTTCTCCCGAAATTTTACAAGAATTCCCTCATAAGTTAATCGACATCAAAGATCCCTCTGAAGCCTATTCAGTGGCGGATTTTTATCAGGATGCAAAAAAGGAAATTGAAAACAGTTTAGCTAAAGGCAGAATTCCACTGCTGGTTGGCGGAACTATGTTGTATTTTAATGCGCTGCGAAATGGCCTGTCGCAACTGCCAAAAGCCGATGAAGCCATTCGAGAGCGCTTGTTAAAAGAAGCAGAGTCTCAAGGCTGGCCTGAGCTTCATAAGAAATTAAGCGAAATTGATCCTGAGGCTGCCGCTAAAATTAAGCCGACTGATTCTCAAAGAATCCAAAGAGCTTTAGAGGTCTATGAAATCACAGGAGAGCCTTTGTCCAAGCTATGGGTTCCCGGAATGGAAGGCCTGCCTTATCCCATTGTCGCCATAGCCGTGGCTCCAAAAGATCGCAGTATTCTTCATCAAAGAATCGCTGAGAGATTTAAAATAATGATAGAGCAAGGCTTTATCGATGAAGTTAAAAGCCTTTATCATAGGGGCGATCTTTCTGAAAAACTGCCTTCTATTCGCTGTGTGGGCTATCGTCAGATTTGGCAGTATCTCAATGGCGAAATGAATCTTGACCAAGCCATTGAAAAAAGCATCGTCGCCACTCGTCAGCTCGCTAAACGCCAATTTACCTGGCTTCGCTCCTGGCCTGATCTTAATTGGTTTGACAGCGATGATCCTGATTTGTTCAAAAAAGTCCTGCCCGTTATTTAGCCTGTAACAGCCTTAAGTTCATTTAGCCAAGCTGTTAGAATGAGTTGTCAGCATTTTTTGTCGCGTATTTTCATCTGTTAATTGTTTGATTCATTGATCGATAATTAAGGAGAAAGTTATGTTTTCACCACCTAGCAAAAAGGGAAAAAAACCTGCCCCACAAAGGCCTGATCAAAAAGTGACTCCGCTTGAGGCGGGCACAGGCCAGCCTGTGAGCCAAGAAGGTGAGGCAAGCCTTATTGTTACTCCTACTAGTGCAGCGGGCGGGGTGGCTGCACCTGCTCCAGCTGAGGAGGTACGTGGGCATGCGATAGTTCATGAAAGAGCATTGACTGGAGTGGTACCGCTTCCTGAACTGTCCGAAACGGCTGAGCTCATGTCCGGTCAACAAGTCAGCGAACAAGATAAAGCTGCTTTGGCTCAAAGACAGCAGGCAAAAGCTCTTTTAGGCACAAAAATGAAAGATGCAAAAGGTGCAGCGATTGGCGCTGTGGATACGGATGCATTAGATCGTGCTGCAGAGGAGAAAGCGAAGAAAGATCGGGAAGCTGCTGAAGCTGCAAGAAAAGCAAGAGAAGAGGCCGCCAGGCGTGCTGCCGAAGCAGAAGCTGCTAGAAAAGCGGCCGAAGATGAAGCCGCCAGAAAAGCCGCGGCAGATGAAGCCGCCAGAAGGGCCGCAGAAGATGAAGCTGCGAGAAAGGCCGCAGAAGATGAAGCCGCGAGAAAGGCCGCAGCAGATGAAGCTGCGAGACAGGCCGCAGAAGCTGCAGCAGCTGAAAGTGAAGGTCCGACGGCTCCCTTGTTAGGTGCAGCTGCTGTGGGAGCAGGAGTTGCCGCTGCTGGGAGTATGGATTGGCTGACCAAATGGAGGGATGAGCAGGGCAAAATCAAAAAAGCAAAAGTTGGAGCTACGATAGGAACTGGCCTAGCTGTGTTAGGTTTGATCGCATTCCTTATTTATTGGTTTTGGCCTAAATCGAATGGAATCCTTATTCAGAACCAACGTACTAACACCACTATTTACGATGGCGAAGTGGCTTATCCCTTAAATACTACCAGTTTAAGTGGGCATGACCAGGCTGTGACTGCTGTTCTGCTGTTTGCTTATACTATGATCAATAATCTTGTCGGGAATTTCACCTTAGATTTTGCCGGCAGAGAAGCCCTGGTTGATGCTCGCAATGTAAACGGTAACTTCAGCGCACCCTTTGGTTCTTTGGCTGAAGCCAATAACGCTTTTGCTCAGACCCAGGCCATAGCAGCGGGCAATCAAGAGGCCGGGCTAGATTTAAGTATCTACGCAATAGACTCAAAAAATCGCCACACCGATACGGTGACGACTCATACTCATTACATTCCAGGGCCTCCTCCAGCTTTGCCTCTTATTATTAGCGGTGGGCAAAACGGCAGCTTTGGACCTGGCCAAAATTTTAAACCCTATCCTAACTTTAACGTACAAAACTTAGGAGAAGCTGATCCTAACAGCCTGCATTTCAGCTTAGGCTTAGACACCCAAGGCCAGGCAACTTGTCAATTTACGGTAAACGGCCAGTCAGTTGCCTCGGTTAACTCCACTTTTCCAAAAACCCTAGGAACGATAAATTATAAAGGAGCAGGTGATTTAACCGCAGGAATGCAAGGAGCATCAAGCGCTTGTACAGGAGATAATGCCACGATAAGCCATCAGATTTTTGATACGGCCGGTAACCGCAGTTCAGATATTATTTCAAGCCAAGGTACTTATGTGGTGCCTCCAACTCCAGGCCCAAGCCCTTCGCCGACACCAAGTCCTACTCCTCCTCCGAAGCAATGCAACTATGTGCTCACAGGACCTGTATCTTATACCACGCTGGCCAATGTGCCGTTCAATCCATTTGAAAACAACCAATTACCGCAGCTTAATGCAAGCGCCTCCACGCTTAGCGGTAAATTCGGCTACTGCTATCTTGCTCCTGCAAATGTTTATACCGGCTTTGCAGATATGGGGTGCTCTACAGAATTTGGTAATAGCACTTATTCTGGCAGCACACGCTACTGCATTACATCAACAGGTGGCCTTAATGTTGATCAGGCTACGCAGCTGTTTGCTAAAGGTATCCCTTTGCAGTTGCTGGCTGGTACGAAGAAAGGCAATACTTATCCGGTGAGTTTGGTTTTCCAGTCTGACCAAGCAGACTGCCCGCAAAATCAGACTGGCATCGTAGCGGTTATTTATCCGGCTTTGAAAAAGGCTAAACAAGGCAGGGCATTGGATATAGAAAAAGATGTAGCTTGATTAAGGCTGACAATAAAAAAACCCGGGCTAGCCCGGGTTTTGTTTGCTTTGAGTTGATTAGAAATAGTAACTCACATAGGCTTTTACCATATAGAGATAGTTTTTGTAATCAAACGACTCATTACTATTGGGGTTGAAATTGCGATAAACGGTATTGGTTTGAGCAGTAGTATTAAAGAAATTGACATAATCCGCTTCAGCCCCTATACGCCAGTTTTGGTCCAAAGCATATTGAACACCAAGCCCAACAACTCCCCCGTATAACTGCTGATAAGCTTGAGTGTCTCCTGTCACTGTTCCATCAGGGGTATAAGCATAGTATGTTCCTTGCAGCTCCCCGGTTGTGAAGCCTATTTTCCCATAAATTAAAGTTTGAGGATTAAAGTAACGTCCATAAATGCCGTCCAATTCAAAACGCCAAGGCATTTGGCTTAACATATTGTGAGTGGTTGACGAAAAGTCTTCATAAAAGCCCGTGTCATTATGGGTGTCATCATAATAGGCGTCAGCCTCAACAGCCCAATAATTTTTATCAATTTGATTGGCTAAGCCGGCAAACAGATTAAGAAACGCGCTGCTATTTGTGGCGTTGAATTGATAAGCATGAAAATCATTATGAAGATAAATATTGTTCATATTGGTCTGTAAGTTATCATGTTGCCAGCCTGCACCTACCCCGCCGTACCATTGGTGAGTCCACTGGCCTTGAGTGGGAAATGTAGCGGTAGCCACGGTGAGTGTTTGCGCTTGTGAGGCGATCGGTATGGCTAGTGCAGTGATTAAAGCTAAAGTCTTGAGCTTGTTCATTACTCCTCTCCCTTATTAAACGAATACGAATAATGTTAGAACACCAATCCCCATGTTAAAGCAGATGGTTTTGATTGTCTAAAGGTGCACAGTTGATGGCGCTTTAGCAGTTGTCATTTCCGTCCCCGATCAGGTCGAGGATAAACTGCGGCGGGAATCCAGGCTTTTAGAGGAGGATATGCCACATTTCTGTTGTGGATCCCCGATTCCTAATCCTCCGGATTAGTCTCGAGGATGACACAAAATCGTCTGGAACGGATTTTGGTCGCAGGCTTTTCAACTGCGTCCGTAGGATGGCGGATAGGGAAGTCCGCCAACCACTTTCTAAGCGATAAATCGCTAAGAAAGTTTGTCAATTGAGATTCGATAATATTCCTGATACACTAGGCTTTCGCTTATTTTATAGGCGGGACTAGCCTTGCCCCCAAGGCTTTAATAATAACAATTTGAGGAAATCAAGATGTCAAAAGGGGCGATATTACAAGATCCATTTTTAAACGTGTTGCGTAAAGAGCATGTGCCTGTTTCTATTTATCTAGTAAACGGAATCAAGCTGCAAGGCAATATCGAATCATTCGATTCATTTGTTGTGGTATTGTGTAACAGCGGGGTGAATCAGATGGTTTACAAGCATGCTATTTCAACCATTGTTCCATCACGGGGTATTAATTACCACGGTCAGGATGCAGAAGACTAATACTTCCATTTTTTAATTTACTCCTATAAAGGTTAGTTAATGTTTGAACGTCCCAATATGGGTGAGCGGGCCATACTCGTTCATGTCCACTTTTCTCATAGTGAAGAAGAATCAGATTTGGCCGAGCTCAAAGAGCTGGCGCTTTCCGCCGGAGCTGAAATTGTGGCTGAAATAGAAGCCAGTCGTTCTGCGCCTGATGCCAAGTTATTTGTGGGCTCGGGTAAGGCCGATGAAATTCTAGAGGTCATCAAATTGCATGAAGCCAATTTGGTGATATTTGATCATACCTTAAGCCCTGGCCAAGAGCGTAATTTGGAAAAGCTTTTTCAATGCCGGGTACTAAGCCGCACCGGATTGATTTTAGATATATTTGCGCAAAGGGCCCATACCTTTGAAGGTAAACTTCAGGTTGAGCTGGCTCAGCTGCAATATATGTCAACTCGATTGGTCAGGGGCTGGACCCACTTAGAGCGCCAAAAAGGCGGGATCGGTTTAAGAGGCCCTGGCGAAACCCAGCTTGAGATGGATAAGCGTTTAATTCGGGATCGCCTTAAGCTAATTAAAAAGCGACTCGAAAAGGTCAGGGGCCAAAGGAAGCTCGGCAGACAAGCTCGCAAGCGCTCTTTAATTCCTACCGTTTCTATTGTGGGCTATACCAATGCCGGAAAGTCAACTTTGTTCAATCGCTTAACGGGCTCAGATGTGTACGCAGCTAATCAACTATTTGCTACCTTGGATCCTACTTTAAGACACATCCAAGTCCCGCAACTTGGCAAAGTCATTCTAGCCGATACGGTGGGATTTATTCGCAATCTGCCGCATGATTTAGTTGAAGCCTTTCGTGCCACTTTAGAAGAGACTGTTGAAGCGGATTTATTGTTGCATGTCATTGATGCCAGTAATCCCGACAAAGAACTCTATCAGGCCCAAGTTGAAGCTGTGTTACAGCAAATAGGGGCCTTGGAACATCCTTGTTTAAAAGTTATGAACAAGATTGATCTAATAGAAGACCGCGCTCCCAAAATTGATTGGGATGAAAGCCGTAAACCTGAGCAAGTGTGGTTATCTGCTCAGACAGGGCAGGGTATGAATTTATTGCTTGAGGCCATTGCTCAGTTATTAATGCAAAGCACTCTGCAGGGAGTCATCAGCTTAAGCCCTAAGCATGGTAAATTAAGGGCTGCTCTATATGCTCAAAAATGTGTACTTGAAGAAAGCATCGATGATCAGGGAAATGCAGAGCTTAGCATCAGCATTCCCAAAGCGGACCTTGAAGAGCTCTGCCGCAAAGAAAATGTAAAGCTGGAAGAGATATTCAATTCGACAAAATTCTTATAAACGACTACTATATTTTTATCAGTATGCCATTGGAGCTAGTTATGGCTTGGAACCCACAAAAAAAACCTAATCAGGGTCTGCCGGACTTAGAGGCTCATCTTAAAAAGTTTTTCAAAAGCTTGTTTATAGCTCATAAGCCTTCAGGAGATGCTCCAAATCAAAGCCCTCATCATCCTGCAAAAACTTGGGCGACTATTTTTGGAGTATTGCTTAGCATGTGGGCTGTTTCGGGCATTTATCAAGTGCAGCCGGGTCAGCAAGCCATTGTTAGCTCTTTTGGCAAGATGCAAACTGTAAGCCCAGGCTGGCATTGGTATGCAAGGCTAATTGAACAGAAATATGTCATTGATACCAGCCAAGTAATAAGTCTAAATCTAAACGATGCACTGATCAGTCAAGACAAGGCTGTGCTTTCTTTGCAGCTTAACATTCAGTACCAGGTTAAAAATGCAGAACAGTATTTATTTAATATGAGTAATTTCTCAAATAGCTTGCAACAAATTATGGAAGCTAAATTAACCCAGGATGTCGGTGGCATAACTTTAGGGCAGTTGCTCCAGGATAACTCCACTTTAAATCAAACTTTGCAGCAGCAAATTCAGCAAGTTTGTGATCAATATAATATGGGCGTCAGCATTAACAGCGTTGCGGTACAAAACGTCACTGTGCCTGATGCGGTAAGCAGCGTTTTGAACAGCATGAAAAATGCGGCTCAAACTAGTTTAGACACACAAAACCAAGCCCAGCAACAAGCTAGTACTGCATTGCAGGCTGCACAAACTCAAGCTGCACAAATTATCAAACAAGCTCAAGATCAAGCTGCTTTGGCCGTCCCTAAGGCTCAAAGAGAAGTGGCTGAATTCTTGGCAATTTTGCCTGCCTATAAAGATAACCCACAGGTTACTCGAGAAAGAATGTATTACGATACTATGCAAAAGGTTTACTCAAGCGGCCATGTTATCGTTGTTGACTCTAATGCTTCTGTGAAGCTTCCAGATAACTTATGGCAAGGAAGCAGCATTGTTCAGCAACCTATTGCTGCTCAAGCAGCCCCTGCCAGCCAATCTGTGCAACAACCTAGTAAATCACTGAGTGCTTACTTAAGATGGAAGGAGGCGCAACAAAGTGAAAGTTAAAAGTATTTTTATCGGTTTGATGGCAGTAGGAGCGGTTGCAGCTTATTTCGCCTGCACCGTTGTCGAGCCTTATCAGCAAGCTGTCATCTTTAAACAAAGCAGCTCTGAAATTTTAAAGCCCGGTTTTTATGTTAATGTCCCCTTTACAAGCTCTATCCAGAAAATGGATATGCGTACGCAAGCCTATACTGTGGCATCCATTGCAGCGACTACTCAAGACAAAAGCAATCTGTTAATCGACGCGGCTGTGCTTTGGAATATTCAAGATGTTCAGGCCTATGCCAAAGCCACTCATGCTGATCCGGCTCAAATTAACAGTTGGCTGAATCAGTCTATTGCTCAAGCGATCCAGCAGGCAGTCAGTAAAAAAACGATAGTGCAAGTTTTAGGGGTGCCTAGCAATAGTTTTACTCAAAGCTTAAGCGCCACATTAGTACAAGGTGCCCAGCAGCGCGGCATTCAAATACTGGACATTAATCTTCAAAATATTGCTTATGCGCCCGATATGCTGAGCCAGGTTTACCAAAGCATGCAGAGTTCTGTGAATAGCTCAGTCAACCAGATCAACGCTAACGGTCAGCAAGAATCAGCTCAAATTACCGCTCAAGGCAAAGCAGCTGCCGATGCCGTCATCAATAACGCTTATGTCCAAGCTGCCACCATTAAAGGTCAGGCCGAAGCAAAAGCTCAAGTGATTTACAATCAGGCTTATAGTAAAGATCCGCAGTTCTATGCTTTTTGGAGAAGCATGCAGCTTTATCAAGAGCTGTTTACTTCTAAAAACACAGTGCTGGTGGTCAAGCCTCAAGGCCAGTTTTTGCAATATTTGAATTCCTATAAACCTTAAGGGCTTATTTGCTTATTCTGGCTTATGAGGAACATAGCAGCTGAAAGCGCTCACAATCTTTAGCAAGTTCATCGTATGATCCAAATGAGATGATTTTGCCTTGATCTAAAATATAAATGACATCGCTATGTTTAATGGTAGAAAGGCGGTGAGCAATGGTGATAATGGTTCGATTTATCGAGGCTTTTTCTATGGCTTGATGGACTTCTTTTTCAGTATAAGTATCCAAGGCGTTTGTCGCTTCATCCAAAATCAATATATTAGGATTGCGGAATAAGGCCCTGGCAATGCCGATTCTCTGCCTTTGCCCACCTGATAAGCCTATGCCGTTTTCACCCACTCTGGTATCTAATCCTTGTGGCAATGAAGCTACAAACTCCTTAAGGCTTGCTATCTCAAGCGCCTGCCAGACTTGATTGTCATCGATTTCATCAATAGGAAAGCCAAAAGCCACATTTTCTTTAATACTGCAATCATATAAATAAATTGATTGAGGGATGTAGGCTAAATTTTTGCGCCAGCCGGAGAGGCGATTTTGATTAAGCTCAAGCTTATCAATTAAAATTTTACCGCTATCTGGCTGGAGCAGTCCCAGAATTATATCGACTAAAGTGGTTTTGCCTGAGCCTGAAAAACCTACCAAGGCTATGGATTGACCTTTTTTAATCGTGAGTGATATGTTGGTCAAGGCTTGTCGCCCGTTAGGATAGCAAAATGAGATATCTTTGATTTCAATTTGGCTGTTAAAAGGCAGGCTGCTTTGAGAGAGCAGGGCAGGGTTTGCTTTTAAGCGGCTATCTTCTAATTCCCCTGAAATAGAATCGAAGGCAGGTAATGAATATTTTAATGTGGTTAAAGAATTCATAAAACGGTTCAAGCTTGGCAAGAGTTGCAGTGAGGTAATGGTAAACATAGAAAGCAATATCAGGATCTTTGTATTATTTACTCCATCCATAATCATAAAGGTAATAGCAGACATAATGACTCCCACCATGCCTGCCTCTAAAATATAGCGTGAGGCTTGAGAGTAAGCTGTCACAAAACTTCCGCTTTGGACAACTTCATCCGTTTTTTTATTAAATGCATTAATAAAAGTCTGCTCAAGTTCATAGATCCTTGTTTCTTTTACTCCCCCAATGCTCTGAATGACATCGCGAGTCATTTCAGACCAAATATTGGCGCGAGACTGAGAATAAAAAGCTAATTTTTTTCGAGAGAAGTACATGAAAACCGAAATAAACGAAAATAACGAAACGATTACCATTAATGTAAATACGGGGTTTAAATAAAACAACACGCCAATTATCGATAAAGAAGTTATAGACTCAGCGAGCATAGAGCCCAGGGGTAAGAAAACGCCATTTGCTAATACCGCACATTCATTTAAAAGCTGGCGAATAATATCAGGAGTGTTACGGTTTAAATACCATAAGTAAGGGGCGTTAACATAGGTTGAAAATAATTTTTGGCTTAAGCGATAAGCTATTTTATACAGAAGTTTGGTTTGAACTTTCAAACAAAAGAACGAAATTAAGTTTTTGATGATAAAAGCTAAAATAATAAAAGCACTGCAAAAGATCAAAAGCTCATGAGGTGGGGTTCTTGGAAATATTTTACTAATGAAATGATGGTCGGGAGAAAGCAGAATAAGAATAAAGGGAAAAATAGTGGCAATGCTCATTATGGTCAATAAGCTATTTACTAAGAGTGTAGCGACTAGTGTAAAAAAGTTTATTTTAGCATCTCTGTCAAATACTAAAAAAAGCTTATTCAGAAAACTTAACATGCGCTATCCCGCTTTGCTCAAACAGTCTTTTTTGAAATGAAATAAAATTCTACGGCCCAAAAATAACGGGACTTGATGCCAAGACTTAAACCGCCAATATTCCTTCAAAAACTGGGGTAAAGTGAGCAACAAAACAGCGGTGTTTTGTGATGAGGAGTTTCGACTATGATGAGACCAGAATAGTTGGATAATGTAAAAAAACTTTCTTGGCTTTTGAGTCATCAAGTTGAAGTGGTTTATTTCGTGCTTACTTGGAACATACTGATTAAATGAATTCACAATCTCAGAGGGAATTTCAGCAAAATTATTCTGATGAAGATAAGTGATGGCAGTCTTCATAATGTATTCCATTTTGAGGCTTTTTGCTTGAGATAAAAAATAATTCCAATCAAATTCAGGCGAATTTTTAAGAATAAAGCTAGCGTCAGGAATCCAGCGGATTAAAGGATTGGGGCTGTATTTAAGCCCGTGGCAGAGCGTGTGGATTAGCTGGTCTTCAGGGCATAAGACCTCTACAGTCATTTTATTCTGAGGCCAGACAATGCTGCGCGTGCGGTGAGTATATTTTGTTAGGGTTTTATTTACTTCACCTGAAAGAATGGCCCAGTGCAGATCTATAATGCCGCCATCTGGGTGAGTGAAGGTGATTCCATGAGTTCTGTTAAACAATATGTCCAATCGGCTGATATCGACTTGTTCTCTCACAGTCCAGTCTAGGCTCATCAATAGGCCAATGGCTTTTGCAGCTTGATCACGGGGGATAAGAATGTCGATGTCTCCAATCACTCGTACTCCTGGGTCTTGATAATAGCCGGCGATCATCGCAGCGCCTTTTAAGAGGCAAATATTAATACCAAGACTTTGCAAAGCCTCCAGGGCCTTTTTTACTTTAAAAAATTGCAGATTATTAGCGCTCCAGGTATAGCGGTACATACTTTTACAGGTTTGCAGTTGGGTGGTATGGCTCTGTTTGAAGTTGTTAAATATAAGCGGAAAAAAGCAGGTAGAAACATAATCTACCGTTTGCAAATCAACTCGTTGGCAATATTCTGCCCAGGCAGCACTGGCATTTTCATTGTCTAATAATCCTGCTTTTAAAAGAAGCTTCTGTTCTGGGCTAGGCCAGCAATTTTGTTTTCTCATATAGCACCATTTAGCAAAGTTCTGCGCCTATTTAGGCTTGCTTTTAATATTTTTAAATAGTCATTGCGTTTATAAAGGTCACGCTGTCTACCCATGTTGTTATTATGAACTCGCCGATATAAACAGACTTGATTGAGCAAGCTAATAGGAACATTTTGCTCTAAAGCCCTGAGGTACCATTCGATAAACTCACCTACCTGCTTTTCTTCAATAAAATAACCCACTTGCTTAAATCTTTCCCTACTTATTAATAGAGTTCCCGCAATATAGCCGGGCATAACAGTTTGATTGACAGAAAGCCGCTTTCTCTCATCTTCGCTGAGGCTGGGGCAGATAAATTGTTGGACTTGAGAAAAAATCAGAGGGTCATTATGAGAGGAAAGCATTAAGTTCATCTGACGGCTTAGCTTCTCTTTCTCCCATACATCGTCATGGTCAAGAAAGGCAATATAATTGCCGCTTGAGGCGTTAAATCCTGTATTGCGGCCAGCGCCTAAGCCCTTGTTTGCCTGATAAATATAAATCAGCTGCTCGCCAAACTGTTGAGCAATTTCAGCCGTCCGATCAGTGGATCCATCATCTATAACAATAATTTCCTTATTGTCATAGTCTTGCTGCAAGGCACTTTCTATGGCGTTTCTTAAATAATTTTCACCATTATAAACAGAAATGATCACGCTAATTTTAGCCATGGGTTTTGACCTTCCTTCTTTCCTGGAGTGAGGCCTTGATCACTTCAAGTATTTGCTTTTGTAGAATTGAGCATTTATTAGAAGTGTTCTCATCGTGAATGCGGCGATTTACAAGGGCCTCATCTATGTTCCCAATCAAAATCCCTGAGTGGGTGGCTTTAAAAAACCAGGCAACGTCACTGGCGAAGGAAAAAGCGGTATCAAAAAGATCAGTAAGCTCAAAGGTGCTTCGACGAACCAAAAGGGCGCTGGGCAAATAACCCGGTTGCGCGTTTTCTAAGAATGACTGCTTAAGCCAGTGTGGTTTGGCATAGCCTGGCTCTAAATACATTTTTTGAAGACCAATCACGGCACCATAATGTTTTTGCGATTCAAGAAAAGCAATTTGTTTACTTAACTTATCCTTTACCCAAGTATCGTCTTGGTCAAGAAAGGCAATATATTCACCTTGGGCTTGAGATATACCTCGATTACGAGCTATCGCTGTATCTGCGATATCAGAATAAACATAGTTTACTTGAGGAAAAGAGTGGGCAACTTGTTTTGTTTTGTCAGTAGAGCCGTTATCTATAACCCATATTTCATAATGTGAATAGTTTTGGTTCAGGATGCTTTCAATGGCATCGCCCAAATGTTTTTCGCCATTATAGGCTGGGATAATGATGCTGACTAAAGGCTCTCGCATGTTTGCTCCACTATGCTTAGGTACATTTCCTGATAAAGCTGAGTCGTATTTTCAATGCTAAATAAATCGCTTGCTCTTTCTTTAGCGGCCTCTCCCATCGCTTGCATTTGTTCTGGCTTGCTAAGCAACTGATCAATCGCTTCACTTAGGGCAAGCGGGTCTTTGGGCGGAATGAGCAGGCCCGTTTTATTGTGTTCCACGACTTCTTTTAAACCATAGACGTTGCTTGCTATAACGGGGCGGCCTCGCATGGCAGCTTGCAAAGCCACCAGGCAAAAAGATTCATAATAAGAAGGCACCAGAACTAAGCTGGCTTGATCGATATACTGCTGAACTTCGTGGGGTTTAACAAAATCAGTCATTTCAATATGCTGATCAAGCCCAAGCTCAGTTTTCAAAGCGGCAAGTTTTTTATAATCTTCCCCGCCGCCTACCAAAATTAATTTTATATTCGGGTATTTTTGAATTAAATTTTTTACTGCATGAAAAGCAATATCAAAGCACTTTTCTGAACTCAAGCGGCCGACCATAAGAACGGTAGGAGGGGCGTGGGCAATAGGCTTGATTGACTCTGACGGAACAGCCAGGCCGTTGTAGATTGCCTTTAAATTTCTATGAGAAATACCATGTTGGTTTAATGATTCAATCAAGACCTTTGATACCGTATTGACGGCTTTTGCAATGGACCATAGCTTTAAACAGGCATCAGTCCGATAGTGGCTTTGTTCCAGTAAACCGTGAATAGTGATGCAGACTGGGATACCTTTATTTTCTAATACCCGAGCTTGATAAAAACAAAAACACTCAAACCATCCGTGTATATTCACCACATCGGCCTCAAATTCATCAAGCAATTGGTGGGTTCCGTTGATTGCTTTCTTCATTAACAAGAGATTGTTTTGAGCTAAGGCCGTGAGAAAGGGAAACAGAAATACCTTAATGTCGTCTATTATATATTCTTTATATTCAGCAGAGTTAAGATGATTAGCAATCACGATGACTTCATGGCCATTCTTTTGCAGCTGTTTGGCTAATGAGTGAGTCATCACTTCAAGCCCGCCGATGTTAGGCAAATACGAAGTAGGCCATAAGGCAATCTTCATAGCGGTTCACCTGATAGTATTGCTTTAATGATGCTGACATTGGCCTTCATATCTTGGCCCAAGCTTAAATGATAGTGATCTATGCCTGCAACGATGTCTTTCAAAATGCTCATCGAGTTAGAGTGATACAAGGGCAATTGCATCAGTGTGCTCATCATTAAATTTTTTAAAGCGAGCTGTGGCTCATATTTTTCAATAACTGGGATTTTTGATGATCCCACTTTTAATGAAATACTGGCTTTAATCGGTAAAGTTTTTTTGAGCTGCATGGGGAAAAAATCCTGATAATAAACCAGCGCTTTTTGAGTGTTCGCCGTATCGGGGTTTGCAATAAACTGTTCATAATCTGGAAATAAATTTCTGGTATGAGGTTTCCATTTAGCTGTTTGGTAAACGCTATGGACTTTGGCTTGTTCACCAGGCTCTAAAATGCAATAGTCTTCCCCCAAATAGTGCAAGCCTTCAGTCAAACAGGCCAGGGTGGTAGTGCTTTTACCGCTTCCGCCTTTGCCCGATAAAAGCACGGCTGCTTGATCATTACCGACTGCGGCGGTATGGGTTAAATGCATGCCACGATGACGCAGCCAGGCATGCA
>JAQSYQ010000006.1 GCA_029256015.1 Gammaproteobacteria bacterium | reverse complement strand
CTCTAGCTCAAGTTCAAGCTCAAGCTGTTCTCGCACAAGCGGAAGCTAAAGGGCAACCTGTACGCTCCGGGTTTTTTCCTGTTCTTTCAAGAAGAAATGTCGTTCTAAGTACAGCCCCTGGCCCATCTGCGTCTGCCGACTGCAGCGACTGCGATTGGGATTAACCAAGTCCTCCATTCAAGTATAAAAACTCTAGGCAAAAAAAAGCCACCCGAAGGTGGCTTTTGGTATTTCTTTTACGACTGATTCTTAGAAGTAAGCAGTTACGTCTAACAATACAGTGTTGTTTATAGCAGAGCTTCCGGTAGTTACAGCATTCAAGCCAGTGCCACCAGATGTTGGCAAGTAAGCAGTGTTAGACAACGCACCGCCAACCAAGCCTTTGTTGTAAGCATAGGTTACGCCAGTCCAGATGTTGCTAACAGGTTGTACGCTCCAGCTAGCAGCATATTGGTATGCATTTGAAGCAGAGTTACCTTGACCTACTTTGCTGTATTCCAAAGCAGCTACAGACTTATAACCCATTACTGGGAAGTTGTAGTCACCGCCCAAGCTCCAAGCTCTTAAAATAGAGCCAGAGAAGTTTGCAGTGTTCAATGAAGCTACTGAGTGAACGGTAGATACATATTCAGCTAACAGATCAAAGTTGTTAACAGAAGCTTTACCGTTAACGTCCCAAGCTCCGCTGCCATCAGCTGGAGTACCAGTTGCAGCTACGCCTTGTTGTGAACCAGCTAAATAGCCTGCACCTAAGGTCCAGTTAACGCCTTGAGTCATTGCATTGTAAGAAGCATTCAATGCCCAGTCGTTAATGCTGTTGCCGTTACCGGTATACAAGTTTTTGTATTGAGCGATGCTACCATTGCTTACTAGCTCGTTGGTGCTTGAGCTGCTACCGTTCATCACGCTACCAGTTAAGTTCATACCATATTGGCTATAACCTACACCAGCGGTGTTACCTGTTGGCATAAAGTAGATTCTGGTCAATGGCTGCATGTATGGTTGGGTGCTAGCAAAGCTACCGAAGTCGATTTCTTTCTTACCAACAAAACCATAAACTGGGTTTTGAGCCAAGTTACCGAATACTAAGTAAGCTTGTTGGAATGCAGCGTTAGTGTAACCTGCGTTGCCATTACCAATATTGTAACCGCCTAATTGTACATAACCTGTTGCCCAGCTATTCAAAGCTACAGCTGAATCCAAGTTTACGTTGCTCAATGATAAAGCACCTACGCTTGAAGTATGTACGTTGGTGTTAGTAGCACTCTCGCCAGTAGTAACGCTACCAGAGGTGTTAGCAACTGGGTTAGAGAAATAACCCGCAGCGCCAGTGTGTTGATATAAAGCATCAGCTTCAACACGGCCACCCAAGGTTAATGATTGATTTGGCAAGCCGCCCATTTGACGAGCCTTCAACAGGTTCATCTCACGACCTACACCTGATTGGTTGCTCAACATTTGTTGGCTCAAGTTAGCATTCAAGCTCAATACATTGCTCACGCCTGACATACGAGCTGGAGCATTGTTAATGCTGTTCACTTTTGTCTGTAATTGGCTGATTTGCTTTTGTAAGCTCTTGATCTGAGCATTAACGCCAGCAGTATTGTTGCTAGCAGCTAAGGCTGTGCCAGCAGTCGCCATGCCAAGTAGGCACAAGCTTGCAACTATCGGTTTCAATTTCACTTTCAGTTCTCCCTCATTGATGTTAAAAAAAAATCTTGGCGGACCGACATTAGTCTTTTTCGCCCTAGTCTGTAATGCTTCAATTCAGAAAGCCAGCTCAACAGATGTTGGGGATTCTAGACGGCAATTTCAGTCTTTTCAAGGTGTTGTTTAAAAATTCTTTCCTTTTTTTGAAATAAATTACAATTTGGTAGCATGGCTAGCCAAGTAATTTGCTACCCCTGCTGGGTCAGCTTTCATACCCGGATCACCTTGCTTCCAGCCAGCCGGACAGACCTCACCATGCTCATCAAAGAAATGCAGTGCATCTACCATGCGACCAATTTCATCCATGTTGCGTCCTAATGGAAGATCATTGACTACCTGATGACGAACCAAACCATTTCGATCAATTAAAAAAGTAGCGCGAAATGCAACGCCTGCTTGTGGGTGCTCCACTCCATAAGATTGCATAATCTTATGAGAAATATCTGCCACCATAGTGTATTTCACTGGGCCAATCCCGCCGTTATTGATTGCGGTATTACGCCATGCATTATGAGTAAAGTGAGAATCCACTGATACTGAAATAACTTCAACGCCTTTTTCTTGCAAAGCTTTCACACGATGATCTAAGGCAATTAATTCTGAAGGACAAACAAAAGTAAAATCTAAAGGATAAAAAACAATAACGGCATATTTGCCTTTGGTTACTTTAGAAAGATGAAATTCTTCGACAATCTCTCCATTCCCCAATACTGCTGGAGCTATGAAATCTGGCGCTTGCCGCCCTACCAATACGCTCATCAACTTCTCCTGCTAATTAAAAAAACCACATTCAAGCCAGTTTACTTGACTAGAAAAAGCTGTCAATCGGTATATGAAAATTTTGTTTATCTTCTTCCCAAGATTGACTCCTCTTTAAAACCCTATAAAATTAATAAAATTTCTGCATTTGGATTAGATGATGTCGATAGAAAAAAGTCATCAAGAACTGACTAGCTTGCTCACTACCACTTATCGTGAAGACGAAACTCGCTCTGTAGAAAACCTTCTTAAGCTTGTCGATATATCAGAGGAAGCCAATCAACGCATTCAACAACGGGCAGAAAAACTTGTTGTAGCTGTTCGCCAAAGAAGGCTGAACAAAGGCGGTTTAGACGCATTAATGGCTGAATATGACCTTTCGAATCAAGAAGGTGTAGCATTAATGTGTTTAGCAGAAGCCTTGCTGCGCATCCCCGATGCTGAGACAGCCGATCGTTTGATTCGAGATAAGTTAAGTCGAGCCGACTGGTATTCACATCTAGGAGAAAGCGACTCTTTATTTGTTAATGCCGCTACCTGGGCTTTAGTTTTAACAGGCAAGTGGATACGCCGCGATACTTATACCACGGTGGAACTTCAGAAAAATTTAAAAGCTTGGCTATCACGCCAAAGCAATACAGTCATTCGAAACGCCATCATCCAAGCCATGAAAATTATGGGCAATCAGTTTGTGATGGGCGAGACCATTCAAAAAGCTCAAAAACGGGCCGAAAGACTAGAAGCTATTGGCTATCGCTATTCTTACGATATGCTGGGGGAAGCAGCTAGAACTGACGCTGATGCCCAATTTTACTTAGCTGCTTATACCAATGCCATCCATGCCATTGGCCAAAATAAACCACACTTACCTTTATATGAGAGAGCCGGCATTTCGATTAAGCTTTCTGCCTTGCATCCTCGCTATGAATTCACTCAAGCTGCTCGAGTTGAAAATGAACTTCTGCCTCGGGTAAAAGCTTTAGCAAAAATGGCTAAACACTATAATATTTCGCTAACTATTGATGCTGAAGAAGCAGACCGATTGGAACTCTCTTTGCACATCTTAGAAGCTCTGGCATTAGATCCGGAACTGGCTTCTTGGAAAGGTTTGGGGCTTGCAGTACAGGCCTATCAAAAGCGCGCACCCTATGTGATTGACTGGCTACATGAACTTGCTCAGCGTAGCCATCATAGAATTATGGTGAGATTGGTAAAAGGCGCTTACTGGGATACCGAAATCAAAATGAGCCAAGAGTTAGGGCTTGAGGGCTATCCTGTTTATACCCGCAAAGTTTATACCGATGTCTCCTATTTGGCTTGCGCCAAAAAAATGTTAGAGCACAAAGAAAGCTTTTACTGCATGTTCGCAACTCATAATGCCTACACCCTGTCTGCTATTTTAGATATGGCTGGCAACTTCCGTGACTTTGAGTTTCAATGCCTCCATGGCATGGGTGATACCCTATATGATCAAATCGTCGATCGAAATCATGGACCTGGCATAGCTTGCCGCATTTACGCCCCAGTTGGAACTTATAAGCATTTATTAGCTTATTTGGTACGCCGCTTATTAGAGAATGGTGCAAACTCTTCTTTTGTAAATCGAATTATCGATACCAGCATCCCTATTGCAGATTTAATTGAAAACCCAATCGACAAAGCTCGTGAACTAAAAAGCCTGCCCCATCCAGGCATTCCACTCCCCCGCAACATTTACGGTGACCGCATGAATTCCAAAGGAATTGATCTTAGCAACCAACTTGAATTACAAGAACTCGCTAGTGAAATGACAGAAGCGATGAAAGACGAATGGCTGGCTGTTCCTGTCATTGCTGACAGAGTTGAGTTTGATACCAAAAATAAAGCCATATACAACCCAGCTAACCGCAAAGAGCTCATTGGTTATGTGACCGAAGCGACTACCGATCATGTTGAGCATGCCCTTATTGCAGCAGAGCAAGCCTTCCCAAGATGGCAGGCCAGTTCCGCCCATGATAGAGCACAATGCTTGCGAAGAATGGCAGATTTGCTAGAAAACAACATGGCCATGTTAATGGCAATGGCAGTAAAAGAAGCAGGTAAAAGCATTCCTAATGCTATTTCCGAGCTGAGAGAAGCCATTGATTTTTGCCGTTATTACGCCGATCAAGCCGAGCTTCACTTTAGCAAGCCTATGGAATTAAAAGGCATCACAGGCGAGCTTAACCAATTTAGCCTGCATGGGAGAGGCATTTTTGTCTGCATCAGCCCATGGAACTTTCCATTAGCCATATTTTTAGGTGAAGTGACCGCAGCACTGGCTGCTGGAAACGTAGTGATCGCCAAACCTGCCGAGCAGACTCCTTTAATCGCAACCGCTGCAATCGAATTGCTGCATCAAGCTGGTGTGCCAAGAGACGTAGTACAAATGTTACCCGGAAGCGGCGAAATCATTGGCGCTCAGCTCGTTAATGACAAACGTATTGCCGGCGTCATATTTACTGGCTCTACTGAAACGGCCCATGCCATCAATAAAAGCCTAGCTAACCGCCAGGGTCCTATCGTTCCATTTATCGCTGAAACCGGCGGACAAAATGCGATGATAGTGGACTCCTCTGCTTTAACCGAACAGGTAGTCAAAGATGTGATCGCCTCAGCATTTGATAGTGCGGGGCAACGCTGCTCAGCATTGCGAGTCTTGTTCCTACAAGAAGATATCGCAGATAGCACCATTGAAATGCTAAAAGGCGCAATGGATGAGCTAAGAGTGGGCGATCCTGGTCTACTTAGCACAGACATTGGCCCTGTTATCGACGAAGAAGCTAGGGACCATTTGCTGGCCCATATCGATTTAATGAAAAGAGAAGCCAAATTGGTTCATCAAGTAAGGCTCTCTAGCCAAACTCAACTGGGAACATTTGTGCCCCCTACTGCCTTTGAAATTCCTTCACTCTCTTTATTAAAGCGTGAAGTATTTGGCCCTATTTTGCACATAGTTCGTTTCAAAGCGAACGAGCTCGATAAAGTGATCGATGAAATTAATAGCACAGGCTATGGCTTAACTTTTGGCATTCACAGCCGCATCCAGGAAACCATTAATTATCTTTGCGATAAAATTAAAGTCGGCAACGTTTATGTTAATCGTAACATTATTGGCGCGGTAGTTGGCGTACAGCCATTTGGCGGACAAGGATTATCGGGTACCGGGCCCAAAGCAGGCGGACCGTTCTATTTGCCAAGATTAGCCATCGAACGCTCGCTAAGTATCAATACCACAGCTTCTGGCGGAAATGCTACTTTGCTTTCCTTGCAGGAATAGCAACAGGCGCCTTATAACAGTAAATTGCCATATTTTCCAAGAACGTAGCCAAGCTGAATCTGCTTATAGCATCTTGCCTTGGCTTTAACTTTATTAAAATGCGCTTCCACTGTACGCTGAGATATATTAAGAATATTAGCAATTTGCTGCGCAGACTTGCCTAATAGCAACCACTTCACACATTCCATTTCCCTTGGGGTGAGCGAAATGTCCTGGCTGGATAATTCCGATGAGTAGGATTGCCCCATACCTATCACTTCATTCAAAACCTGAAGCTTAGAAATATTAATTGAAATACCCGTCATTCCGATAACTGTGCTATTATCATCCAGCAATGGAGACTTAATTGAAAGCATTACGACTTTATGACCATCGGCTAAAGTCGGATACTCTTCAGTAATGATAGTTTTCTGTTGATTTATTGCCTTTTGATCGGCAGAACGAAGTTTTGCTGCAACTTCACACCAAGGCATGTCTTGATCTCGCAAACTAAGCGATGCTATGGACTTTTTAATCCCAGCAATAGCTGCTAAAGTGTTGTTAGAGCTAATGTAATTACCCGATAAATCTTTACTGTAAATAGCGCCAGGTATAGAGCTAATCATTTTGTTCAGATAATCAAGCCGCTCATCTTTTTTTAAGGGCTCCAATGCCTGATATAATTTGCCGACCAGTAAAGTTCCCGTGGTTTCATAGTATTCATTGACACATTGGGATAATTGCCAGTCTACTTCAACATATCTGCCCTCGGTCATTTGATGCTGAGTGCGATTGGCTGAAATCTGAGAATAACTATCTTGCGATATAGAAATAGGACAATCTATCCCATGCCTTGTTACAAATTCCGGCAAGACCCGATTCAACAACTTTTCTCGTGAAATACCATATAGCTGGCAAGCGGTGAAATTAATATCGAGGATTTCAGCTTCTTTTGAAATAAAAATAAGCGCCAATTTCAGGCTGTTGGCAAAAGCATATACAGTGGCATAGTCTTTTTCTGCAAAACTTTGAGAAACCATAAAGCCCCCTCAAAATCCAAGCTTACAGCATAACTTTGTTGCAATCGAAAAGTCCATCCGTATTTTTACTAACTACCCAGGCAGTTTGATAATGCTTATTCTATGAGGGCTAGCTTTACAGTAAAACTTTTTTGATTTTTGATGAAAAGCACAGCACGCCTAAGCCCACCAGAGCGGTGAAGCCAGCGATAAAAATAAATTCACCCGTATATACCGGAGCTTGCACAAATACTTTAGTCGCAAACACATGGGAGAGGCTTGACAGCACGCCACTGAAATATCCGCCTAGGGCTGCGACTAAGAACCAAAATCCCATTACGCTATTTTTAATACCAGTCGGCGCATTGTTGCTCAAGGCAGTATACACTGCCGGCATCAATACCAAATCTCCAGCACTCAACAATAAGTTACCTATAATAATGCCAAGCAACACATAATTTGTCGTCGATGACAAAACAAACCCGCCTATACCTAATGCCGCAATTAATATACCTATAGCAAGCCTAACAGGGGCTGAAAGCTGAATTCCTTTATTTCGAAGCGAAGCCCAAGTCCAGGAAGACAATGGCGCTAACACTAGGACAAACAATGAATATAAAGTGCTAAATACGCTGGCCGGGAGCTTAATGTTGATTGCTCCAGAATTAATTTCTTGCTGGATAAATAAAGTGATGGTACTTCCAACCTGCATGACAGTGGCGTAATACAGCATACCAAAAAAACTCATTGATAACAGCGCAGCTAATCTTTGACGTTCTATTCCTTGATACTTACGAACCATTAAGATAAGAGAGCCCGCTGTTATGGCAAAAAATGCCAGCATAATCGGAGTAATAAGGCTTGGAACGTAAAACAATAAGCTTAGCAACAGGCAGCCGATAGAGATTAAACAATAGATAAAAACAGTTTTGGAATGCTTGACCTCAAATTTTTCAGGGGCTTCAAGCTTGATATGCTTAGAAAATAAGAACCAAAGCAGACTCAATAAAATCACTATTGCGCTACATAGAAAGCCTTTGTTCCAGCCTGCTTTGTATACAAGAAAGCCATAGATCAAAGGAGACAAGGTCCCGCCGATATTGCAAAGCACATATAACCAGGTATAGCCCGATTCTTTTCTAGGGTCGTTATTTGTATAGAGTGTACCCACAAGATGCGTGGTGTTGCTTTTATAAAAACCCGAACCTACTACAGATACAGCCAAGCCCAAAGCAAAGCCATAAGGATGTGAGGACATCAGAATAAAATTTCCCAAGATCGCCAAAATTGCAGCAAAAATAAGCGTCCTTCTGTTGCCTAATAGCTTATCCGCAATAATGCCCCCAAGCACAGGGGTAGAATAGATCAAAGCTGCATAAGCCCCATAGATCATATAACTTTCATCACGTGAAAACTGAAAAACATGCATGGTATAGAGGACCAGAATGGTCATTGTTCCATAATAGCTAAAGCCATCACAAAGGTTGGCAAAAGCTAGAACCCATAGGCTTTTCGGATGTTTATGATGAGACAGCAAATCTCTATCCTTAATATGTATTTTTTATTAAGTGTAGCATGAAGCCATTTATTTACTTTTAAATATAGCTACTTTTTGCCTTGGATTCTAATGAAATTTCCCCGCTATCGCTTAACTAAATGCTTGATATAGAAAAATAAACCCCTTTATTTGATCCCTGCTAAAGAGGAATCAGGCATGCCATTTTATGACAATAGCGCAGCACATTCGGATTCTTCTGATCCACAGGTTAATCAAGAGCTTGCTTAGGATAAAAAAGAAAACGCCCACTTTTCATGGGCGACTAAATATTTATACAAAAATATGCCTAAATAAATTATTCAGCATAAACTAACATGACTTAAACCACTGATTAGATAGGAAAATTTTTCATGCCAGCCACCTTCTGATTGATTAAAAAAGTTCAACTATATCGACACATTTTTCTGTATACTACTCCTCAGTTGAAAATTGTCAATCTGGGGTTAGCAAAATGTCCGCCAAACAAGATAGTAAAAATACGTGGGAGAATAAGGATAATGCGGACTATTATGAAAAAGTCCCCCATCATGTCTTACGTCAATACCCCATAAAAGGCGGCCTTGAAAATGGTTGTGATATCGACCTTATTTTTCCCTATATCATTAATACTACGTCTTTGATTGAAGCAGGTGCGGGCTATGGCCGAGTAATAAGGAACCTAATTGATAGAGGCTATCAAGGGAAAATTTATGCCCTTGAACGAAGCCAGAATCTATGCAACCACTTAAAAAATGAATTTCATAGCCAAGTAAATGTAATTTGTGATGATGTACAAACCTATATTCCATCAGAAAAAGTAGATGCTGTACTTTTCATGTGGTCTACTATTTCCGACTTCCCAAAATCTCAATATTTAAAGCTTTTAACTCATACGGCAAAATGGCTTAAGCCAGAAGGTATTTGTATTATTGAAACCATTTCACATCTTTTAATCCCTCATAATACAGGCGCTACGTTCCAGCAATCATATGCAGCCGAAACAGAATACGGCACACTAAAGGGCTACCTGCCTTCTTCTGAAGAAATTGAAGCTGTTGCTACTCAGCTAGAATTCAAAGTTAAAAAAGTTCCCTATCAAAGTGAAACTGGTAGGGACCGTATTATCCATATTTTAAGTCGCTGATTTATTGGAAATTCTTATGCAGCCCTTAATAAAGCTGCTATTTTCTGGAAATCCTTTAAGAGACTTAAAAGGTATTTTCTGAAAATAAGAATCTTCTTTAGGTATTAACGAGCTAGGGCTGATACTTTGATATTGCTCATTGTCTGTATGAAAGAAATCGTATTGTATTGTCTTAGGAATATCATAAATAGGCGTAAGTCCGAGATTTAAATTCCCGTCTGTAATACTTGATAAGTATTTGATCAAAAGTGCTTTAATTTCGTAAAGGTCTGAAATTTTACTTGTATCAAGCCTAGATTTTGGGGAAAACTCAGTGGTTGTTGGATAAGCCAATGAGTAATAAATTGGGCGCGGTATTTGTTTACTAAAGCTGTGTAGCTCCATAATGACCGGATCATACTCAAGCTGATAAATTTCGGAATAAATCTCCCCTAATCTTTTGATTGGGCCTGCGGTATTATCAATAGAAGGCGCAAAGCCTGGCAAAGCCCCAACACCCATGCCCAGCAAATGCTTAACAGTATCTGCTATATAGGGATTGGGTCTTATTCCACGATGTTTTTGAATCAAAGAAAACGCAATATCCCAAAAGAAAAGATTTCGCAAATACTCACTACCCTTCCAAGAAGCTTCTAATAAGTAGCATTTAAAGGCCATCCACTTCTCATCATCTAATTTTTCGAACCATATTTTCGGAAAAAATAGGATCTCAGCTTCCCATGTTTCACCAAACTGATCACTATTTGCTAATGCACTAAAGACTTCCCAGTGATCTAATAATGCTTTAGGCGTATCAACTGTGATTCCAAAGTCACGCTTTAGTCGGTTATGCCTCATTTTCTCTGATATTTTTGGCATCATAAATAAAGATCTTGCCCCAGATGTCATATTCCAAATGAAAGCAGGAGTATGTGAGCCTTCTTGATTTAAAACTTTCCATGTTCCAAATATTCTACCAGTCGGAATAAGCCCATATAAAGGAACCGTATTGTTTTCAACAACAACAAAGATTTCAGCTGAATTTTTTAAAACCATACTTACAGGAGTACTGCCATTATTGTAAAGCAACTTTTCACGCAGTTTAGGATCCAAGCGTGGGTCGTTAAAGTTAATACACTCACCCTCATTATTAGGTATATTAGCCGTTCCATTTTTGACAATTTCTGCCCCATAAGGATAAGTTGCTTTAAAGAGCGTGTATTCTTTTGAAGGGCTAAGGGCATCGATAATTTTTGCTAAACGTGGATTTTTTTGGGCGAATTCACTTCGAATCTCATCCCAAGTCAATTCCTCTAATGAAGATTTCTTCATGTTTGTAAAAAGCTTAGACCTAGATGCATCGTAACTTGGCATAACCCCCCCAATGAATTCATAAAAATCAATATCATAACATATTAATCTAGCAGGCTTAATTTTATAATAGATTTTATACCCGTATTTCTACCCTGTTTTTCTCCAAGGTTTTGTCTGGTTAGAAGTATAGACCAATACCTCTATATTTACTCTAAGCAATTACATTAATTCTGACTCACCAAGGACAGTTAATGAAAAAGAAGCTAAAAGTTATCGCTGAAATGGGTAGTGCCGACAACAAAGCGCTCTTAATTGAAATGCCTCAAGATATGATCCAAGGTTTGAAAATTTACGCTGATGGCACTGTGGATACCAAGGTTTTGCTTGGCATGTTGATGATGGTTGAACAGGAAGCCGCTCTAGAAGCAG
Source organism: Gammaproteobacteria bacterium (assembly GCA_029256015.1). Classification (GTDB taxonomy): domain Bacteria; phylum Pseudomonadota; class Gammaproteobacteria; order Francisellales; family CACEW01; genus JAQSYQ01. The sequence continues at coordinate 75,268 of JAQSYQ010000006.1, read as the reverse complement.
ATGAAAATGCTATAGGCCTACCAGATCAATTAGATTTAACTCTGAATATTTACGATCAAAACCGTGCTGCGGAATTTAGCCATAAGGCTATCGGTTAGGCCCCATGGAGTTTGAATGCCAAGGATGGCAAGTTTACCCTCTTCCTTTCATAAAGGAAGTTTGGATGGATTTAAATCCCTCCTACCCTCCCTTTACAAAGGGAGGAACGATCAAAGTTTGGCAATTTGTGGCATGCTTTTTGAGCCCTCTTAAAGCAGCTTCTCGCCCAAGTTAATCTACAAATTGCCCTTTTTTTTAAACCGCATCAATTAAAGGCTTTAGCTCACCTGAAGCATGCATCTCACACACAATGTCACAACCGCCAATTAATTCCCCTTTGATATAAAGCTGAGGGAAAGTGGGCCAGTTTGCCATTTTAGGAAGCGTTGCGCGGATATCAGGGTTTTCTAAAATATTAATAAAAGCAAATTCTTTACCGCATTCACGCAGCACTTGAACTGCTTTTGCAGAAAATCCACACTGCGGAAACTGAGGGGTGCCTTTCATATAAATGATAATAGGATTTTGAGCGATTTGATCTCGGATTCTGTTTTCAACTTCTTGCATATATAGCCTCTATAAATATTTTGATTCGGTGATAAGATAATAACATATTTGATCGCCATCCAAAATTAACAGGAGAAAATTATGCCGTTTGCACTGCCCGCTCTACCATATGAAAAGAATGCCCTTGAACCTCATATGTCTGCTGAAACCTTGGAATACCACTACGGCAAACATCATAAAGCCTATGTTGATAATTTAAATAATCTGGTTGCGGGTACTGAATTTGAAAACAAATCGCTTGAAGACATTATCAAGCACTCTTCAGGCGGAGTATTCAACAACGCAGCGCAAATTTGGAACCATACTTTCTTTTGGCATTGCTTAAGCCCAAATGGCGGCAGCGCACCATCAGGCAAAGTTGCTGAGGCTATTAATAAATCATTTGGTTCATTTGACTTATTTAAAGAAAAATTCACCAAAACCGCATTGACCACATTTGGTTCGGGCTGGGCTTGGCTGGTGAAAAACCAAGATGGCTCATTAGATATTATCAGCACCAGCAATGCAGGGACTCCAATGACAGACGGCAAGGTTGCGCTATTGACCTGTGATGTGTGGGAGCATGCTTATTATATAGATTACAGAAATGCTCGCGCTAAATTCTTAGACGCTTTCTGGAATTTGGTTAACTGGGAATTTGTTGCTAAAAACCTCGGGTAAATCCACCCTAGCCCTCCTTTAGAAAAGGAGGGGAATAAAATTCCCTATATCAAAGGGAGGAGCCAATCCTTTAAAAAAGGGACTAAACCTCTGCTTCTATAAAGAGGCGCACCAAAACTTCCCCCTTTAAAAAGGGGGACAGAGGGGGATTTTCAGAAGGAGGATTTTTGTCCACCATTTTATCACTTGAGAAAGTATTAGATTATATAAAACCTCGAGCTCCTGACAGCCATAAGGGTGATTTTGGCCACGTAATGATTCTGGCGGGAAACCGGGGCATGGCAGGAGCTGCCATTTTAGCAGCTCAAGCTGCTGCCAGAATAGGTTCTGGCCGATTAACACTATTAACTCATCCAAACCATGCTTCTTATATTAGTTTGCGTCAGCCCGAAATTATGTCATACGGCATCGAGCATCCCGAGCAAATCACAGCCCTTTTAGAAAATGCGAGCACCTTAGTATTAGGCCCAGGCCTTATTAATGATGACTGGTCACAAACAATGTTAGACATCGCATTAAAAAGCTCTCTACCTATGGTGCTAGATGCGGGGGCTTTCTATGCCATTCACTATAAAAAACTCCATCGGCAAAACTGGATTTTAACTCCGCACCCCGGTGAGGCAGCAAGATTACTGGATTGCTCCATTATAGAAATCCAAACCAATCGAGTTGAAGCGGTTCAAAGCTTACAAAAGCTCTATGGTGGAGTGGCCATACTAAAAGGCCATGAAACTCTAATCGCAACTGAGCATCAAGTTTTCAAATGCCCTTATGGCAATCCAGGCATGGCAAGCGGCGGCATGGGCGATTTATTAAGCGGAATACTGGCAGGGCTTATTGCTCAAGGCTTAAGTTTAGAGCAAGCTGCCTGCTTAGGAGTGTGTTTGCATGCAAAAGCCGGAGACCTAGCCGCTGAAGAAAACGGAGAAATTGGATTGCTTGCCAGCGACTTGCTTCCTTATTTGCAAAAATTGCTCAACAAAAAGCTGTGATAAGGGTAATAATTACCTATTGTCGTGGGCTGAAAACTGTTCAATAGAAAGGCTGAGCGAAAAAAAATCTGAACATATTGTACCCAAAAATTTTGATGCATTTTTGCTCCACCTCGCTCTATCCCCTTGCATTTTCTAAAGAATTTAACCGATCAAAATATAGTCAAATTTTGTCAAGAGGAATTTCACAGTTTATCCACAATTATTGCACTTGCGGAATTTGAATAAACACACTATCTTGTTAAGAAACCCCGATCGAAACACTATATATAGTATTCCTGGGCTTTTCCCCATACTAGGAATGCAATACAATATTTATCAAGAAAAGTTAAGGTGAAAAACAATGGAAGCAACTTTAGAAGCCCCCGAAAAAACTCATATGAAGAGCCAAGATACCAATAAAATGAACAATACACCTATAGAAACTGATACTCAGTTGAAAGTGATCAAACGTAACGGCCAAGTCGTTAGCTTTGATGCAAGCAAGGTGACGATTGCTATGACAAGAGCTTTTCTTGCCGTAGAAGGTGGTCATGCGGCTGAATCCGCCAGGGTTCATGAGCAAGTCCAAAAGATGACCCAACTGATTATGGAGACCTTTTATCGCAGATTACCTAACGGTGGCACCCTGCATATAGAAGATATCCAGGACCAAGTTGAATTAACTTTAATGCGTATGGGAGAGCATAAAGTTGCTCGTGCTTACGTTCTTTATAGAGAAGAGCGTCGCCAGCAACGTGAGAACAATGCTCATCTTGACCTGCAACCAGGTGAAATTCGCGTTAAGTTAAATGACGGTTCAATGCAAAAGCTCGACAAAGCTCGCATAGAAACAGTTATCAGAGAAGCCTGCCAAAATTTAGCAAACGTCGAAGTTGACCCTATTCTAAAAGATACTTTGCGCAATTTGTTTGACGGCGTTCCTTCAAAGGAAGTGAACAAAGCCTTGGTGATGTCAGCTCGCACCTTAATCGAAAAAGAGCCTAACCACGCTTATGTAGCTGCCCGTTTATTGCTGGATGAGCTTAGAGCAGAAGCGCTAAGCTTCCTTGGAGTAGCCAATTCAGCCACCTTCCAAGAAATGGCTAAACTTTACCCTGCGGCATTTAAAGCTTATATCCAAAAAGGGATTGACCATGAGCTCTTAGATCCTCGCTTGGCTCAGTTTGATCTAGAAAAATTAGGCAAAGCCCTTAACAATCAAAATGACTTGGCTTTCGGCTACTTAGGTCTTCAGACTCTATATGACCGTTATTTCCTTCATCATAAAGGTACCCGTTTTGAACTACCTCAGGTATTCTTTATGAGAGTAGCGATGGGCTTGGCTATTGAAGAAGACGATAAAAACAAACGCGCTATCGAGTTTTACGAGTTGCTGTCTTCTTTTGAATTTATGAGCTCTACCCCAACTTTGTTTAACTCAGGAACTTTACGCCCTCAGTTATCAAGCTGTTATTTGACCACCATTTCCGATGACCTATCCAGCATTTATAACGCGATGCGAGACAACGCTCTGCTCTCTAAATTTGCAGGTGGCTTAGGTAATGACTGGACTCCAGTTCGCGGGATGAACGCTTATATCAAAGGGACCAACGGTAAATCTCAAGGTGTAGTTCCCTTCCTAAAAGTGGCTAATGATACAGCCGTTGCAGTGAACCAAGGGGGCAAAAGAAAAGGTGCAGTCTGTGCTTATCTAGAAACCTGGCACTGTGATATTGAAGAGTTTCTTGAGCTTCGTAAAAACAGCGGAGATGACCGTCGTCGTACTCATGACATGAACACTGCAAACTGGGTTCCAGACTTGTTTATGAAGCGAGTAATGGAAGACAAAGAGTGGACCTTGTTTACTCCAAACGAAGTGCCTGACCTGCATGATCTGTTTGGCGAAGAATTTGAAAAAGCCTATGTAAAAGCTGAAGAAAAAGCAGCTCAAGGCAAAATCATGAGCAAAAAAGTTTCTGCGGTTAACTTATGGCGTAAAATGCTGGGTATGTTGTTTGAAACCGGCCATCCTTGGGTTACTTTTAAAGACCCTTGCAACTTACGCTCACCTCAGCAACATTGCGGCGTGGTTCATAGCTCAAACCTTTGCACCGAGATCACTTTAAATACCTCAGAAGATGAGATTGCTGTTTGTAACTTGGGCAGTATTAACCTCCCTTCTCACTTAAAAGACGGTAAGCTCGACAGCAAAAAACTGCGCAAAAATGTACACACTGCAGTAAGAATGCTCGATAACGTAATCGACATTAACTACTACTCAGTACCACAGGCTAGAAAGTCTAACTTGCGCCATCGTCCCGTTGGATTAGGAATTATGGGCTTCCAAGATGCACTCTACGCTCAAAAGATCCCTTATGACTCCGATGCAGCGGTTGAGTTTGCAGATAAAAGTATGGAAGAGATCAGCTACTATGCTATCGAAGCTTCCAGCAAATTGGCTGAAGAGCGCGGCGCTTATGAAACTTATGAAGGTTCCTTATGGAGCAAAGGCATACTGCCAATCGACTCCATTAACCTGCTTCAACATGCTCGCGGCGGCAAATATTTAGAGCAAGACCGCTCACAAAGCATGGATTGGAACAGCCTGCGCAATAAAGTTCGCACCAAAGGCATGAGAAACTCCAACGTGATGGCAATCGCTCCAACTGCGACCATTGCTAACATCACAGGCGTGTCTCAGTCAATCGAACCAACCTATCAAAACCTCTACGTGAAATCTAACTTGTCCGGTGAATTTACCGTAGTGAACGAGTACTTGGTTCAAGACTTAAAAGCCCTGAAACTCTGGGATGAAGTAATGGTCAACGACCTCAAATACTTTAACGGTAGCGTACAAAATATCGATCGCATCCCAACTGACTTGAAACGCTTGTATGCAACCGCATTTGAGATCGATGCAAGCTGGTTGATTGAAGCTGCTTCACGCCGTCAGAAATGGCTCGATCAAGCCCAATCTCTTAACCTGTACATTGCTAAACCTTCAGGTAAGGTTTTGGACAACATTTACAAACTAGCTTGGCAGCGTGGCTTAAAGACTACTTATTACCTAAGAAGCCTTGGCGCAACCAACACTGAGAAATCCACAGTGGACCGTAGCAGTGACCTAAATGCTGTAAAAATGCAAGAAGATAGCCCTAAGGTCTGCTCCATCAACGATCCAGACTGTGAAGCTTGCCAGTAACTTTGAGGCCTCGCAAGGGGCCTTTTTTTTAGAACTATGGTACAATAGGAGAACTTAATGTTAGTCGAAGAGAGAGTCACGATGGCCCCTTCATCTGAAAGCGAACTTAACGCAGGCGCAACCGGTCTTGAGAACATCGAGATGGGCGCTGCAAGAATCCGTGTCGATGACAAAAAAATTATCAACTGCCGCGCCGATTTAAACCAATTGTTCCCATTGAAATATGACTGGGCTTGGCAAAAATATTTGGACGCTTGCGCTAACCACTGGATGCCCCAAGAAATCAATATGTCTGCGGATTTAGCTTTATGGAAAGATCCAAACGGCTTAACCGAAGACGAGCGCACCATTATCAAGCGCGCCTTAGGCTTTTTCTCAACAGCCGACTCATTGGTAGCAAATAACTTGGTATTGGCAGTGTATCGCCATATTACCAACCCGGAGTGCCGTCAGTATTTGCTTCGTCAGGCTTTTGAAGAAGCGCTGCATACTCACAGCTACACTTATATTATCGAGAGCTTAGGCTTGGAAGAAAGCGAGCTGTTTAACATGTATCGTGAAATTCCATCCATTCACGACAAAGCAGCTTGGTCTATCCCTTATACTCACTCATTGGCTGACCCTAATTTCCATACCGGTACAACTGAAGCGAATAAAAGACTATTAAGAGACTTAATAGCATTCTATGTGGTATTTGAAGGGATCTTTTTCTATGTAGGTTTCGCTCAAATTCTGTCATTTGGTCGTCGTAACAAAATGACCGGAACCGCCGAACAAATTCAGTACATTCTGCGTGATGAATCCATGCATTTGAACTATGGTATTGATGTCATTAACCAGATCAAGTTTGAAAACCCAGAGCTATGGGCTGCTGAATTCCAAGAAGAATCACGAGAAATGATTCGCGAAGCCACTCTTCTGGAACAGAAATACGCAGTAGACACCATGCCTCGCGGTATTTTGGGCCTAAATGCCGGCATGTTTAAAGAATATATGGAATTTATCGCCAACCGTCGCTGCATGCAGATTGGATTAAAGCCCCTGTTCCCAGGCGCTGAAAACCCATTCCCCTGGATGAGCGAAGTCATCGATTTGAAGAAAGAGAAAAACTTCTTTGAAACCCGCGTGACCGAATATCAAACTGGTGGTGCATTAAGCTGGGATGATGAGAAATAAATCCACCCTAGCCCTCCTTTAAAAAGGATGGGACTTATCGTCTCCTTTTGTAAAGAGAGATTTAAAGCCAAACATTGGAAACGGTGTTTGGCTTTTTTTATTTGAGCTCAGGAAAAGAAGTTTCAAATTCTTGTTTTACCGTCTCTCGAGCTTTCTTCTCATAATATGAATGGATTGGCTGGCTAATAAGATATAGAACTACAGCAAGATAAAATCCATTTCTAAAATATTGGTCTGTCTGTTTAAAAGCAAAAGCATGAAGCTCCTTTATGAGCTTTGCTTCTGATTTATTTATCGGCTGTTTTTGATGATGTTTTTCTAATATTCTTGCGATCGTCAAAGCTGTAGATGGCCGTGGGAAGAAAGCTCTTGAACCTTCTTTAAAATGTTTAAGCCGACTCATACCATTTCTCTTTCTTGCTTTGAAGCCTTCGCTTCACTATCAGACTTCTTAAGCTTATCAGCGATATACTCAAAAAACACAAAAGTCCCAATACCGATAAGAAGACTTGTTCCTAAACTATACTTTTTCTTAGCATTGTCAGGATCCACTTTAATTAATGAAGCCTTTAATACTATTGCCAATCGCTCTCTTTCTGGGCTCGAATTGCAAACTTTTGCAATTGCATCAGTAATAGAAGGAACCACCTCTTCTATAAACACATCCCGCATGTCCTTATCATTAGCTACACAGGAAGGTTTACCATGCTTCAGAATAATCAATGCTTGCGCTGCAGCGAGCCTTTGGCGATTGATATCGTCATAATTTATCACATTTTGAAATAGAGATTCTGGCTCGACTCTTTCTAATACTTTCTTTAAAGCATTTGCCAATTTTTTCTTTTCTGAATCAAATTCAGAACTTATTGCTACTCTCTCAGTAACCCTAGGAAGCACATCTTCTACATAGCGATCCCGTAAGCTCTTACTTTCAGCCACAAAGCCCGGGGAATCAGGACGCGTAAGAATTCTTATTGCATGTTCTGTGTCGAACTTTTGCTGATAGATATCACTAGAATCTGGCCAATTTTTCGTTGAAACTCTTGCACTTCTAACCTGCTTTGAGAGCATCGGTATAAGAACTAGCCTAGGTTGAAATTTAGAAAGACCTATCATACAAGCTCCCTCCCGTGCTCAGGTTCAGACTTGCGTGTAGCCGCAGGTTTAGCTGTTGCTTTATCAATTTTAGATGAGAGGAATTCAAGAAGAAAAGCCACTCCTATTCCAATAAAAATTGCCTGATTCAAAGTAAAGTTATTATAAGGATCAGCATCTTTTAGTGCTTTTCTCAAAAGTTGGGACACTCGTTCTTTATCTGATTGTAATAAATCTTTGTGCGCTAATTTTAAGATATCAACCAAAGCCTGAGTTAGTTTTGCTTTATCTGATAGTAATAAATCATTGTGCGTTAATTTTAAGGCGTCAACCAAAGCCTGAGCTAGTTTTGCCTTGTCTGATCGTAGCATATCACTTTGAGTTAACTTAGCTATAATATTAGGAAGCACGTCATTTATAAATTGATCCCGCAATGCCATTCTATCAGCTATAATTGTTGGGGAGTCAAGACGCCTTAGGACTCTTAGCGCATGCTCAACATCATTTTCCAGACGATAGCGATCCGAAAGATCTGACCAATTATGTTCCATTCTTTTAGCTTGATTTGAAATTCTAGGCATAAATACTAATCTTGAACGAAATTTAGAAACGCTATGCATATTAGCCTCTTTGATTGTAAATCATTCATGAGTTACTGAATTTATCATAACCATAAAACTTTACCAATGGCTTACTGTAAACTCTCAATAGTCTGAAATTTGCCATCAAAATAGTACATATAGACTCTTTGCATAGCAATGCACAGCCAATTCACCTACACTTTACATATAAGCAACAGGTGAATGATGAAAGCCAAAGCCTTAATCTTAAATATCGTTCTAGCTCCAGCTATAGCTCTGGCGGCAACTCCGTCCGATTTACCATCTGGCATGCTTAATATTAGCGGTGAATATCAATGCACGGGATTTGATCCCTACAGTCAACAAAACTACAGCTCACTTTTGACCATTAGCAAAGTAAGTGAAAGGATTTATTCGATCTATGATCAGACTCTAGTTGCTCGAAGTCCTGATACCAGCAAAGTTGATGTATTTAGCGACCGTGAAATAGGCATTCTCAATGATAATGTCCTCGCGATAGCCTATCAAAACAGAAGAGCCCCCATGGAACAAGGCGTAGAACATGTTACTTTCGCTCCGGATGGGCGTTCGTTTTTTGGAGTATGGGCTCAAATGGGCGGAACGGTAGTTGGTACTGAATCCTGTCATAAATTACCTGCCATTGCTCAGTCCTAAATCAGTATTCTTTCTATTCAATGACAGCGTTGCCTCTGCAATTTTATTTTGTTAATTTCAGATAAGCTCTCTTAGTTTTTTTAACTCGTTAATCCCGTGTAAAAACCACAAGGAGAACACCATGGAAGCAACTAAGCTACTGACCCAAGACCATCGTAAAGTACAAAAGATTCTCAAAGATTTAAAGGAAACCACCGCAAGATCTAGCGCTAAACGTCGTGAATTGTTACAAACGCTTAAGCAAGAACTGCAAATCCATGAGAAAGTCGAAGAAAAGCTATTCTATCCCAAAATGAAACAAGGCGAAAAAGAGCTGATTTTAGAGGCTTATGAGGAACATCATCTCGTGGATAAACTGCTGGCAGAGCTAGAAAAGACTGATATTAAAGATGAACATTGGAAAGCCAAAATTACTGTATTAGAGGAAAACTTAGTTCATCATATCAAAGAAGAAGAAAAGGAAATTTTCCCTAAAGCACATAAAAAACTCGGCGAAAAAGCCCTAAATCAAATGGGTGAAGAGATCCAATCCATGAAAGAAAAGGAAATGGCAGATTAAGCCATTCCTAAACAGTGATTCCAGCAGGGAATGGTGATATCATCAGCCCTGCTGAGGTAGTGAGTAAATGAAAAAACTATTAAACATATTTATAGTTATAAGCTTAGGTCTGTTAATGGTAACAGGCCAAAGCTTTGCTGCTTCTGCTAATCAGGTGGTTAGCCCAAACCCTATACCTTTAAAACAAATGGAGCAGCTTAAGTTTGATAGTGCTTCGGCCTCGAGCTTTAGTATTCAGTCCTTAAACTTAAAGGTCCCGACACAGCCTCAGGAAAATCCTGCAACTGACCTTGTGGCTATGTGGAAAACTCCCATCCCAAATTTAAGCATTGGCTATACGGTTGGAAATGTAAGCGTCAATCCTAATAACAGCATTCAGCTCAATAACAACCTTAATAATAGCGCCTTTAACGCGGTAGCTATCCAATTTACTGGATTTTAGCTAAGTGTTAATGCTGTGATCAATTCCGGGAACAAAAGCCTCTATAAAGGCATTCTGCAGTAAATTCACGATAACAGACCACAAACTGGCGTCAGGGTCATTTATATTGCCATTGATATCGATTTGAGTGGCGACTTGTTTGCTATCATTATTTTTCAAAATATTATTAGCCGTTTGCACCACTCCTTTGTAAGCTTTCTTCAAAACACTATCCTGGTCCTTTTTGGGCAATTGGGTTTGTAGCCCCTGCAAAAATGGCTTGATATACCCTGTAACTTTTCCTTGTTTGGCTGCGGCTTCCAGGTAAAAACTAAAATCCCCCTGCTGTGCCTTAAGCTTTGTATATCTTTGCAGGAAGTTGTTCATCTGATTTAACTGCAAATCCTCCATTTGAGCTTCTAGCTTAAAAGTAGGGGTTTTGGCCCTGGGGTCAAACTGCAAATTAAGATTGGTATCGGCCTGAGCGAAAGCTTTAGCCTGTATAGCCAAATTTGCCGGCAAAGGCTGCTGGCTGGTAGCTTGGACCTGTAAGCCTGTTAGATCGGCTTGAATATCCGTCATTTCAATATCAAATACGGGACTTGCCATTCGGTCTTCATAATCTACACTGCCATTTCTTACATAAATGGCATCAATTTTTAAAGGAAGCAGCTGCTGGGTTGCCATACGCCAGGCTTGCACTGGGCTAATTGCTGGGGCTGGAGCTTTGGGCTTTTCAGCCACAAAATGCAAATAAGGCGAGCTAAGCAATATTCTAGTATTAGGCTTTCCTTCCCACAAGGAATGCCAATTTAGCGCAAGCTCAATATCTTTTACCGAGATAATGGGTTTCACTCCGCCAGGAGTCGTTTTTTCAAGTTCTACATTAAAAAGCGTGACCCTGCCTGCCAGCAAAGCTAGAGAAATGTCTTGAACATGGCCGCTATACCCTGGAGTCTCGTTTAAGCGGCCATTGATATAGTCTCGCATGACATAGGGTAAAGCCATTCTGCATAAGCACAGAAATAGAAGAATGGCTGCTATAGCCCACATTTTCTTACTGATATATTGTTGCATATAAACCCTCAAAATTGTTATATGTTTGGGTTAATCTACAATCAACAGATAAAGCACTTAGCTAAGCCATTTTTGGAGCTGGGGCGCCACTTTGATGCTCAGACGACTGCTCTAATGCAGTTTTGTATGGAGTAGTAGATCTTTCAACTGCCTCCCCGCGAGGATTATCCATGCGTCCACGCTCTTCTGAGCAAGCTTTAGCATCAACCAATGCCTTGGCTATAGGTCTAGTGTAAGACCCAACGTCGAGCTTTTCAAAAGCTTTTTCTACAAGGCTTTCGATAGTCTTCACGAATATAACTGCAGCACTTCCTTTTAGAAATGCACGTTTGCCGCTAGTCATGTAAAAGACTCATTAATATTTGGCATTTTTAATGCTTCCCACATAATCATGTCACACAATTATTATATTAATTGAAGTCATAGTAAATGAGTATTCATACCATTCAACTCTTGCTTGGCAACTCAATTCGCTCAATAATAAAAGAGTCATCCTAAATAAGAGGCTCACATGAAAAAGCTAATCACTCTATTTGCAGGTTTAAGTTCTTGCGTATTATTAGCAAGCTGTGCCAGCAATCCTTACGGCACCGGCAAAAACCAAGGTTACTTTTTAGGCCCAGCTACCGTTAGCAGTAATGTTGTAAACATTTGCAAAGACAGCAACGGGCAATATGCTTTTAAAGGCAACCAATCTTGGTTAGCGGGCGGACAAGGAACTTCTTGGTATAGCTGCACCCCAAGCCGCAAGCTTAGCTATAACCCTCAATATATCTTGAACTATAGCATTATCAAAAATGACGGAACGGGCAAAAATGTCGTAGCGACCTGTACTCCAAAATACACTGGCTCTTCAAAACAATTTAGCCAAATCAATTTGGTAGTTCAGCTAAACTCAGGAAAACCTACCTGTCAGGCTAACTTGAGTTAATGACCGATTCAAAAATTGAAAGCCTATTGGCTGCTCTGGCTAAGCAATCTTGGTCAGTTCAGCCTGATTTTTTTAAACCCGAGTTGATTCACAATCTAAAAGAAATCGCAGTTCAGTATAAAGCCCAGGGTTTTTTCCAAACCGCCAAAATAGGTCATGGCAGCCTTAACCCCTCTATCCGCAACGACCAAACCTATTGGCTTCAAGATTCAGCGCCTGAACAGGCTTTTTTAGGGGAAATGGAAAAGCTACGATTAAGCCTAAATGAAGCTTTGTTGTTAGGGCTATTTGAATATGAAGCACATTTCGCCTGCTATGCCAAAGGAAGCTTTTATCAAAAGCATTTGGACCAGTTTCAAAGCAAGCTTGTACGCAAAGTCTCTACGGTCATTTACCTGAATGAGAGCTGGCAAAAGGAAGATGGCGGAGAACTCGTTTTATACGATAAAAATAACCAGATATTGGCTGAGGTTATTCCACAAGCCGGGACTCTGGCTTGCTTTCTAAGCGATGCTATTCCCCATGAGGTAAAACCTGCTCAGAAAGAAAGATGGAGCATCGCTGGCTGGTTTAGACTTAGGGGATAGGGTAATATAAAGCATGGAGGCTACTATGAAAATCAGCACAATATCACTGTTGAGTTTTCTGGTTTTAAGCTTATGCGCTTGCACTTTTAGCCCGAAAAGCTCTAATTCTACACAGATTGGGGTAGTTCCATTCCCGCCAATGCTTATGTTTAAAATCTCCGATCAACCGCCCTAATATTACCAGCGAATTCGGTTATCGGTTTTCTTATTATAAATGTCCCGATGCTTTTCAATTTCCTTTTTCTGGGTAGCTGAAAGCTCAGGGTGCTGGCGATCATAGTCTCGCAAAAACTTATCAGCATCGCTCACAAAGTTCTTATCTTTGTTATCAATTCTTTGAAATAGCTTAAGAAAAAATTTAATCATGGCATTGTCCAAAGCGAAATTTAAGTCCTATTATAATACTAAAGCTTGGAAGGTTCTATTATGAAAATGTGCAAAATATTGTTATTGGGTTTGTTGGCTTTAAGTTTAGCTGCCTGCGCCACCGATCCAAACGCCATTTATCCCGATGCGGGATCAGGCAATACTCTAGGCGATTTTTTTGTTCAAGACCCCGCTGATCCTAGCACTCCAGGCCCTACAGTTAACGTGAATATTGACTATCCCGGCTATGCGAGTTTTGGAAGCTATAAAACTCCTAATGGCTTAGTGACTCTTGCTGCTTCCAATCAAAGCCAGATTCCTTATGCAGTCCAAGGTGCTGTTAGCGACAAACTCACTGATTTAGGCTTTAAATTGCCAGAAGATATTTTAAGCATAGGATCAAGAACCTTAAATATTACGATTAGCAGCCTAACCTTTAGCTACCAAGGCAGCAACATTGTCGCAAGCTGTGTGATTAACTTGCAAGCTGCCGCAGGGACTTTTGATCATATGAGCAAAACCTATAGAAACACCGTAACAATTAGCAACAACCCCGCTGCCAGCCAAAGCCAAGTGATTCAAGCGGTAGGACAGGCCTTAAATAATACTCTGGGACAGATGATGTCGGATCAAAGTTTGATTAGCTTTATCAGCTAAATCCACCCTAGCCCTCCTTTGGCAAAGGAGGGAAATATTAGTCCACCCTGGTCCCCCTTTTTAAAGGAAACCACGCCTTCCTCCCCCTTTGTAAAGGGGGACAGAGGGGGATTTTAGAACCCCACATCCAAATTCGGATTTTTCTCTAGAATAAAGTCACGGAATAAAGTTTTAATCCGCCATAAGGCATCTTCCGTATCAGCCTCAAACCTCACCACTAGAACCGGCGTGGTATTAGAGGAACGAATCAGCCCCCAACCATCTGGGAACTCCACTCTTATGCCATCCAAAGTAATAAGCTTAGCCCCAGGGAAATAACCTGCAGCATTATTCTCTAAAACCTTCATGAACTTAAATTTTTCGCTTTCTGGAATGGCGATATTCAGTTCAGGGGTAGAAATACTTTCAGGAATGCGATCAAATATCGTGTCGGCATCCTCTGTGCTTTCCGCCAAGATTTCTAACAGCCTTGCACCTACATAAAGACCATCGTCAAATCCATACCATTTGTCGTTAAAAAAGGTATGGCCGCTCATTTCCCCTGCCAAAATCGCTTTGGTCTCTTTTAATTTCTGTTTGATCAACGAGTGGCCTGTCTTGTACATTACAGGCTTACCGCCGGCCTTTTGAATAACCTCTTCCAAATGTTTTGAGCATTTCACATCGTAAATAATCGTTTCACCCGGGTGAGTTTTTAATACGGATTGAGCATAAAGCATCAGCTGCCTATCAGGCCAAATTACTTTACCTTTAGGTGTTACTACGCCTAATCGGTCTCCATCCCCATCAAAAGCAAGGCCGATATCCGCTTTCACTTTTTTAACCATTTCGATTAACTCAATCGTGTTTTCAGGATTGCTTGGGTCTGGATGGTGGTTAGGGAAATGGCCGTCAATTTCACAATAAAGCTCGGTTACATCACAGCCTAAAGCTCGATATAATGCCGGAGCAAGTTTCCCCGCCACTCCATTGCCTGCATCCACTACCACTTTCAAAGGTTTTTTAAGCTGAACTGATTTTTTAACCGAAGCGATGTAGGGGTCAGTGACATCCACTGAGCTTATTTTACCATTCCCTTGAGAAAAATTTTGGTCTTGCAAGCGTTGGTACAGGTTTTGGATTTGCTCACTGGTCAGGCTAGTGCCTTTTATCAGCATTTTTAAACCGTTGTAATCCCTGGGATTATGGCTGCCCGTTAACATCACTCCTGAACTTGCGTGTAAAGTGCAAGTCGCAAAATATAAAACTGGGGTAGGAACTATGCCAATATCAATTACATCGCAGCCGCTTTCAGTTAAACCCCGCTTTAAAGCTTCGATTAAAGCAGGTCCTGAAAGTCTGCCGTCACGAGCCACTATAATGGAGCGCTCACCCTGAGCTTGAACTTCTGAACCTAAAGCCAAAGCGATATCATGTACCACATCGGCAGTCAGCTCATTGGTGGTAATGCCTCGAATATCATAGGCTCTAAATATATGAGCAGGGATACTTTGAGGTATACAACGCATTGATGGAGAACTCATACACATTCCTATTTAATTTATCATTCTGCCCTGAGGCAATGAATTTTTAAGATTGAAGTCGCATGAGTATATCTGACAAAACCACATGAAACAATTTAGGGCCGCGGTGCTTCTCTAATATCCGTTTCTAAAATACGCCCACTTCCCCATACCGTAAAACCAGCAGAAGCAGAACCGCCAGCAGCTCTAGGCATCTCAGCCGCTGAAGCTGAAGCGACAGGCACGCCTGTTTCGCTTGCCAAACGAGCGCCACTTCCGGCTTGCACTCTTGCCCTAAATGCAGGCGAGCTTTCAATTAGAAATTGTTTAAGCATTTCGATTTCACTGGCCTGTTGAGCGATTATAGTTTTTAACTCATCCACAGTCGATTCCAGCTTTCTTACTGTTTTATAGGCCTTGCTAATCTGTTGCCCTTGCGAGTCATTTATAATTAAAGCCGCTTCAGGATTACCATCCATCTTGGCGCATGCTATTGCAAATTTATTGTTATCTTTAATCTGACTAAATCTGCTATCAGCCATTGATCTGCTAGGCCTTGATGCGTCAGCGGGAACCATAGCTTTTAGATTTGCTCCAAACTCAGCCAATAATTCAACTATTTCTCTAAAATGTTCCACTTCTGCATCATGTAAAGACATGCCTGCAGTTGCTAATTGAAAAGGGGTTCGCCCACTGTTATCTCTTAGATCTGGGTCGGCGCCGTTTTTTAGGAGCAGGCTAATCATAGCCTTATGTCCCACCAAACCATTTTTCATCAAAACATGCAGAGCAGTTTGCCCAATTGCATTTTTAGCGTTAGGGTTCGCTCCTGCACTCAATAAGATTTCTGCTAGGTCATGGTGCATAAATGTAGCAGCAAGATGCAGGGGCGTATTGCCGATACTAGTATCTTCTTGCCCAGGCCGACCCATGGCAGCGCTGGCAAATCGGTTTACTTGCATCCCTTTATTGATATCAGCCTCTTTACTCAGCAAGAGCCTAATCATCGCTATTTTCAAACTATTAACATTACCGGCACCCATTAAGAACAAACATGCCGTATGAATAGGCGCAGCGCCTCTTTCATTAACAGCATTAACATCTGCCCCGCACTCCAGCAATAATGTTGTAGCTGCAAGATCAAGCTGGCTCACTGCATCATCTAAAGCTTCTTGGGGCCGAGCTCCATGCCCTATTAAAGTCCTAGCTATATCTGGTTTATGAGACCTAATAGCAGCTTTCAGCACTGAATTTAGGCCGATAGGATTCCAATCTCGAGGACGCGCATGATTCAACGAAGCAGGAATAAGCTTGTCATACAGGTAGATTAAGTTCATAAGGAAGGCAGGGTTAACAGGCTCAAATTCACAGACCAATTCAAAGATATTTCGATCCGTTAATGGCCTGACTTTTTCACGAGCCGGCCTTCTATCCAGCATATAGCCATGCTCTATCATTTCCTTTAGGGAATAAGCTAATAGCCTTTTATCGACAACAGCTAGATCAGTTATTTTTTTCACATCATTTGATCCTGCAGCAGCTTCTATTGCTTGCCACTGTGAGAATGGACAATATACTTCGTTATTAGTAATCAACTGGTAATTGGCCTGAACAAATTTATTAATTTCTTCTTTAAGCGCTTCGTTGCTAATAAGATTTTTGGTTTGTAATACTCTTCCAGTTTTGAAGCTAGTATTGTTATTTTCGAAATGCTGCTCGATATAATCCCTTTCATAAGTATTGCCATCTGTGGCGATAACAGGATCACGCATGATGCGATCACTTATAGGACATAGATATTTAGGCGGAACAGCAACTCTTTGTGGCATAGCTTGCATAGAAAGTTCCTAATGGACTCAAGAATTTTCATTCTATGCAGACGGCTATGGATTTACAAGCAATGTTATATGCTTGATTAATATAGCGATAAATTATTTGGTTCCGCTTGAACCAAAACCACCGGCTCCACGCTGGGTTGCTGCAAACTCATTAACTACATTAAATTCAGCTTGCACAACGGGCACCAATACTAATTGAGCAATTCTCTCTCCGGGCTGAATAGTAAAAGCAGTTTGTCCACGGTTCCAGCAAGATATCATAAGCTCGCCTTGATAATCTGAGTCAATCAACCCCACCAAATTTCCCAAGACAATTCCGTGCTTATGGCCTAAACCTGATCTTGGTAAAATCAAGGCAGCCAAATTAGGATCGCCGATATAAATGGCTATTCCTGTGGGGATGAGTTTGCATTCTCCTGGATTAAGCTCTAGAGCTTGATCTAAACATGCCCTTAAATCTAAGCCGGCTGAGCCTGGGGTAGCGTATTGTGGCAAAGGAAAGTCTTTACTTACTTTAGGGTTAAGAATTTTAACTTGGATGCTGGGCTTCATAATATTCCTGAATAGTAGTTAAGTCATAATAGATTACGATAGTGGCAGCCTTGTATCTGTACAAAAAATAAACTAATCTGATTAAACTGTATCACAGCCTTGTCTCAATATGCTAATCAAAACCTTACCGAAAAATATGCGGCCTCGTGAAAAATTCTTAACTGAAGGCCCGAACAGCTTAAGTGACGCCGAGTTATTAGCGATATTTTTGCGAACCGGAATACCGGGTAAAAGCGCCGTGGATTTAGCTCATGAGCTTTTGGCAAAATTTGGCGGCTTAAGGCAATTGCTAGGGGCTGATCAATCCAGTTTTTGTTCCATTAAGGGAATAGGAAAAACCCATTATATTGAATTGCAGGCTGCTGCAGAAATGATAAAAAGACAGATGAAAGAAAAGCTCAATAAAGGCAAAAGCTTACGAAACCCCTCTCAGGTGATTGATTTTTTTCGGCACGCTCTTCGAGATCAGATCAATGAAAACTTTGTGGTCTTATTTTTAGACTGCCAAAACAAAGTATTGGCCTGTGAGGATTTATTTTCAGGCAGCGTTGACCAAGCCACAATTTACCCCAGAGAAATTATTCGCCGATGCCTTAAATTTAATGCCTCGGCCGTTATTTTTGGGCACAATCATCCTTCAGGAGATGCCCGGCCAAGTGCAGAAGATATCGAACTTACTCAGCGCCTAAAAAGCTTGCTGCTGGAGATTGATGTCAGGGTTCTAGATCATATTATTATCGGCGATTCGGAATACTGTTCTTTTGCTGAGCTTAAAAAGCTATAAAATCCACCCTAGCCCTCCTTTAGAAAAGGAGGGAAACTTAAATCCACCCTGCCCTTCTTTAAAAAGGAGGGTACTTTAAAGGATTTAAGAACATCCCCCTTAGAAAAAGGGGGAACGAGAGGGGATTTAGCGAGTTGCCGTTCTATACAGCCAAGCGCCAAGACCTACCAAACAGACCATACCTAATATGTTAGCAATCATGGTGAAGTTTGGCCCTACTATCGCCAGGACGCTGGAGTTGCCCGCGATCACGAAAGGAATTGCCAAAAGCACGCCCATTAAAGCGCTTCCAGCCACCAGGCCACAGGCCAGTAATACACCTCGGTTATAGCGAGGGTTGTCAATTACACTGCCGCTTTCCCTTTTAGCTAAATAAAGTTTTACCGCGTAGTTTACAAAAGCGCCAATCACAGCCGGCGTAATCACTTCTGGAGGCAAATAAATTCCTAAACCGACCGCCAGAGTAGGCAAGCACTTATTTTTGCCACGCAAATAGCGATCGACAATAATCGTTCCGATTGCCAACAGGCCACCTAAGCCGATCATATTCCACTCTAAATGGTGCATAATGACACCTTGAGCTACAGCCGCCATCAAACTTGCTTGAGGCGCAGCTAACATTTGCGAAGGGTCCATTCCAGGGCGAGGATAAACGCCGGCAATTCCATAAGCATTAAACAGTAAATCAAGCACTGGGGCTATAATTAAAGCCGATACGATCACACCTAAGGCTAGCATTAATTGCTGTTTCCAAGGAGTCGCTCCAACCATCTGGCCGGCTTTTAGGTCCTGAATGTTTTCATTAGCAATGGACGCAGCAGCTGCAATAATCGTAATAACCAAAATAACCAATGAAATAACGCGGGTCCCTTGAGTAGCTATATAACCGTGGAAAAGCACCAAATACAGCAAAGACAATATAATCACGGCAATAATCAGTACACCGGACAATGGGTTGTTTGATGAGCCGATCAGCCCTGTGAAGTAACCGCAAATTGTTGCCAAAATAAAACCTATCACAAATACATAGCATACAGAAAATACAGTCGTAATCAGCAAATCAAAGCGATGATTCAAAACTTGCAAACTTAAAATATAGTGACCGATAAGAGGCAATAAAGCCAAAGTTAACAAGGCTAAACCTAATAAAACATAAGGGGTAGGAATATCTTTTTCAGTACGAGGCACCCCCTCGACTGAATTTTTAGCTTTACCCATGGCTTCCCATGAACGGGAAAACCCTTTAATAATAGGCCTAATCAGTTGGGCCAAGGTGAAAAAGCCCCCGACTAACATTGTTCCCACACCGACAAACCTTAAATGATTGGACCACAAGTCCATCGCTGCATCATAGGCGTCTGTCGTGTGAGGTTCATGAAAATGCATGGCTAAAGCGGGCAATACCATTACCCAACCCAGAATCACACCAACAAACAAGCTAAAGCCTACTCGTATTCCAACTATATAACCCGCTGCAACCAATGCGGGTGAAAAACCGATCCCGATTCCAAATAAACTTTGGCGGGTATAGGTCCATATCTGCCAGTTATCGGAAATAAACTGCAAACCGTCCTGAGCAAAACTTAGTGCTGCCCCAACTAGGCCACCCTGGGCCAAAAACTTCA
Source organism: Gammaproteobacteria bacterium (assembly GCA_029256015.1). Lineage (GTDB taxonomy): Bacteria > Pseudomonadota > Gammaproteobacteria > Francisellales > CACEW01 > JAQSYQ01. The sequence continues at coordinate 55,400 of JAQSYQ010000006.1, read as the reverse complement.
TTTGGGAGCCACCCTGGGTACTGGCCTTTAATACATTACCGATTGCAGTGCCCTCAGGGAAACTCAATTCTGGTAAATTCAATAGAATAGGACGCAATGGAATAGAAAACATTACCCCAAGCAAGCCACCCACCATGGTAACCAAAGTGGTTTCCCAATAAGGAAATCCAATCCAGGCATGAACTAATATCATCGCCGGCAATACAAAGGAAATAGCCGCTGCCACTCCTTCCCCTGCCGAAGCTGCGGTTTGGGCTAAGTTGCTTTCAAGCACATTGGAGTTTTTGAAAAAGCGAAGCACTCCCAAAGCCAGTACAGAAGCAGGAATGGAAGCCGAAATAGTTTGGCCAAGTTTTAGAGCAAGGTAGGCATTAGAAGCTGCCAATACCGCTGCTAAAATAAGAGACAAAATAATCGCTTTTATAGTAAATTCTGGCAGAATTGTTGAAGCGGGGATTAAAGGTTTATTGTCTTCGGAGCTCATCTCATTCCTTTTTGGCGTATTACTCAGTAAAAACGTGATAGTTTAACTCGAATTAGCCGATAAATGCACTAAAAATAAAATACTCGAACATTGTCCTTGCATCAAAGCATAAAACTTGGTATAAATTACGCCTTTTCATTTTAAGGATTTGTTGGAGGATTAACATGTCTAGAGTATGCCAATTGACAGGGAAGCGTCCCGCCGTCGGCAATAACGTCTCTCACGCTCATAATAAAACCAAGCGCCGTTTCTTGCCTAATTTGCACACTCATCGCTTTTGGGTGGAGTCAGAAAACCGCTTCGTTAAACTGCGTTTGAGCCACAAAGCAATGCGTACCGTTGATAAAAATGGTATTGATGCAGTTTTAGCTGAACTTCGCGCTAACGGCAACAAAATTTAAGGAACAGGATCATGGCAAAAGGTAAAACCGAAAAAATCAAACTGGAATCCACCGCAGGAACCGGTCATTTCTATACCACTTTGAAAAATAAGCAAAACACTCCAGAAAAAATGGAAATGAGCAAATACGATCCAGTGGTTCGTAAGCACGTTATCTATAAAGAGAAAAAGATTAAATGACAGATTTTCTTGGCAGCTTGCTGTTATAGAAAATCGTCATCCTCGAGACTGATCTAAAAGATCAGTAATCGGGGATCCAGAAAAACCCGCTACTTAGGCGGGTTTTTTATTTGAGCCACAATATTTTCAATTTCGTCACTTAGACAAGGCGTCCGCAGGCCGACTACCGGAGTGTATAATTAATCCATGAGGAAGCTTGCCCGAGAAATAACGCAGAATAAGCACGAAAGTGGAAATATTGTTAGTCGTTGAGCTCTATCATCTCGAAGTCTTGTTTAGCCGCCCCACACTCAGGGCACTGCCAGTTTAAAGGCACATCTTCCCATTTGGTCCCTGGAGCAATGCCATCAGCTGGCCAGCCTTCGGCCTCATCGTAGATAAAACCGCATAGCACACACATGTATTTTTTGAATTCCATATCTTTACTCCGAAATATGGCTCATCATAATAGAACAGCGCTCAAGTATCCAGTGTTTAAAATTAAACCGGTGAAGCAGGCTGCTCTAATCCTGCAAGCTCATATCTATTCACATAGCGAGAGAACCTATCCCCGCCAAGATCACGATAAGCCCCTGCTATAAAGCACAAAGCGTTTAATGCAAGTGCAGCTGATGCGGGGGCTAGTTTGGGCATTTGCAAAACTTGATAAACAAACAGCATAGTAACGAGCGCTGCACTTATTAAAAGTTTTTTCCTGGCATGTTGAGAAAATTCAAGCGCGCCAATAGATCCTTTATAGCTTTCAAACCAGGTTTGCAACCCTTCCTGAGTGAAAGTACGCCCCAGGCTATTGAACTCAGACGGATTTAATTTTGGGAACCTTATTATTTCCCTGGCATCAACATCATTAGTTATACCATCTACCACCACTCCCCCAAAAATAATTACCATCAGACTGAGTAAGTCTAGTCCAGCCGAATGCCAATTATAATTTTTGGAGGGAGATAAAATAGCTCTAAAGGCTAACATCATAAGGGAGCAGATAAAAAACCCAAAAGAAGATCGGCCATTAAGCAGCCCTCCATGAGCATGAATCATTCGGCCCTCATCCCTGTATATTTGCATTTCCTCTTTTTTTTCATCAATAAGCTTTTGTATGGCAGTATCTTGTGGGTGTTCACGTAAATAAGTGGACATTTCTTTTAAAGTCGCCAAACCAATTGCCTTAGGATGCTCTATATAAACATTAAGCAGCGCCTGATACTCTATCGCACAGGAAACCTGTGAAAAGCTACTCGAAATCATGCTTTTCTGGCATACTGAAACATAGTCAGCAATCGCTTTATTTATAGCAGTGAGTAGAGGCAAATATGACTCCATAATACCAAGAGTAGTTATCCCTGCATTTTCTCTTAACAGCCTTTCTATATTTTTTAGATCTTGAATGGCTTTTATACTGTGAATCGAGTTTAAACGCCTTTCAGTAAATCCTTGATAGATTGTTTCCAGTACAGGAAGCGGATATGCAGCTATAAGAAAGCCAAGTGAGTTTTCATCTATCGATGAATCAATGGCAGGTCTATCATTTAGTCGAGTCATAGCCAAATTCCCCTAGGAGTTAGACGAGCACATTTTATAATATAAAAGTGCTGTAAGCTATTTCCCCTCTTTTGCAAGCAAAGGAATAATGCTATCGTTTGCGATTATTTATAGCGTGAAGTAATAGATTAATGAATAGAAACCACTTTGACCGAACTTGGCTAACCGATATGCTTTGGCTTTGCTTTATTATAGGCATTGTCTCTTTTATTACTCTGGGCATTCCCAGCCTATTTACTCCGGATGAAGGCCGCTATGCTGAAATTCCAAGAGAAATGCTGGCATCTGGCAATTTTCTAGTCCCTCATCTCAATGGGATCATTTACTTTGAAAAGCCCCCCTTGGTTTACTGGTTCACCGCTTTTTTTATTCATATTTTCGGTTACAGCAATTGGGCTGCAAGAGCAGTTAACGGCTGCTTTTCAGTACTAGGCTGTTTGAGCATTTACTACGCCAGCCGCAGCTTATTTAACCGTCGCTGTGGGATTTTAGCCACATTAATTTCGAGCAGCGCCCTTCTTTATATTGCTATCAACCACATGTTAACGACCGATGCGGGCTTAAGCTTCTTTATGACCGTAAGCTTACTTAGCTTTATGTTAGGACTGCGCTCTTTTGGCATGAAACAAAACCTATACTTCTGGTTTGCCTATATTGCCGCTGGCCTGGCTTTTTTGAGCAAAGGCTTAATTGGGATCGTTTTTCCCATGATGATTATCGGGCTTTGGATTTTGATATTAAACCGCTGGTATGTTTTAAAACAAATGAAGATAGCAAGCGGCCTTGTTTTGTTTATGCTGGTTATTCTGCCTTGGATTATTTTGACTCAAAGGGTTGTGCCTAGTTTCTTCCATGAGTTTTTTATTGTTCAGCAGTTTGCTCGCTATGCTACCCCAATAGAACATCGGGCTATGCCCCTATCAAGCTATATGGCTGTTGTATTATTCGGTTTCTTTCCTTGGACAGTTTGGATAGTACAAACTGTTCGATACAATCTGCCTAAATGGGCCCTAAGACATCACTCCCCTGATGCTATGTTTCTTCTAATCTGGGCAGGCGCTATCACCTTATTTTTTGCCTGCTCTCATTCTATTTTAATCCCTTATTTACTCCCCATTATTGCGCCATTGTCGATTTTGACCGCCTGCTATATTGATGCTCGCTGGGAGCAAGCTTTAGTTAAAAATCAGAAAATCAGCATCGGGCTATTTGTTGCCTTATGTTTGATTTTGAGCATCGGCTTGCCGTTTACTCCAAAATTCCAAGCTCTTAGCAATGCCCACTTCACTTATAGTATGATTATTTTGACATCCTTATGCTTTTTAGTGACAGGGCTTCTTAATATTTATTTCTGCTGTAAAAATAAATTTAAGCACAGCATTATTAGCATGATTATTCTGCCCTGGATTGTTATGAACTTGGTATGGGTAGCCGCTCCTTATATAGTCAATCGATCCATCGAGCCGCTAGCCATGGATTTAAAGCCTTTATTGCAAGCCAATCCTAATGCAGTGGTAGTCAGTTTTAGGACTTATTACCAAGACCTACCCTACTATATTCAGCGCAAAATCCTTATTGTTGATTGGCAAGATGAGCTTAGCTATGGCATGGGAATTCAACCTGATTCAAAAAACTGGATGATTGATGATGACCAGCTTTGGCAGCTCTGGCAAAGCCCCCAAACGGTTTATGCGATAATGAGCCAAGGCGACTATCAGTCTCAATCCGCCTACCACAATCTATTTGTCATTGACCAAACCCAGCAAGATGTGTTGGTTAGCAATAAGAAAGCTTAATGGGCAATCTATAAATTGCTCTATTATCGCCAAACAGAGCTGTTTTGATTCTTGCGAGCCTTATATATTAGTTATACACTGCGATTCTTAAAATCAAATTGCCTGGCGATAAACCATCAATTTCTAGGAGTGTTCACATGATGTTCGCATTAATTTTATTAGGAGTTTTTCTTAACGCTGGAGCGCAATTGCTGCTCAAAGGCGGTATGGACCGAATTGGACATTTTAGCTTTAGCCTTCACAATGCTTTGCCAATCGGTTTGCAGGCGGCCACCAATCCTTTTATTTTAGGAGGGTTATGCTGCTATGTTTTTAGCGTATTAGTTTGGCTGCTGGTTCTTTCTCGAGTAGAAGTCAGCTTCGCTTATCCAATGCTCAGCATTGGCTATATCGTGAATGCTGTAGCTGCCTATTATTTATTTGGAGAAGACCTATCTTTAAGTCGAATAATCGGAATCGGCGTGATTATTATCGGCGTCTATCTCATTGCTAGGCCGGCTTAAATCCACTAATGATTTAGTATCTATAATCTTGGTGGAACCTGAGAACCTGCTCCTGTAGCCGGTCTAACTTCTAGGGTCTGCATACAAGGTAGAACATCTTTTTTAGTTAGAGTACAGGAGGGAAGTGTTGCTAAAACCTGATCTATGCCTTTAAAGCGCTTTGTTATAGGGTCTACCTCACCAGATGTATCTTCAATTAGCACTCGCAATTTTTTTGGATTTTCATCTGCTATTTTATATAAACAGCCTCTTGGTGCGGTTTCTCTGGAATCTTTTAATTTATAAATAATTTCAATAGCTGCTTGAAGACCTTCAACAATAGTGCCATAGTCTTCTTCTGTACCGCATGTAAGAGTTAGCCTATTGCCTTCTACCATTGCATTAATCTGCATTTTTAGCTCCTAAACTTTTTTCCATTATAATACACCTGGAGCTGGACTGGAATCTTCAGCACAAGCTCTTCTAACACTTGGTCTTAGGTTGATATCATTAAATGGACCACGGTCACCTCTAGCCGCTTGGGCTTCTGCTTCAGCTAATGTCTCATAGGAGTCACAGGCACAATACATGTAAAGACTACCGGGCATACTGAGTTCTTTATTATTAGATATTTCAAAACCATTTCTAATTCTAGGAGTTGGGCCTTTGGCTTCAGCAAAAACACTACGCAACTTTGCTTCAATTTCAACTAACATATTTTGCCAATCTAAACCAGGCGAAGTAAATTGATAAAGGGTTATGTCTTTGCCTGGTTGGGTACTTTTAAGCCCAATGTATTCATCTTGGATAACTTTGCAAAGACCCAATCCATACTTTATCACTATGGGTAGAATCGCATTCCATGCTAATTCTACGTTATCGTTATGGGTAAATGATTCAGGGCTTGGAACCGAGATATGGGCCTTCCATCCTTTTTCCGAAGCGCCACTATGAGAGGCTAAATCTCTTCTAGTTAAATAATGGAACCGCTCATCGCAAACTGAGAGATAAGCATCCCCTCGCACAAGTTTTAGATCAGTAATATTTGCAAAGCCAAAAACTTCAGGATGACTTTCTACAAGATCAGTCCCTAAAATGCGCACCCCCGGCACCAAATTGCCCGCGCCCCCTGCGGGTGGAGGCAAAATTTCTGGAGCAGCGGCAGGAGGCGGCTCTTGATGCGCTCCTTCATCTGCTCTGTTACCCCTACAGTAAAAAAATGTTAAGCTGCTCCTGAACATAATGATACTTCCTTGTATTATTATATTATAATAGATCAATTTTTATGTTTTTTTATAAATTATTATCCAATAAATTAAATTTATATATATTCCACCATTGTTTAGCCAAAAAATGATCTAAGTAGGACTTAGAGGGGGTTTTTATAAATTGCGGAAAAAGCCGATTTGCTCCCACCCTAAGTATATGTAGAGTGCTGAAGCTGATATAAAGCGTTAAGATAGAAAAAAGCTGCAAAAAGTGATTTTTCGAGCCTTTCTTTTGCTTGCTATCTATAACGAGTCTCCTGACTAGCAAGACATCCCTTCTTCATCTTAGAATAGCACTATTTCAAAAATTTCTGATACAATGTTGGGCTTATGCTAATTAATACAGTTTTGGAAGCAGTAAATGAAGCCATACATTAGTGTCGTCATTCCGGTTTATAACGAAGAAGCTTCGCTGGAAACCCTATATCAGCGCCTTATCACAACGCTTGATCACATGGAAAAACCCTTTGAAGTGATTTTGGTTAATGATGGCAGCCGCGATCGTTCTAGTGAAATTCTAAAAAGCTTGCATGAGCGCCGTCCTAAAGAAATTAGAGTAGTAGAATTTAACCGTAACTATGGCCAACATATGGCTATTATGGCGGGATTTGAGCATGTTCGAGGCGACGTAGTCTTCACTATGGACGCTGACCTGCAAAACTATCCTGAAGACATGCCTGTACTGCTTGAAGCCATTGAAAAGGGCCATGATGTAGTCGGCGGAATTAGAATGAACCGCCAAGATAAAATCTGGCGCAAGTTTTTCTCAAGACTGCATAACATTCTGCGAGATAAGCTTACTAAAATTCATATGGCCGATGAAGGCTGCATGTTAAGAGCTTATAAACGCAGCATCGTAGACTATATGGTTTCCTGCGAAGAAAGCTCTACCTTTATTCCAGCTTTAGCGGTGAGTTTAGCTGCTAATCCAACCGATGTTCCTGTACGCCATGCAGCGCGTGAAGCCGGTGAATCTAATTACAATTTTTATAAACTGATTCGCTATAACTTTGATTTCTTTGCTAACTTCTCAAGAGCTCCTTTAGAGGCATTTACTATATTCGGCTTTATTATTGCTTTTTTGAGCCTCATTTTATTTATCTATTTGATGCTAAGCCGTATAATTCATGGACCTGATGTGCAAGGAGTCTTCACCTTATTTGCTATCATGTACTTTTTGGTAGGAATTCTACTGATGGGCTTAGGAATTGTGGGTGAATATATCGGGCGCATATACGAAGAAGTCCGTAAAAGACCTCGCTATATAGTGAAGCATATTTTGCAAGATAAAACAGATCAAATATAGGATTCAGAATGGCATTGAAAATATTAATTTTGGGTGTAAACGGCTTTATCGGCAGCTCTTTGTGTGAACGCATTTTAAAAGATACCAATTGGGAAATTTATGGAATGGACTTAGGCACCCATAAATTGGAAGGCTGCGTCAATCACGAGCGCTTTCATTTTGTAGAAGGTGATATCACCATTAACAAAGAATGGATTGAATACCATATCCGCAAATGCGACGTGGTCTTGCCCTTAGTGGCCGTGGCAACTCCAAGTGTCTATGTTTCCGACCCGCTTTATGTATTTGAACTGGATTTTGAAGCCAACCTTTCCATTATTCGCCAATGTGTGAAATACAAAAAGCACGTGATTTTCCCTTCTACCTCAGAAGTCTATGGCATGAGCCCCGATGTCCCTTTTGATGAGGAAACCAGTTCATTGGTATTAGGCCCGATCAATAAGCAAAGATGGATTTATTCTTGCAGCAAGCAGCTAATGGACAGAGTCATTTACGCTTATGGTGATAAGGCTGGCTTAAACTACACTTTATTTAGACCCTTCAACTGGATCGGCGCTAAATTGGACAATATTCTGGTGCCCAAAGAAGGCAGTGCTCGAGTATTAACCCAATTTATTGGTAATATTATTCAAGGCAAAGATATTCAGCTAGTAGAAGGTGGTGCGCAGCGCCGTTGCTTTACCTATATTGATGACGGTATCGATGCTTTAATTAAAATTATTGAACGCCGTAATGATGAAGCTAACCGCCGTATCTTTAACTTGGGCAACCCTAAAAACGACTTTTCGATCAAAGAGCTGGCCGAAATGCTGGTCAAAGCTGTTTCTGCTTACCCTGCTTATAAAGAGCGCGCTCAAAAAACTAAAATCATTGAAGTCAGTGCAGAACAATATTACGGCAAAGGCTATCAAGATGTTTCAAGCCGAGTTCCAGCCATTGAAAATGCTAAAAAGCATTTAAACTGGGAGCCCAAATTCGGCATGGAAGAAGCTTTAAAGCTTACCCTTGATTATCATTTAGCTCACCCAGAAGAAAAATTGGTATCCTAAATGAAAATTGCGTTATTTGGCTCAGGTTATGTAGGCCTTGTTACAGGAACTTGTTTTGCCGAAGTAGGCAATCATGTAACATGCGTGGATATCGATGAGGCCAGGGTAGCTAAACTCAAGCAAGCCCAAAGCCCGATTTACGAGCCAGGCTTAACTGAACTATTGAGTAAAAACATATCTGAACAGCGGCTACATTTCACAACCGATGCAGCTTCTGCCATTCAAAATAGCCAAATTTTATTTATTGCGGTTGGGACCCCTCCTTCTGAGGATGGCTCTGCCGATATGCGTTATGTTCATGAAGTGGCCAAAACCATTGGCCAGCACATGACCGAATACCGAGTAATAGTCAATAAATCTACAGTGCCTGTTGGCACAGCAGATCAAGTTAAAGAAATTATTCAGGCTGAGCTCAATAAACGCGGCCTTAATATTCAATTTGATGTGGTTTCTAACCCTGAGTTTTTAAAAGAAGGCTCGGCTATTACTGACTGCATGAGGCCGGATAGAGTGGTAATTGGCTCCAATTCAGAGCAGGCCACTGAAAAAATGCGTTCACTTTATGCTCCATTTAACCGTAACCATGAAAAGATCATCATTATGGATGTTCGCTCAGCTGAGCTGACTAAATATGCGGCGAATGCCATGCTGGCAACCAAAATCAGCTTTATGAATGAAATGAGCCGAATCGCTGAAAAAGTCGGAGCTGATATCGAGCATGTAAGGCATGGTATTGGTTCAGATGCGAGAATCGGCTATTCCTTTATTTATCCAGGATGCGGCTATGGCGGCTCTTGCTTCCCGAAAGATGTGCTTGCACTTCAGCATACTGCCAAAGTACATGGCTACCATACTCAAATCCTAGAAGCAGTGCATGAAGTCAATGATCGCCAAAAGCATGTACTTTTAGAAAAAATTACGCAACACTTCGGCGATGTTAAAGCTAAAACCTTTGCAATCTGGGGCCTTGCTTTTAAGCCCAATACAGACGATATCAGAGATGCGGCCAGCCGAACATTAATAGAAGGCTTATGGAAACTAGGCGCTAAAGTTCAGGCCTATGACCCTGAAGCCATGCCAAATATTGCCAAAGCCTATGGCAAAAGAGATGATTTAAAGCTATGCGAACATGCCGAAAATGCTTTGGACAATGCGGATGCTTTGATCGTCGTTACCGAGTGGACCTTGTTCAAGAGCCCAGACTTTGACTTAATCAAACAAAAGCTTAAAACTCCAGTGATATTTGATGGACGCAATTTATATGATCCTGACAATATGAAACAACTTGGAATTCACTACTATTCAATAGGTCGTAACCCAGTTTAATTACCTATAAATTTATATAATATTGCGCTAAATTCCAGCAAAACATCGTCTATAATTATATAGAATAAATAATAAAAATAGAGCGATGGAGTGCTGTATGGCTTTTGAAGCCGCTGATCAAACCACCCTGATAGCTAAGTTAAATAGCTATCTTCAGTCTCAAGCTAGGCCGCTTCTTGATACAGCCGGCTACTGTAACGGCTTGGCCAGTCTTTATTTATATGCCCAAACTCAGAATAAGCATGATGAATTTTTTAGTCAGATAAAATACATTCTTAGTAAAGAGGATAACGGCAAATCTGATCCTACTATTGACAGATTTATCGAAAAGATACATCTGCTAAACATGCCTGGTCAATTTATGCAAAACATGACCCAATCCAGATTAGATCGTTCTATTGAAATGGTAAGAGAGCGAGGGGAGCCCCAACTTCGTCGTGAGTTCAATATAGCCTTTTCATTTACTCAAGCAGAGCTTAGCAAAATTCTGGAAGACATACCTAATCAAAAAATGATCCTAATTCGATCTAATTTGCATGCTATTGCTGTTTATAAAAACGAGGGGAAATATTACTGTTATGACCCTAATAACCGTTTTGAGACGACTGATTCAACGGCTAGCCAAGCTGCTGTTTCTATTCAAAATGCCATGGAACTTTTACCTGCTGAAAATCAAAGCAAGTTTCTTCCTCTTGAAATCAATGTATTTGATAGAACAGACAAACCCGAAAGTCATTATCAAAATGCAGCAGAAGTAGTCGATGAGTTCTTAGCAAATGAGCCTAACATAGAGCGCTCAACTCTATGGGACGGTTTTAGCCCTTTATGTATGGCGGCGTTAGCTGGCAATGCGGAAATAGTCAGAAGCCTTCTGAAAAAAGGAGCTGACCCTAATATTCAAGCGACAGTGTCCTTTGACAGTAATTCTGGCAAGAGCATATACATGAGCCCACTAGATCTCGCATCTATCAGCAAAGATGAGGCAACTGTGAAGGCATTACTAGAATATGGCGCAATAGCTGATGCTAAAAACAGCCTCGGTTGTACAGCGCTCAACACCGCAGTGCACAGTGGAAATGAAGCTATTGCTAAAATTCTGCTTGAGTATGGTTCAGACCCAAATGAAATCAATGCACAAGGCCAGAGCTTATTAAGAACCGCTGTCAATTTAGACAATGGAGCAATGGCAAAACTGCTGCTTGAGCATGGGGCCAATCCTAATGTAGCCGATGCAAGAGGCGCAACTCCTTTGATGGAAGCTGTTTTTAATAACAACCTCTCCATGGCAAGATTGCTGCTTGAACATAAGGCCAATCCTAATTTAACATCAGTTAGCGGTCGCACTGCCCTAATGCTGGCTGCACAGAAGGCTAATCCAGCTATGATAAGTTTGCTGCTAGAAAAAGGGGCCAATCCCTTTGCCCTAAATAAACAAGGCCAGTCAGCTATTGATATTGCTATTCAATCGGGGCAGCTTAAAGCAGCCCAAACTTTACTAACAGCAGCACAAATTCAATTTAAAGCCGTAACGTACTTCGCTGCATTTAAGCTTGCTGTAAACCAATCCCATTATAAAATCGGCTTTCAAATATTGCGAACTGCCTTAACTGCCCTATTTGGCAAATCAGCCAATGCAGAGAAAACTAATCAAAGCTTGCCTCAAGCCTTTTTTGCAGCAAAAAAAAGCAAGACCCAAGCAGCCTATAGGAACCAGTTAGATGGCCCAAAGGCCGGCGGTTAATTAGGCTAATAAAGTGTATTAGTTAATGGATCTACATCTTTGTTAAAGGCCTCATACAAAAATGGAATGGCATTTAGAACAAAGGCCAGCATTCCTGCACCGATCACGAAAAACCAGAACAAAGCCATCAAACTAAAAAAATGGAACATCGCGGCACTAATAAACAACCACAATACAACGGCGACTGCTGATGATTTCAACCAAAAAGCTTTATTTGAAAGGTACTTACGCATTGCTGTCTCCTTTGGCTTATAGGGATTGCAAAAATTATTATCACCCTAATTGCCCAAAAGACAAGAGAGTCATTGCCTATTAAATATCCTGCTTGAACAGTTGCTCAAGCTCCACTATTTGGTCCCGCACCGCTGCAGCCTGCTCAAATTCGAGGTTTTTGGCATGCTCTCGCATTTGTTTTTCCAATAATTTGATTTGTTTGGCTACCTGATTTGGGGTTAATGCACCGTAATTAGCCCGGTTTTCAGCCACTCTGGTCGCACCGCCTTCATGGCCTTTTTTATCGGAATAGGCCCCTTCCATAATGTCCTGAATGTCCCGCTGAATGCTTTTAGGCGTAATGCCGTGCTCTTTATTAAAGGCTACTTGCTTCTCACGCCGACGGTCTGTTTCCTCTATCGCCTTTTTCATCGAATCGGTGATTCTATCAGCGTATAGAATGGCCTTGCCATGCAAATTTCTCGCCGCTCTTCCGATGGTCTGAATGAGAGAGCGTTCCGATCTTAGAAAGCCTTCTTTATCCGCATCGAAAATGGCGACCAATGAAACTTCCGGCAAATCCAAGCCTTCTCTAAGCAAGTTAATTCCGACTAAGACATCGAATTTACCCAGTCTTAAATCCCTGATAATTTCAACTCGCTCTACAGTATCAATATCGGAATGCAGGTAGCGGACTTTGACATCATGCTCGTTTAAATAATCGGTCAGGTCTTCTGACATCCTTTTAGTTAAAGTCGTAATTAGGACCCGCTCGTTTTTCTTAGCCCTGACTCTTATCTCAGAAAGCACGTCATCTACCTGAGTACTCACGGGCCTTATTTCAATCTCAGGGTCAATTAATCCGGTTGGGCGGACCACCTGCTCGGCAATGCTATCGGCTTTTTCAAGCTCATAATTGCCCGGAGTGGCTGAAACATAAATACATTGAGGGGAAATCTCTTTAAATTCTTCAAATTTTAAAGGTCGGTTATCTAAAGCCGAGGGCAATCTAAAGCCATAGGTGACTAAGTTTTCTTTGCGGGATCGGTCGCCTTTATACATGGCTCCCAATTGAGGAACGGTCACATGCGACTCATCGATGACAAGCAAGGAGTTGCTGGGCAAATAGTCCAACAAAGTGGGGGGAGGCTCGCCGGCCTTACGGCCAGATAAATAGCGGGAATAGTTTTCGATTCCTGAGCAGTAACCCAATTCTAAAACCATCTCCATATCAAACTTGGTCCTTTGTTCCAGGCGCTGGGCTTCCAATAATTTATTTTGAGAACGAAGCTCTTCCAAGCGGTCTCTCAATTCGATTTTTACCGCATCGACCATATCCAGCAAAGTTTGCCTTGGGGTCACATAATGGCTTTTTGGATAAATAGTCACCCTGGGAACTTTTCTTAGCACTTCCCCGGTTAAAGGGTCAAAAAAGCTGATGTTTTCTACTTCATCGCCAAACAGCTCCACCCTGACTGCTTCTTTTTCCGATTCAGCCGGGAAAATATCAATTACATCGCCTCGGACTCGATAAGTGGCTCTTTCAAAGGCTAGATCATTTCGAGCGTATTGGAGCTCTGCGAGTCTTTGTAAAATTTGTCTTTGGTTTACCGTCTCGCCACGGCTTAATACCAACACCATTTTCATATAAGACTTAGGATCACCCAATCCATAAATGGCAGAAACCGTTGCGACAATAATAGTATCGTTATATTCCAATAAGGCTTTGGTAGCAGACAGCCTCATTTGCTCGATATGTTCATTGATTGAGGCATCTTTTTCAATATAGGTATCAGAAACCGGCACATAGGCCTCAGGCTGATAGTAATCGTAATAAGAAACAAAATACTCTACCGCATTTTTTGGGAAAAAAGCCTTCATCTCTCCATAAAACTGCGCTGCTAAAGTTTTGTTATGGACCAAAATAAGCGTGGGCCTTTGCACTTTTTCAATGACATTGGCTATGGTAAAGGTTTTACCCGAGCCCGTGACTCCAAGCAAAACCTGATGGGCCAAGCCATCATTTAAGCCTTCAATCAGGCTGCTAATCGCTTTGGGTTGGTCGCCTGCCGGCTGATAAGGAGTATTTAATTCGAATTTTTTTACCATAAATGAGATGGTACACGAACTGGCTGCACATTTCCAATCATCGCCAGCATGGCATCCAAGACATCGCTTACCTCAGGTAAGGTTCCACTTGGGTTAAAAACCGCTGCATGCCTGCCATCTCTTGGCCAGTATCGGTAAGGCACTGTGGCAAAAAATATTCCGACAGTTGCAGTGTTGGCAGAGATTGCTAAATTACGCACCCCATTGTCATTCGTTATCAACAAGCCCGTCCCTTTTACCATGGCAGTGCATTGCTCTAAACTTAATTTTTCAGTCCCGCTTACATTAGCGTGATGGCTAAGCTCAGCTAACATATCATTGATGGATTCTTCAGGCCTGTGCCCGTTTAGAATAATATGCTCAAACTGAGGCAAAGCTTGTGCTGCTTTGTCGATTAACTGAATAAAGCGCTGTTTAGGCCAGCACTTAGATTCAACCGAAGCCCCTGTAAAATAAAGTAGATATGGCCTCTCGCGTTTTAAAGGCTCTCCAGGCAAGTCGTAAATTAAAGGATAATTTGTGGCACAACCTAATACATTTAAAAGATGCAACATCACTTCGGCTTCAGGCTGCATATCCGAACGCAGCAAAGCGATATCATAGTACATCCATTGCTGTGCCATATGATAAGGAAAGCCGAGCTTAAGCTTAGCCTTATTAAACAAAGTAATCCAAAAAGACCGAGTGGTCGCAGCCAGATCAAAAATAATATCATGCTCGCCCAAAGCCTTGTATTCTTTGATTCTTTCTCGGACAGAGCCGCCTTTTCTTTGCACAATATGAATGCGATCTACTAGGTCTTCAGGCGCGCCATAAACATAATTGCTCACCAGGCTTAAAGTAACTTTGGCATTGGGAAAGAATCGTTTGAGCTCAATTAAAAAAGGCCGAGTGATGACCATGTCTCCTAATGCCGCATGACGGATCACTGCAATAGATTTAATGGATTCCCTACTGTTTTCAGCAACGAATTTGCGGGCTTTTTTACTAATATAGGCACCTTTTTCATACCAAATTTTCATAAGTCTCTCGATATTTCCACTTTTTAACTTACTCTATGTTGTTTCTCGTCCGAGCGCCCTCATTACGCTATAATGGTAACTTCGTTGCTCGGACTGCGGACGCCTTGATTAAGTTAAAAATTGAAAATATTATTCAAGGCCAAAGCTATAGCATAGCAAAATCTTGATAAAGAGTAGAGAATGAAAATTGTAATAGCTCGGACTGACAATATCGGGGATGTGGTCCTGACTTTGCCAATGGCCAGTATTTTAAAGCAGCACTACCCCAATGCTGAGATTATAGTTTTGGCTCGCCGCTATGTGCAAGCTGTGGTAGAAGCTCACCCTGCGGTCGATAGATTTATCGACTGGGAAAGCTTAAACGCCAAAAGCGATAAAGAGATTGTTCAAGCTTTTAAAGAGTTAAAAGCTGACATGATTTTGCATGTGTTTCCTGTTAAAAGAATTGCCCAATGTGCTTTCAAAGCTCGCATTCCCGTTCGGATTGGCACGACAAGACGCTGGTATAACTGGCTGTATTGCAATAAAAGGGTCAGCTTTAGCCGTAAAAACTCTGGGCTTCATGAAGCCCAGCTTAATCTAAAACTTTTAAAAGCTTTAGATATCAGCACCCAATATGCTTTGCCTGAAATTATTGAAATGAGCCAGCTTAATGCTTGTTCTGATACCCCAGAAAAAGTAAAAACTTTACTCGCTTCAAATAAGTTCAATCTCATTATCCACCCGGGTTCTAATGGCAATAGCAAAGAATGGCCGTTAAGCAGTTTTCAAGCTTTGTTAAAAGCGCTGCCCAAAGATAAATTTAATATCATTATCACGGGCTCAGAAGCTGAAAACCAACGCTTTAGTGCTTTGGCAGAATCCTGCCCAGAAGCCATGAACAGCATGGGAAAATTAAGCTTAAATGAATTGATAAGCTTACTAGGAGCGGCTGATGGCTTGGTGGTTAATAGCACCGGTCCATTACATATCGCCTCAGCTTTAGGCATTAAAACCCTAGGGCTTTTTCCTTCTCAGCCCGGCAAAAGCCCAAAACGCTGGGGACCTATAGGCAAGCAGGCTGGCTATTTGACAGCATCGATTTGTGAAGCCTGCCGACAAAACTCATCTTCCTTTCGTAAAGGGAGGCGAGGAGGGATTTTTAAATCCTCCCTAGCCCTCCTTTTTCAAAGGAGGGAACTCAAGCCCAAAATGCCCTGCATCTGTATGCAAAGCATTACTGTGCCTCAGGTTAAAGAAGCCCTAATGCGTTGGCTTAGCTCACGATGAACAAAGAGGAATATTTTTCCCGACTAGAAAAAGCGATTGAATTTATTGAGTCTAAGCTCAATTCACAGCTTTTATTGTCCGAAGTGTCTCAGCATGCCTTTAGTTCTCTCTCTCATTTCCATCGAATATTTTTCTTTATGACTGGCATGACCCTAAAAGACTATATTAGAAAACGCCGCCTATCTAAGGCTGGCATGCAGCTTATTTCAACTCAAAACAAAATTATTGATATTGCTCTTGAAGCCCAATTTGATAGTCCGGAAAGCTTCAGCAAAGCCTTTAAAAAGCAGTTTGAGCTTACTCCTCGGGAATTTAGAAGTAGAAAACCTGAATTTGAGCTCATGAGAAAAATAGAACTCGATTGTTATGACAATGTAGCCCTGCCCGATAATATGACGCTCAATTTTGTTTTCCTTCCAGAACAGATCATCACAGGAGCAAAAACTCGGACGACTTTGGCTAATCATCAACAAGCCAAGGATATTCCGAAGTTTTTTCAAAATGTTATGACAAAAAATCTTTTTGATAGCATCCCAGAAGTAATCCATCTGAATAAAATCTTCGGCGTTTATTCCGATATGAGCGATGAAGAGGAATTTGATTATACAGTAGGGCTAGCCGTTAAAATTCCGTTTAATAACCTTCAATACAGCAGTCATATTCTTCCTGCCGCAGAATATGCTCGATTTACTGTAAATGGGGACGCGAGCAAGCTGGAATATGCCTGGCGATATATTTATGGCTCTTGGATGCCATATTCTGGTCGCTCTAGGCAAAAAGGCCTGGACTTTGAGGTCTATTTTCCTGATAAAACGGATATTTATATCCCTATGCTTCCACAAGCTTAAAATGATACAAAATGTCAGGATTGTTCACTAACTTGCAGCTATGATTCTTCTTGTTAAATCACAAAGGGAAACAAACATGTTAGAAATAGGTAAAAAAGCAATACAGGTTGTGGGCATTAGCACTATTACTTCTAATGATATAGCTCATCATGAACTTAGCAAACTTTGGGAAAGATTTTTCAATTCCCCTATAAAAGAGCAATTAGACAATATTATCGATCCCGGTATATTTGAAGTGTTTTCAGATTATGAGAACGGCTTTAAAGGCAAATACAGAGCCACTATCGGCTATGCTGTTTCTTATCCCTGCCTTATCCCAGAAGGCTTAAGCTTAGTGAGCATTCCTGTCGGAAAATATAAAGCCTTCAAAGCTCAAAGCAGCGCGCCACAAGATATTGTTGCTACTTGGCAAAGCATTTGGGCGGCTGATGCCAGCTTAAATCGTAATTTTGTGGCAGACTTTGAGCTGTACTATGATAATGAAGCTAGCATTTATATTGGCCATAACTAATTAAGCCGCCAAAAGTCCAAAATGCTGAGATTCTAAATCCTCCCTAACCCTCCTTTTTCAAAGGAGGGGATTCAAGCCCAAAATGCCTTGCGCCTGTATGCAAAGCATTAGCGTACCTCAGGTTAAAAAAGTCCTAATGCGTTGGCTCAGCCAATAATATCGCTTTACAATAATATCTTAATGCGATACCATTCCCTTATGAGCCATTATCATTAGGGCTTTATCATGATTAAAAGCTTTAACTGTCATGAAACCGAATTGATTTACAGCGGTGAATACTCAAAGAAATTGCCACGAGATATACAACGTAGAGCATGGCAAAAACTTTTATTAATTGCTGCTGCTACAAGCTTAGAAGACTTAAGAAGCCCGCCTTCTAATTACCTTGAAAAACTTACCGGTGACCGTAAAGAACAGCATAGTATTAGAATTAATAAGCAATAAGGCGAATTTGTTTTAACTGGATGGAAGGACAAGTATATCAAGTTGAAATAGTGGACTATCATTAATTAACAGGCCTAAAGAGCAAATAAAATGAAAACTAAAAAAGACTATATTAAGCCCATTCACCCAGGCGAAATCCTGCGCGATGAGTTTTTAGAGCCTATGAAAATAAGCCAATATAGACTCGCAAAAGAAACAGGAGTCTCTGCCATCCGTATCAGCCAAATCGTTAACGGAAAAAGGGCTATCAGCGCTGACACTGCTTTACGCTTGGCTACCTTTTTTGGAACTTCTGAGCAATTTTGGATGAACTTGCAAAGCATGTACGACATGACCTGCACCAAACAAAAGTATGGTGAAAAAATTAAAAAAGAGGTCCATCCTTGGTCCGCCAGCAAATGGGCACATGCCTCTTAAGCTGCCAAAAACTCATCCACAATCAATTTTAATCTTTTAACGATTTCATCCGCTTCTTGCTGAGTAATAATCAATGGAGGCAACAGGCGGATCACTTTATTGGCCACTATATTAAATAGCAGGCCATGTTTTAAGGTGAGCGGCATAATTGCCATCGCTGGGCGGTCTAGCTCTATCCCAATCATCAGGCCTTTGCCACGAATCTCTATAACATGAGGATTTCCTGCAAAAGTCTGAGTGAGCTTATCTTTCAGGTAAAGTCCGATTTTTTCAGCATTGGCTAAAATAGCCTCGCCTTCCATTGTATTAAGTACTTCTAAGCTTGTGGCACAAACCAAATGGGTTCCACCAAAAGTCGTGCCATGCTTGCCTGGGCCAAATAAATTATTGGCTTTGCCTCGAGCCAGACAGGCGCCTACCGGCAAACCATTTCCTAGAGCTTTAGCACTGGTCATAATATCGGGCATAATATCGTAATGCTGATAAGCAAACCATTTGCCAGTGCGGCCAATTCCGGTCTGCACTTCATCGACTATCATCAACAAATCCAACCTATCGCATAATTCACGAATGGCTCTTACATATTCAGGCTTAGCAATGCTAATCCCGCCATCTCCCTGAATGAGCTCAAGCATAATAGCCACAACAGTTTGGTCTTGTTTAAGATAGGCCTCTAGTCCTGCTAAGTCGTTCATTTCCAAATGAACAAAGTTAGAAACTAAAGGCTCAAAGCCGGTTTGGATCCGCTCTGCTCCTGTGGCGCTTAAAGTTGCCATAGTGCGGCCATGAAATGAGTTTTTTAAAGTGATAACGGTGGGATGGCTAATGTTTTTCTTTTTGGCATAAAGCCTGGTCATCTTGATGGCACTTTCGTTGGCTTCTGCTCCTGAGTTGCCAAAATAAACCTGATCCATTCCCGAAATATGACAAAGCTTTTCAGCCAAGTTCATCTGCTCTTTATTTAAAAAAGTGTTTGAGCTGTGGATTAATTTAGCAGCCTGTTCGGCTATTTTTTTGCTAATCCTAGGATGAGCGTGGCCAAGGCTGCATACGGCAATGCCTGCCAAAGCATCCAAATATTGCTTACCTTCAGTATCCCACAGCCAAGCGCCTTTGCCGTGGTCGAACATTATAGGCATTTGATTAAAATAAGTGGGCATAATATAAGACATAAAACACTCCTAAGACTGTAGGTTCTGTCATTCCCGCGAAGGCGGGAATCCAGATTTCAAACCTGGATCCCCGATCAAGCCGGGGATGACGATTTTCTAAGGCAGTAAACTGCCAAGAAAATCTGTCATTTATTGTTATTTTCCAATTCATATAAAAACAAATATTTCAAAAAGGCTGCAAGCCAGCTACTGCAAGCTACTACAAAACCGGGCAAACCATCCAATATTCCTCTCTGCAAAAAATAGCTTTTAATAAAAGCAAAAGCAGGGTTGAGCAGCAGTGAGTGGTAATGAAACTTATTGCCGGCTTTAAATTTCTTCATGGCTCCTAAGCGCGCATACTTTACCGTACGAGTAAAATGGTCTTCGATATCCTGATATGAGTAATGAACCAGGCCGTTTTTTAGCTTGCCTATTTCACCGTTCACATAAAGCTTTTCATGGATTTCGCCCCCACGCCAGATAGGATTAGCAGACCTTTTGACAAGACGAAACTTATCTCCATACCAGGCGTACTTTAATAATTTACCCATATAAAAAGTTCGCATAGGAATGCGATAGCCTGCATACTGCGGCTGATTGAGCATTTCTTTAAGTTCACTTGCCAGTTGTGGGGTTACCACCTCGTCGCAATCTAAATTTAAAATAAAATCTTTGCTACACAGCGAAAATAGAAAATTCTTCTGCTCGGTAAAACCAGACCAGGCATGCTTTACTACTCTTGCCCCGTAGCTCTCAGCAATTTCGCAGGTTTTATCGGTGGAATAGGAATCCACTACGATAATTTCATCGGCAATATCCTTTACGCTTTCAAGCGTACGAGCAATATTACTTTCCTCATTAAAAGCAATAAGCGCTACAGTGAGAGTTGCTGCCATATCCACCTTACTATCTTACCAATTAATTTAATCACTTAGTTTGAAGAGTTGCTTTAAGCGGGGTAGCACCAAACGGGACCCCATTCTTAAACATCGGCGATTCAAACTAAGTTACTGCCCAAGTTATCATATTTTGCATTATCGCGCTTTGCAATTTATATTATAAAGCCCAGCGGCTGCATTAAGAGCTTTATGAGAATCTTACATATATTATCTCAACACCAGGTAACCGGCGCAGAAACTTACGCGATAACTTTGGCTGACCAGCATATTGCCATGGGCCATAAGGTATGGATCGTTTCAGATACGCTTAATACACCGACTCAGGCAACTTATATCCAACAGCCAATAGGCAATCGCAGCTGGCTACAGAGAATGCTGAACCTGATCAAAATTCGAAAGCTTATCAAGCAGCATAAAATTGATATCGTACACTCCCATTCCAGAGCTGCCACCTGGATAGGCTACTTTGCGACAAGGTTTAGCAAAGTAGGTTTTATTTCTACCGTTCATGGCAGACAATCTTTAAGGATTTCCAAAAGGATTTTGGATATTTACGGTAAAAAAGTCATTGCGGTATGTGACAATATTCAAAGCCATCTTATTTCTCAGCTTAAAATGGAGCCAGCTAAGCTTTGCGTCATTCCTAATGCTATTGATTTTGTAGCTGAGACTGGCTCGATAAATTCTCATAATAAAAAAATCCTTTCCATAGTAGGCAGAACGACCGGGCCAAAAGGCCAAAGGACTGCGGAGCTTATCAGTGAAGTGTTTCCCTTATTGCTACAGTCTATTCCAGAACTTGAGATCAGAATAATCGGCGGGGAACTCAAACAGTTACCTCCAGAGGGACAGCTTAAGCTTTATCATCTTCAAAAAGCCTACCCCAACCGAGTCCAAGTGATTGGTTTTGTCAGTGATTTATCCAAGTGGCTTAATGAATCTTCTTGTAATATCGCTGCGGGTAGAGTCGCTGTGGAATCGCTGCTATGCAATAAACCGACCATTGCATTAGGTGAGGCTGATTATGAAGGCTTGGTTAGCGAAAAAAACTTCAAAGCCTGCATAGCTTCTAATTTTGGTGACATTCATGCCCAAGTGAAGCGCATGCCTTTAGATTATGAAATAATCCGCCAAGACTTATTACAAGCCTTAAGCACGCCGTCTGCATTGCCTGATGAATATACGGCAAAAATCCAAACTCTGTATGACAGCCAAAAGATTGCTGAACGAGTGCTTGAAGTATATCGCTCATTAAGAATGCAAATGCGGCAGCCTAAGCATATCCCGGTATTGATGTATCACAAAGTACTGAATGAAGAGCGCTCCAGCAAGCATAGAATCTATGTCACTGTTAAGCGCTTTCGTGACCATATGAGCTCTTTAAAAAGGCGTAAATTTACCGCTTTAACTTTTAAAGATTATTTAAGCTTTAGAAATGAAAGCAGACCATTGAGCGAATTCCCTAAAAAGCCCGTCATTATCACTTTTGACGACGGCTATTTAAACAATCTCAGCTTGGCCCTTCCTATTTTGCAAGAATTCCAGTTTAAAGCCGTGATCTTTGCCTTAGGCGATATGGCCGTACGTAACAATGCCTGGGACGTTATAAAGGGCGAACCTGAAGATTTGCTCATGAATGCAGATCAGCTGAAAATTCTATCAGATGCCGGCATCGAAATTGGCGCTCACAGCCTTTCCCATCGAGATTTGACCAAGTTATCTGAGGATGAAGCCTATCATGAGATTTTGCAGTCCAAGCTTAATTTAGAGCAATTATTGCAAACTGATGTGGTCTCGTTTGCCTATCCCTATGGATATTATTCTGATTCGGTTAAAGAGCTAACAAAAAAGGCTGGCTTTCAGATTGCTGTTGCGACAGACCGAGGCGGCATGCATGTTGAACAGGATTTATTTGAAATTTTTAGAGTGGCTATATTTCCAAGCGACAATCCCTGGAAATTCTGGAAAAAAACTCAAAACTGGTATCGCAGTTATTACAAAAGAAAAAGAGCACAATAGAACAGCTTAAGCAACCGCTTGAACTTCCCAGTCTAAGTTTTCATGGTGATGATTTTGCATAGACAGTACAGCAGCCTCAGCACTAATAAGGGTAAACGCTTCTTTTAGAGTTTCTTTAGCGGCTTCCGGCAAATTGAGCATTAACATCATTTCACCCAGATCACGCAGCATCGCTTCTGAGAGATTTTGCTTGAGGATGCAAGCCTGCACGATTTTTTTGAACCTAGCTACTTTATAGCCTACGCATAAACTTGCTACTTTATCAAACAGTATAGAAACAATTGAATTGATAAAGGGAAGGAAACTAACGCGTGCGGGGTGAAGCATCATAATAAAACTCGCTAGACTTAAGGCTTGATTGGTCCACTTTCTATAATTGCTGAAGCGACTATTGAGCTTACTTAAATTTATCGCGCTGTTTTTGAGTATCTGTTGAAGTTCAGGACCGGAGCAAGTGGCGAGATTGTCACTTTGCGTTCGAAAGGAGTAACTTAGCATGTGCCCCCCTTATTGAAAAAACCTTACCATTAAATAATAGCATGATTTAAATTTAAATTAATCAAAGGTTTAGGGCGAAATATAATCAAAATTTGCCTGTTATTGAAAAAGCCCCGTGAACTTAAGGCATACAGCAATGGATTTATTTGCAATTAAGGAGTGACTTGCCTATCATAACTGCATTTGAATTAAGATAAATAAACAAGAAAACACCGATGGCCAGACTTTCAGCTCGTATTCTAAACATTAAACCCTCCCCTACTCTTGGGATCACTGCCAAGGCTGCGGAATTAAAGCGTCAAGGTCGTGACATTATCAGCCTAAGCATAGGCGAACCTGACTTTGACACCCCGGAACACATTAAAATGGCTGCTATAAAGGCCATTGAGGCCGGCCAAACCAAATATACGGCTGTTGAGGGCACTCTTGAGCTCAGACAGGCCATTTGCGCTAAGTTGAAACAAGATAACCATCTGGATTACAGCCCAAAACAAATTTTGGTTTCAAGTGGAGCCAAACAAAGTATTTATAACTTGCTTGGAGCTATTCTAAATCCTGGCGATGAAGCCATTATCCCGGCGCCATTTTGGGTATCCTATCCCGATATGGTGGTATTATTCGAGGGCAAGCCGGTTATCGTTCCAACTAAGTTAGAAAATCGTTTAAAGCTCAGCCCCGATGAACTTGAAGCTGCTATCACCCCTAAAACCAAGCTTGTTATGCTTAATTCTCCTTCCAATCCTACCGGAGTGGCCTATACCAAAAATGAATTAGCAAGCTTAGCTGAGGTGCTAAAGCGCCATCCGCAAGTATTGATTTGCAGCGATGATATTTATGAAAAAATCTGGTGGTTGGATGAAGCTTTCTCCAATATTTTAATGGTTTGCCCAGAGCTTTATGACAGGACTATTGTGGTTAACGGAGTATCCAAATCCTATGCCATGACAGGCTGGAGAATAGGCTATGCTGCCGGCCCGCTTGATATTATTACTGCCATGAATAATTTACAGTCTCAGTCCACCTCAAATGCTTGCTCTATCTCTCAAGCGGCTGCAACTACAGCATTGAACGGAGACCAGAATTGCTTAGGGCCTATGGTTAAGGCTTTTAAAGAAAAACATGACTTTATGATAGAGCAGCTTAATAGCATTCCTGGCTTTATGCCCTTGGCTGCAGACGGTGCCTTTTATGTTTTTGTTAATATCGACAAGGCCATACAAAATTTATCCGGGATTGATAACGATGTGCAGTTTGCAGAATATTTACTAGACAAAGCTGACGTCGCTGTCGTGCCAGGAAGCGCTTTTGGCTTAGACGGTTATATTAGAATTTCCTACGCTACCAGCTTAGAGAAACTCAAACTGGCCATGCAAAGAATCAAAGCTTTATTTAAGGCATTATGAACAACATTCCTTTATTTCACGCTCACCGATATTCACAGCTCTGCTTAAAATTAGCCGGCCTTGGCGCCATGCTTTATGCTTTTTGCTTGCCGCTGTCTTTAGCTGCTGAAAATACTTCTTTTTATATTATGTTGATTTTTTTAATATTGAGCGGTGATTGGCAGACAAAATTTCAGCTTATTAAACGTAATCCCATTGCTTGGTTTGCAGCCGCCTTAACCCTCCTTTATCTGACAGGCACGCTGTATTCGAATGCCTCATGGAAAACCGGCCTCTGGATATTCAAGAAGCAAGCTGAAGTTTGCTTTATTGCCTTGTTGATTCCTTTATTTTTTGAAAATGCTCGCTTGAAATTGTTGAGCTATCGGGCATTTGTAGCCGGAGCGATAGCTGCATTTATTATCGGGGCGCTCAATATGCTAGGCATATTTGACCTGGCCTCAGTTTTTCATAAACTACCGGAAACCCCAGCCTTCCCCGTATTTTTCCATATCTACGGTGGAATTTTCCTAGCATTTGCGAGTTTTGTAGCTGCTCAGCTCAGCTTGCAGGACAGGCGTTTTCGTTGGGTCTATATTCTATGTTGGGCTGTCATTAGCTTTGACGTATTATTTATGAGCATGGCCCGAACCGGCTATGTTCTATTTTTTATGCTGATGCTGCTATTTTTGCTGCAAAATTGCTCATTTAAGCAAATTATTGGTGGAAGCGTAGGCATCGTACTTTTATTTGCTGCAGCCTATAGTTTTTCTTCTCAGTTCCATTTCAAAGTAAACCAAGACATTGAAGGGGTTCTAACTTTCCACAGCGGTAGCTCCTATTATTCTAACTCTTCTGGAGTTCGTTTAGACTATGCTGTGAAAAGCTATCAGCTATGGAAAGAAAAACCCATTTTTGGTTATGGGACAGGAGGCTTTGCCGCAGCTTATGTCACAGTTGGCGGTATTAGCGCAGGAGGAGCCTCACTTTCCACCATGCAAAATCCTCAAGTAAGCCCTGAAAACACTTTTTACTTTATCGCAGTGGAGCATGGCGTATTTGGACTATTCATCCTGCTAGCCCTGCTATATACCCAATGGAAAGGCTCATTTAAGCTGAGCGATATACTCGATCGCCATATTGCCCAAGGACTTGTTATAAGCTTTGTCTTGGCCTCATTTAGCGCCCCCATGTTGCTTGATGAATCACCCAGGTTGTTCTTTGTGTTTTTCTCAAGCCTGGTATTCGCTGCATTAAGTAAAAAACCCTCCTAGCCTTTTTTAAAGCAAAGAACGAGCATTCTCTTGAACGGTCTTAAAATCAAGCTGGCTGCCAAGGGCTTGGCCATATTCGTCTTTGAGAGTGGGATCAGGCTTAAAACAAGCGACACAAGTTCCGCCCTCTGGCATGACATGGTAGGGTTGAGTATAGGTAAATAAACCCAGCACAGGCACTCCTGCTCCAAAAGCAAGATGCATAATCCCCGTGTCCCCTGTTACCAAAAACTGACTGTATTTTAAAATGGCAGCTAACTTGCCAAATGGCAGCACCGGTACATATTGAACAGGCTGAGCTTGTGGGTAAAGCCGCTTAAACTCTTCTATCAAAAACTCTTGGCCGGGATTGGTCAATACCAAAGGAACCAAGCCCTGCTCCTGATAAAACCAGTTTGCTAAAGCCACATGTTCTTTTACCGGCCAACATTTTTTCACATCGCTGGCAGCCAAGTTAAAGCCCACATATTTTTGTTGGGAGCCCTTAAAAAAATCTTTGGCGAATTCCATTTCATCTTTGGAACAATAAAAAAACGGCCGGTGTTGAATATCACTTTCATTAATGCCCAAAGGTCTTAAAGTTTCTCCCAGGGCCTTGATCCAATGCCCGGCAAAACTGGCCTTAGGGGCCAATATGTTATTAGCCCAACGCAATTTGGCAGTATGGTCAAAGCCCAATCGCCATTTTCCGCCACTTAGCCGGGTAATCAATGGGCTGCTTCCCCCGGAATAGAAATTGATAACCAGGTCGAATTTCTTGCGACGCATCCAAAAAACGATCTTGGCCATATTAAGCAAATAATGCCATCTCGGCTTTTTCTTGTGAGAAAATACATACTCCTCGTCTACATCCGGATGATGACTAAATAGCCCCTTGCCTCGATTGTCGACAATGACGCTAATGCTGGCCTGAGGGTAATGTTTTTTCAGCGGCCCAATAAAGGCCGTTCTAAATAAAGTGTCTCCCACCATGCCCCAGGCTAAAACGCAAATCTTGTGAATCTCTGCTTTGTCAGGTATCGTATTGGCCTTAAAAGACATAAATATTGCCCTCTGCATAAGGAAACTAGGTGAGCCATAAAATGAACATCGGCTGCTATTCTGGCTGGATTGGCACCGAATTTCAACAGCCCGAATTTTTAAGACAGCTTGAACAGCTTAAAAATGCGCTCAATCATTCTCCTGCGGTGGTTCTTTCAGACGGGCCTGATCGGGTCATTAAACTCCCGCTTATTTTACAAAACCAAACGGTTTACCTCGCTGTTAAGCGCTTTAAAAGACAAAGCTTTTTAAAAGATTTCTCGGACCGTTTTAATAAAACCAAAGCGGAACGCTCTTATTTAGCCGCCGAATTTTTATATCAACATAAAATCGGAACCCCTAAGCCTGTCGGTTATTTAGATTACTGGCATAATAATCGGCTGCTGGAAAGCTATTATTTATGCCTGTATCAAAATTCAGCGAACTTTCGAGATGAGCTAAGCCACTTGTATTGGAAAGATCCTGACAATGCCAAGCTAATGGCATTAATCGAAACGGTCGCTCCTGCTGTTCGAGCTATGCATGATGCAGGTTTTATGCATGGGGATATGGGTAATCAAAACATTTTGCTGTTCAAAAAGCCAGATGGCCTGTGGGAATTGCCGCAGTTTATCGACTTAAACCGAGCCAAGATTTCGCAACCCTTAAGCTGGAAGCAAAGAGGCTTTGATTTATCCCGCCTAACCTTGCCGGGAGTCTATTTAAAGATTTTTAAATACATTTACTCTCAAGGCGAAGAGATTCCCGGCATTTTGGATAAATGGGAACAGCGCTATCGAAACCGCTTTGCACGCCATAGCCGCTCTCGCAAATGGCGCCATCCTATTAGGTCCTTTAAGAATCGTAATAAAGTTGACCCACATCCCGTTTATCCCAAGCCACAGGATATCTGGATATGGGATGAAAAATCCGCTCAAGCCATGATGATGCTGGACCGTCGTGAGAAAAAACAATGCCGAAAGAAAAGCGAAGTTCTTTCTCTTTTATGGCAAAGCCTGTTGGCTGCCCCGGCTATTTATCGGAATTATAAGCATTATATAAAGCAAAGCTTTAGCCAGCCTGTTGTAATGAAAAACAGAATAGGAGTCGCCTTACATCCTAAATCAGATTACATTGAGCAAGAGCTAAGCCTATTAGAAGAGCTTGGCAATCCACCTGTATTGGTCCGCTTTTGCCACCATGAGACTCCGCATGATTGGGAACTTGGAATAGAGCTGATTAATAGGCTTTACCATAAAAACATTCCGGTAATGGCTGCATTTTTGCAAGATAGAAAAGCCATTTTACAGCCTGAGAGCTGGCGGCATTTTTTAGAAACGATCATTCCTCACATTGCCGACAAAGTAGAGCAAATGGAAATAGCTCATGCCATCAATCGAGTCAAATGGGGAATATGGAATGCCAAAGAATACCGTGCTTTATTGCTGCCTGCTCTTGATTTGCAAAAACGTTATCCCAGCATTCAGCTTACCGGGCCAGCCGGCATTGATTTTGAATATCCCTATGTGATTGCAGCTTTAAATGCCATCCCCAAAAATGAAAACTTAAGTGCTTTATCTCACCACCTTTACGTTGATAGACGCGGTGCTCCTGAAAATAAACAAGGGGCTTTTTCTACTCTAGAAAAAGCAGCCCTGTTAAAGGCTATTGCCAAATGCTCAAGAAACTGCGGCGAAAAAGTCATTGTTTCCGAAGTAAACTGGCCCATTAAACGTACCGGAATTTGGTCTCCTATCGGCTCTCCTTATGAAGCTCCCTCTTGGCATAGGGACCAGCCCGGGGTGACCGAACAAGAATATTCTGATTATATGTTGCGATACCTTGTTATTAGCCTTTGCTCTGGGCATATCGACCAAGTCTATTGGTGGAGGCTATCGGCCCATGGCTTTGGCCTGGTCGATGACTTGAATAACTGGCGCAAAAGACCGGCTTTTACCGCTTTAGGTTTTTTCCTAAAAACCCTAGGGAATGCTCAATTTATCAGGAAACTGCCTTCTCCAGATCATATTTTTTTGCTTGAATTTCAAATGCTTGGCTCAAGAGTAGTTATGGCTTGGACCCTTTCAAACTCAAGTAAGTTTGTTCCAGATTTAGCCTACGACCAAGCTTACGATAACCAAGGCCAAGTCCTTGATTGCATTGAACTTTCAGAATCGCCTATTTATCTGATTAAAAACATATAAAAATATTGTTTACGGCAGTTTTTTTCGATAGAATTGATCGAATTTAAAATTACAAGGAAGAACTATGCAAGCTGCCCCTGCTCAAGGAACTGCTATTACCCCTGAAACTCCAGTCTCTTTAGTAAAAGCCATTCAAAGCGGAGACCACAAGTTTGTTGGTAGGGCCTTAAATCAAGGCGCAGTTATTACTCCAGAAGCCTTGAGCTCTATTAAGCCCGGAGAAACCCCTCTAAAAGTCCTTGGCGTCTTATTAGGATTTGCGGCTATGCGCGGCGAAGTTGAGAATATTGATCAACTGCTTGACCTTGGAGCTGATGTAAACTATGAGATGACTACTGTACCGGGTCAAACTCCTCTATATTTTGCAACTAACAATGCCCATATTCCTGCTATAAATCGCTTACTTGCAAAAAAGGCTCATGTCACTCCGGCTGTATTTGCTGCGGCTATAAGCACCAACAATACTGATTTTATGCTAAAAATCCTAACCGCAGGTGCACCTGTATCAGATGTCCTTGATTCTGTTACAGAGGCTACCCCTGATCTAATCCGAGCTATTTTGCTTCACTTTGCAGCCATGCGCGGAGAGCTTGAAGTTGTTAAGCGCCTGCTTGCTCTAGGCACCTCTCCTAATGCGATCAAGTTAACAGCCAATGGGGCTGAAGCGGCCAGCACCTTAACTGCGGCAATGGCGCACGAAGCAGTCACCAAACTTTTACTAGCAGCGGGTGCCGCTATCAATTCTCAAGAAGTTGTGGCCGCTATTCAAGCTCGTAATAAAACCGTATTAGATGCCAATATGGCAAATGGCGAAGCCGCTTTAAGCTGTAACATTAGGGAAAATGAGCTAAATAATGTCATTATTTTACTTCAAGCAGGAGCCTCTATTTCAGACTCGGCTATAGCTGCTCTAAGTACAAGCACCAGAATGGAAATTCAATTGGTTTTACTTAGCTTTGCTGTGCAACAGCACAATGTGAATGCAGCGGCAAGTATTCTGGATAAAAGCCAAGCCGGCATTATAAATACAGCACTCAATGGTAGAACGCTTCTATCTCAAGCCATAGAGCAAAATAATTTTGGCATGGTTGAGCTGCTAATAAAAAGAGGCGCTTCTCCGTCCTTGCTTAGCCATGAAGACAGAGTTTTATTAAAAAGCTTGCTTGATAGCACTTTGGATGCAGATGGCAAAACAGCTTTAATAAGAGCAGTAGAAGCTGATGATCATAAACTTGCTGAAATTTTATTACACGCTGGAGCTAGCCTTAGCCCTGAAATCGTTAGTACCGCTATTTCCAAAGAATTCAGTCGGCCATCAAATCCTATACTGGCACAACCCCCGATAGAACCTCCACAATATAGTTTTATTTCCTGGCTTAAAGAGCTCTACGCCCCTTCTGAACAAGCAGCCCCCGCTTATAGCTATGGTAATAACTATGAACTACCATCCCGCGCTCCTATGCTACAGATATTATTTATATTCGCAGCCCTACAGGGCGATGTTGAGTCTCTTTCTAAGTTGATTAGTGCAGGAATAGATATCCGTACAACTTATGGAGAACATGGCAAAACAGCGCTTGATTTCGCGGTACAGGCCGGGCAAGCTGAAGCTATTGATTTTTTAAGGGGCCATGGTGCTCTGACTAGCGGCCAGCCCATGGAAGCCGCTCGCGGCCATTTGCCGGTAACGCCAGTAGTAGGAGACTGCTTTTTTGATGCAGTAGTTTATGAATTGCAAAGACAGGGACTGGAATCCTCATCTGCTACAGAATTGAGAGCCAGAGCCATTGCTTACTTAAGAGCACAGCCTGACTTTTTGAGAGATCATATTCCTGAAAATGAGACAGCTGAAGCCTACCTTGCCAGAATGAGCCAGAGTGGCGTTTCTGCAGAAGGCCCTATTATTGAAGCCCTAGCAATGGTATTGAATGTCCATTTACGAATTGCCAATGTAGCAGACAATGGTGCCGGCGTGGGAGGAAGCTTTATCAATATCAACGACGGGGAAGGCCGCCGAGGAATAATTGGGCTCAGGCTAGAAAACCTTCATTATCAACCACTTGAAGACTTAAGCACACAAGCTCCTAGCCTTACCGCAGCAACTGCCTTTGCGGCCGCAGCAGTGAGATCAAGCCAAGCTTTTGCTCCTGCTCCGTAAGCTTAAGTCCAAGATATAGCATTTCACATCAAGGCTTGTTAACATGTGCAGTTAATGTTAATGAGTCAGATGGGAAATTATGCATAACTTATCTTCAGCTAAGGTTTTAGTCATTGGCGACATCATGCTCGACAATTACTGGATTGGGCAAACTTCTCGAATTTCCCCAGAAGCGCCGGTCCCTGTCGTTCATGTTAAGGAGCAGTACGCCAAAGCAGGGGGCGCAGGCAACGTCGCTTTAAATATTACTTCCCTCCTCGGCAAGGCTGTCTTAGTCGGTTTCACAGGCAATGACGAAGCCTCTTCTAAGCTTCATAAGATACTAAGCGACGGGAAAGTAGACTGTGAATTTGAACAACTGGTCAACAAGCCTACCATTACCAAACTTCGGATATTAAGCCAAAACCAGCAGCTTATTCGCACTGATTTTGAAGAAAACTTTACAGACGTTCCCACTCAAGCCTTGCTGGAAAAATTTACTGAGGCTTTGAAGGAATGCAATGCCGTTATTTTGTCTGACTATGGCAAAGGGACTTTAAGCGATACTGAAAGCTTAATTAAAGCTGCCCGCAAACATAAAGTGCCTGTCTTGGTCGACCCCAAAGGCTCTGATTTTTCTCGGTACCATGGCGCCACCATGATCACGCCTAATTTGAAAGAGTTTGAAACCGTCGTCGGAAAATGCCTGAATGAAAACGACTTAGTAGAAAAAGGCTTAAAGCTAATAAAAGATTGCCATCTTGAAGCCTTGCTTGTGACTCGAGGAGCAGAGGGGATGTCACTCATTCGCCCCGGGCATGAGCCTATACATATGCCAACAGAAGCCCGTGAAGTTTATGACGTCACCGGGGCTGGAGATACCGTTATTGCTGTAATGGCCATGGGGATTGGCGCAGGATATGACCTGCCAACAAGCATGCGCCTTGCCAATGCCTCAGCCGGAGTGGTAGTAGGCAAAATAGGTACCGCAACGGTTAACCCTAATGAGCTTGAAGCAGCCCTTCATCATGATCATCACTTGCGCACAGGAGTGGTTGATGAGGCGCTTTTGAAACAAATTATTAAAAACCTCAGCAGCCAAGGCGAAAAAGTGGTGATGACCAATGGCTGTTTTGACATTTTGCATGCAGGTCATGTCGACTATTTAAGGGCCGCTAGGGAGCTAGGTGATAGGCTGATTGTTGCAGTTAATGATGATGAATCCGTTAAAAGGTTAAAAGGCCCAGAACGCCCTATCAATTCGCTTGAGCACAGGATGAAACTGCTGGCAGCTTTGTCCTTTGTAGACTGGGTAGTGCCTTTCTCTGAAGACACTCCGGAGCGTATTATCGGTTATCTATTACCAGATATCTTGGTAAAAGGCGCAGACTACCAGGTCCATCAAATCGCAGGGGCTCCAGCTGTCTTAGCTAACGGCGGCGAGGTTAAAACCATTACCCTCACTCCTGGCTGCTCGACCACCAATATTATTAAAAAAGCCCGGTCCACAGGAGGAGCATCATGATAGTTGTAACTGGCGGGGCCGGATTTATCGGCAGCAACATTGTCAAAGCGCTTAACAACCGTGGAATCAAAGATATTCTAGTGGTCGATGACCTCACAGACGGCACCAAATTTATCAATCTGGTGGACTGCGACTTTACCGATTATATGGATAAAGATGAGTTTCTAGGCGCTTTGCTCAGCGGCGATTTTGACCAAAAAAAGATTGAAGTCATTTTCCATCAAGGAGCCTGCTCTGATACCACCGAGTGGAACGGCCAGTATATGATGGAAAACAATTTCGAATATTCCAAGCATTTACTGCACTACTGCCAAGACCATGGCATTCAGTTTATCTATGCTTCTAGCGCCGCTGTTTACGGCAAAGGCAGCATATTCAAAGAAGAAAGACAGCATGAAAGTCCTTTGAACGTGTACGGTTTTTCCAAATTTCAATTTGATCAATATGTGCGAGCCAGCTTTCCTCATCCTAAGACTCAAATTGTAGGCTTTCGTTACTTCAATGTGTATGGACCACGCGAACAGCATAAAGGCAAAATGGCCTCAGTGGCTTTTCACAATAACAATCAAATCCAAGCTGGTGGTATTGTTAAGTTGTTTGACGCCTATGAAGGCTATGCGGCCGGCGAGCAAAAAAGAGATTTCGTTTATGTAGAAGACGTAGCTAACGTCAACCTTTGGTTTATGGAGCATCCTAAAGTATCGGGCATATTTAACTTAGGTACGGGAAGAAGCCAGACTTTTAACGATATTGCCAGAGCGGTGATTGACTGGCATGGCAAGGGTTCCATTGAATATATTCCTTTCCCAGACAGCTTAAAAGGCCGTTATCAAAGCTTTACCCAGGCTGACATTAGCGCATTGCGCCAAGCAGGCTATGAGGCCCCTTTTAAAACAGTGGAAGAAGGTGTCAAAGCTTACCTAGACTGGCTCAGCGAACACAAATCTTGATTCAGTAGCTAATTACCGGTTTCAGCTTAAATGAGGCTGAGATGGGTTAAGGGATATTAATGCGGTTTATTTACACTTTAGTCTTTTACATTGGACTACCTTTTGTATTTTTAAGGCTATTTATTCGTGGCAAAAAGGCTCCAGATTACCGCCAAGCTTGGTCAGAAAGATTAGGCTATGTCCCATTTCGATTAAAAAACTGCATCTGGATCCATGCCGTATCATTTGGGGAATCGGTTGCGGCCACTCCATTAATTAAATACTTACTGGCAAAATATCCCGAGCTGCCTATTTTAGTGACCACCACGACCCCAACCGGTAAAGCTTTGCTTAAAAAGAACTTTGAAGGCAAAGTTCATATAAGCTATTTCCCTTATGACCTGCCTAGCGTCTTAGCCCGATTTTTTCGGCGAGTCCAGCCCAAGATAATGATTTTAATTGAAACCGAACTCTGGCCTAACTTACTGGCAGCCTGTAAAAAAAGAGGCATTCCGGTGCTTCTAGCTAATGCCAGGCTGTCTGAGCGCTCTGCAGCCAAGTACGCGAAAGTTAAAAATATGACCGCTGCTATGCTAAGCAGTATTACTTATATTGCCGCCCAAAATGCGGCAGATGGCCAGCGCTTTGTCAATCTAGGCTTAAGCCCTGATCGCCTAAAAGTGATAGGTAGCATTAAGTTTGACATCAGCTTACCTGAAGATATTTTACAAAAAGCCAGCTCATTAAAAGCGATGTGGCAAAACCGCCCTGTGTGGATTGCAGCAAGCACTCATCAAGGCGAAGATGAACATATTCTCAATGCCTTTCATTTGATTAAAGAAGCTTTCCCTGATGCTCTGTTGATATTAGTACCAAGACACCCCGAGCGTTTTGGCCCAGTTAAAGAACTTTGCGAAAAAGCAGGCTTTAAAGTGCTGACAAGAAGCAGTCAAGCCCCTTGCCAAGTCGATACAGAAATTTACTTGGGTGACAGCATGGGCGAGATGCTAATATTGTACGGCTCTTCTCAAGTGGCCTTTATTGGCGGCAGCTTTGTGCATGTCGGAGGGCATAACCTACTAGAGCCCGCAGCACTTGGCGTGCCTAGCATTATGGGGCCAAACTACTTCAACTTTAAAGAAATTACCAATATGTTAGTGGCGGCTGAAGCCGTTTATTTGGTCCAGAATCAAGAAGAACTGGCTGCCCGCGTTATCGAGCTGTTCAGCAATCCTCAGTTAGCTAAACAACGTGGCGAAAATGGCCTGAGAGTATTGGAAAAAAACCGCGGGGCTCTAGCTAAACTCTGTGATATTATAGACAGCATATTAAATTGATTAATGCCGGTAAAAGGACGCTATGTTAAGTAAAGATAAAAAACGCCAGCTTGTGGTTCAGTCCCATGCTTTAAAGCCTGTTGTGATGATTGGCAACAAAGGCTTAACTGACAATGTGCTGGCCGAAATGAATATTGCACTTGATCACCATGAGCTGATTAAAATAAAAATTGCCGCAGACCGTGATGACAGAGAACTCATTGTTCAAGAAATTATTGAAAAAACCGGAGCCGAGCTTATTCAGAGCATAGGCCAAGTTGCAAGCCTCTACCGGAAAAAACGAGAGGAATAATAAATGTCTCGTTTTCCTGCTGCCCGCTCTCGACGTTTGCGTCGTAATGATTCAATCAGACGTATGGTAAGGGAACATGCTCTCAATGTAGAGGATTTGATTTACCCATTATTTGTCGTTCCCGGTAAAAACATTAAAAAAGAAATACCCAGCCTTCCCAAGCAGTTTCACTATTCAGTGGATAGAATTGTTGAAGCGGCCCAAGAAGCAGCTGACTTAGGCATTCTCGCTGTATTAATTTTTGGCTTACCTGAAGTGAAATCTCCGGTTGGGGAAGAAAGTTACCACGATCATGGGGTAGCCCAAGCAGCTATTAAAGCCATTAAGCAAGCCATTCCAAAGCTGACTGTCATCACTGACGTTTGCCTCTGCAGCTATACCGATCATGGTCATTGCGGGCCCGTAGGAGGCCGCCAAGAAGAGTTTAACGTTTTAAATGACCCGACCCTTGAAATTATCTCTAAAATAGCTGTATCCCATGCTAAAGCAGGAGCTGATATTGTAGCACCCAGCGGGATGATGGATGGCATGGTTTCATCTATTAGAACTGCTCTGGACCAGGCCGGCTATCATGATGTGGCTATTCTTTCCTATTCAGTTAAATATGCCTCAGCTTTTTATGGGCCTTTCAGACTAGCTGTGGACAGTGCTCATTTTTCAGGAGACCGAAAAAGCTATCAAATGGACCCCGCCAATATTCATGAAGGCTGGCGTGAAGCCGAGCTTGATATTGAAGAAGGTGCTGACATGCTGATGGTCAAGCCCGCCTTGGCCTATTTAGATGTCATTTATTCATTAAAGCAACGCTACGCTATGCCTTTGGTTGCTTATAATGTCAGCGGTGAATACAGCATGATTAAAGCGGCTGCAAAAGAAGGCTTAGTCGATGAGAAAAGCACTGCACTGGAATCTCTAACTGCTATGAAAAGAGCCGGGGCCGATCTCATTATCACCTATTTTGCTAAAGATGTAGCGGTTTGGCTTAAGTAGAGGCTGACGCGGGTTGCCACAGTCTGCCAAGTTACCTATACTTACTCTAAGGCTACATTATTTAGCCGGTTATAAACGCTCTATCCTTTCATCAAAACCTGTCACTTACTTAACAGAGGAAGGATCGTCATGACTAATCCCATGTTCAGAGTTCTAGGTGAGCTATCAAATGAAGACAACAAGGCTTTATTGATAGAACTGCCTGACAATGTATCTCACAATCTAAGCATCAATCAAGATGGCACTGTTGGCACTCAAGAGCTTTTGAAATATCTGCTTGAGCTTAGCAAGCAAGACGAGTTAAACAAAGATGATGAACTAAGCTTGCATGAAGAAATCGAACTCATGCTCAATATTTACGATTCAAACAGGGCTATAAATTTCGCAAATAAAGCTCGAATCAAAGCCAACTAAAAAAAGAGATCCCGGGTTCTCTAAGCTCTGCTTAGAGCCCCAGGATGACATTTTTTACCAGGCCGAGGCGCCCATAATTACCGGTCTAGATTTTTTCAAGCAGACAAGGCGCAGTGATCACAGAGCGCCCGCAGTTTATTCTGTACTAAATGAGGACCGCGGATGATCGCTGCAACACAGTATGCTTAAAAAAGCTAATCGGTAATTACCAGCCAAAGGTTTTGCGAACTGCAACCTTACGAATCTGCTGCTCTCCCTGCCATACAATCGCGCCAGTTTTAATGCTGAGCAATTTCATGGTGATTTGATAGAACATAGATTGCTGATCGCTGTTAGCAGCGCTAATGCTAGAAATATCTCCATAAAACATATATTGCGCACCAATTTGCTGGCCTAAAGCTACAGCAGTTTGCTGATCAACCATGCCTGATTGATGCTGATATTGCATTTGCTGCTTGATGGCACTCACTTTGCTCATATCAACAAAGGTAAATTTACCGCTGTTAATCAATCGAGTAGAAATCGCATCAGTGATTGCATCAGTGTCGATATGCTCAGTAGTATTATTGCTCATACCTTGCACATATAATACAGGCTGGCTGCTTGCAGTCAGCTGCATTACGGAAGGAGAAGTCAACATCTGATTAACCATTTGGGTTACTGTAGATTGCAAATCTGTAGAGCTAAAGTTAATAGAAGTGGTATCGACTGAGTTAGGGTCGACATAGCTTACGGTAGGATTGCTTGAGCAACCGGCCAATAGGCTTAAACCCAAAGCTGCCGCTGCAATGCTGGAGATTTTACTTAGCTTAAATGTCATAATACCCTCTTAATTCATTTGGCAGACTGAAATATTAAAATTGGTTGCCTCTCCACTTGGAGCAACAGCTGAAACCACTTTGCTCATATTTGGATAGAGGCTAATAGGCTGCCAAGGAGTGCCTTGGCCTAAATTAAAGCCGTCTTGACTAAACCAGTCAAATTTATACTGAACTTGTTGATTTTCAGTGGTGTTGTTCACTAGTTGGACTTTGCCTACCACTAAATCGCCCGCTAATTTAGAAGTTGAAGTGGTGACTCCGACAATACTGTCAAAGCCGGAACCGACTCTAGCAGAATTATTGCTGTTGGATGAGATAACCACACAGTTATGTGCACAACCTGCTAGACCCAGGCTAGCAATAGCTAAAAGCAATAGTCTTTTCATTTTCTTTCCTATAAGTTAATTAATTTAACCTGTAAATTATTACCTGCATCTACCACCCATACTAACAAGGTATGATTAGGCTGCACATTAACTGCTACAGTTTGCTGCAAGGCACCTTGGCTTAGTATTAATGAATTTTGAGCCGGCTGCAAGTATCCCTGGAATACCTGAACACTATTTGGCAAAGTAAGCCAGCTTCTTAAGTCTGCCCCAGCCATGATACTCATGTAAAGACCAGCAGCGATAGAGTTAACTAATTGAGCGGCTTGATCATTTTTATTGTTGTTGGTAGGCGCAGTTAAAATACCCGCTTGAGTGGCTAATCTCAAAGCCTCCCTGATAAAAATAATTGGATATTCTTGAGTCAGTTCTTTAGCAGCCACTGCTTCAACGTTAATCAGCTCTTGAGTTTGCCCCAAAGTAGTCTTGGTATTATTCTGTTGTAAGGATACAGTTAAGACGGGAGCAGGTTGGCCGGCAGGCTTATAAACTGGGAAAACAAATAGCTGGCTGGCTCCCTCAAAATTTAACGGGTAGCTTGCCTGTTGCATAGGAGGCACCAAGCCCTGCTCGTAAATTACCACGACTTGTCCGCTGTTTTGAGGAATAACGGGAGCCTGACTTAATCCAAACTGCTTCATATATTGCTGGAACATGGAGGGACTGCCACCCCGCTCTTCCAAAACTTCTAGTAATTTATTTCTCACATATTGGTTATTCGGCTCAAGCTGAATCGCATTTTGCAGAGAAATAAAGGCATCATCATAATCGCCCGTTGCCTCATACATAATGCCTGAAAGATAATAAGCAAAACCATTTTGCATAGGATCAGTGACTTGCTGAGCAACTTTATAAGTTGATTTGGAAGCGCCATATTCAAGTGGGTTAAAGCTCCAACCATGCTGCTGGCTTATTTGCTGAGCCTGCTGAAGCTGATATTGATGCTGGGTCACATACCATTGCTGCTGCTGATCTGATTGACGGACTGAAACCATAGCATTTTGTATATCACCCATGGCGAGGTAGTTTAAAGCCTGATAATTATATAAAAATACCAGCTCATAAGATTTGACCTGATAAGGCAAAGCATTGTCATTGCTCATTAAAGAGCCGGTCTGGGCTAATAGATTGCTGGCCCTAATTTTGGCAGTCAATTGTTGCTGCTGAACATCATTAATAACCGTTGCATAGCTTTGTAAGCTGCCTTGATAGTCGCCTGCTAATTGTTGAACTCGGCCTAGCTCCATGCCATAGAGATCTTTATCCGCGGAGTCTAAATTTTGCTTTAGGCTTTTGATAGAAGCATTATAGCCCGAAGGGTTTAAGTTGTTCCTCACCGGCTTCATTTGGCTTGGGTAGGCAGAAAAAACGCTAGTTGTGGCACAACCTGCCAACATTAAGCTGCAAACTAAAACAAGACCTAATCTACAATAGGGAGATTGAGCCATCTCAAATATATTGGACCGAGACAATTTCATACTCAGCTTCACCTTTTGGGGTTTTCACTACCACCGATTGGCCCTCTTCTTTGCCCACAAGACCTCGAGCAATAGGTGAGTTAACTGAAATTTTACCTGCTTTGATATCTGCCTCATCATCGCCCACAATCTGATACTTCACCTCGGCTTCGGTATCAAGGTCCATTAAAGTGACGGTTGTTCCAAAAATCACCTTGCCGGTGTTAGGCATTTGAGTGACGTCGATAACCTGAGCATTGCTTAGCTTGGATTCTAATTCTGCAATGCGGCCTTCAACAAAGCTTTGCTGTTCACGAGCAGCATGGTACTCCGCGTTTTCTTTTAAATCCCCATGGGCACGGGCCTCAGCAATAGCCGCAATGACTTTGGGCCTAGTGACCGTTTTTAACTCATTCAATTCAGCGGTGGCCTTTTCAAAGCCTGTTTTAGTCATTGGCACGCGTTGCATAATAAGCTTCCCTTACTGCAAAAAGGCTATATTAACACCTGGAATTAGCGGTATCAATCCAATTGATTTATCAGAAGAAGTATAGTGCAGATATGGAAGCAGTATCAAAAAACCAAAATAATAGCGGTTCAGCCAGCTAATATATGATAATGCAAATGAGGCACTTCCTGGCCTCCACCTGCTCCGGTGTTGACTATAGTGCGAAAGCCGTCATGCAAGCCTAGCTCTTTTGCCAGTTTAGGCAGCAGTGTGGTTAATTTGCCCATTAATTCAGCATCTTGGGAGGATAAATGAGCGAGGCTTTCAATATGCTGCTTGGGAATCACCAAAACATGAGTTTTAGCTTTAGGATAAAGGTCATAAAAAGCCATAAACAATTCATCTTCATAGACTTTTTTAGATGGGATCTCGCCTTTTACTATTTTGCAGAAAATACAATTATCACTCATAGCTTCCCCTTATTTTTATTTGAGTGGCTTAATTATACAGTGCCATAGCTTTAATAATGAGGCAATATCGAGGCAAAACGAGCGAGCAGGAGGCGCATATCGGTACTATGTAACGATCTGCGAGACGAAGTTTTAACAAAGATATTGCCCATTAGTAAAGCTATTGGCGCCATTTGATATTGCAGCCGAGAGAGGGAATTTGGGCCAACATCAACCTCTGATTGTTTAAAATAGACTCCAAGGCCTCTCGCAAATCCTCGCCTGTCACAGAAATATCATTACCAGGAGTTGAGCCGTCAAACCTTCCTCGATAGACACACTTCATACTGGCATCAAAAACATAGAAATCTGGAGTGCAGGCAGCCTGATAAGCTTGGGCCACTTCCTGAGTCTCGTCATACAAATAAGGGAAAGGAAAGCCCCAGCGTTTAGCAATGACCTTCATTTTATCAGGAGCATCGGCAGGATATTGCTCAATATCATTGGAACTGATTGCAATAAAGGCAATGCCTTTTTCAATAAACTCTTTGGCCAATTTCACCAAAGCGGCCTGAATGTGAATAACATAAGGGCAGTGATTACAGATAAACATCACCACGGTAGCTTTTTCTGACTTTAAACTTTGTAAGCTTAGCTTCCTGCCTGAAATGACATCTAATAAATCAAAATCGGGGGCTTTAGTGCCTAGAGGCAACATGTTTGAGGCAGTTTCTGCCATTTCATTTCTCCTAAAGAAGCTTAATTAAAACTTAGTCTACCCTTAATCTGCTTCTGCTACCACTCCGCTTAATTCATTTTGCCAAGTTGGGATGGCATCTTTATAGCTTTCTATATCAGGCAGCCAGCGTAATTTAGCAATTAAATTAGGGTCTTTATTAGCGCTATGCAAGTAATGCAAATATAAAGCGGGTTGACTAAGCTGGCAACCTGTTTTTTGATCTAACCAATTTGCCCGATCTTGTAATTGAGCCAAAACCATTTTAGCGTTATAGGCCACCTCACCGTTTTCATTGCCAGCAGTTTGACAAAAAAGCACTCGGCATAGCTGATTGAGCTGCTCCTGAGTAATCTCCGGCAAATAGATAATCTTATCGTTTCCCGAGTAATCTAAGCTATAGGAATCAAGCAATGTGCATTTTGCACAGAGTGTACAGGAAGAAATTAAGTTAGATTTTTTGTTATTACTATAATTGTTATCAGCATTGATAATCTCAAGTAAAGCCGTCTTATATCCGCAAAACTGACAACGATGCTTATCACGCTGCACAATATCTGCTCGGATTTTTCGGAAAGTTTCATTTTGCTTACGCTGTTTAAACCTTTCCCAATTGTTGGTTTTACCTTGTAATAGCAATTTCATTAAATCTCTCTCACTACTCGGATTTTAACTGCTTCTTCAAGGCCATGAATTGCCTCATCTATCATCGGCTCAGTCAAAGCAAAACCAAGTTTTTTTTCTGCCAACCAGTGGGCATGTGCTGAGGCCATTTCAACGAAAACGGCTTTTCTGCCAAGATTATTCAAGGCATACCATAAAGGTCGGTCAACCGGTTTTAGCCACAAATAACTCGAGTTTGCAACAATACCGCTTCGACGAGCAGTTGCTAGCATTTCAATAAAAACGGTATGGAGATAGGCATGATTTTTTAAAATACCTTGTACGTCTGGGCTATTAGCATATTTTTTAAGTAAAGGCCCTGCTCCTGAAAAATCGAAATCTCGTTTTTTAAGCTTGGTTTTTGTGACAGAACGCTCGACATTGGCTAAAAACTTCTCTGCTTCATCACGATCATAATTAATAAAGGCAGCAAGGGCTGCAAACAAAGCTTTTTGATAAGGTGGCAAGTTCTCTAAACCTGGCCAAAGAGGGCCTAATTGCTGGCAAAACAGGACCTTAGCCCTAATCCGGTCAACCATTACCATTTGAGTTTCCGGATTACGATAGAGTAAATGATGTTTTTTGCCAAATTCGATTGGAGTTTGGGCCATTGCCCAAAGCCCATCTTCGATGTTTTCTTTAGCTAAGTCCCAGCCCATAACGACTTGCACGCTAGGGAAATCTTTACGCAGTTTATCTTTTAAACTCGCCATGTTTTCAATATTATTGAATGAGTTTTTAGGGTGAAACCAGGCCAAAATGGCAGCGAGAAAAAGAGTAATCCCTAGACAAGGATATTTAAGGGTCTCTCCAATTTCTGATGAGAGCAGCATAAGCTGATCATAACTGACCCTTTGCACCGGAGTCATTTTCACCCAGTTTTCAAGGCCTAGATAAACCCGATCAGGCACAAAAAAGCTAATAGCACTTAGCTCATAATATTTGATCCATAACAGAAAAGTTAAGATTTGAACTCTGAACAAAAATAATATTATGGCAGCTATTGCAAAAACGGCCCCTGCTAAGAGCAGGATATCCATTTCAGTGCCTTCAGTCTTTGGCGCTCCATTCATAATAGCCCTTCACCATCAAAATTTTCTAGATCCAGCCTTTTTTGCTGTTTCTTATAATGCGTAGTTAGCTCAGCTACAATCCGATCACATATTTGACCTATGGTAATCGTGGGGTCAGCTTTAAGCTCAGTTTCAATCTCTTCGGTAGCAGAACCTTTAGGG
Organism: Gammaproteobacteria bacterium; assembly: GCA_029256015.1. Lineage (GTDB taxonomy): Bacteria > Pseudomonadota > Gammaproteobacteria > Francisellales > CACEW01 > JAQSYQ01. The sequence goes on along the minus strand of JAQSYQ010000006.1, from coordinate 12,727 downwards.
AAGGCATCAGCCAGCAACTTTCTTGCATTTACTGGGCCAATTGTCTTATATAAAGCTTCTCTTATCGATACATCTTCTGTGGTGGTATTAAACGCCCAAAGCTCCACCGGACTGATGGTGCTGGTTAGAAGCTGGGTGTTCATGCCTCTTTTGGTAACAAACTGAGCAATAAAGGTAGCACCTTCCGAGCTTGGCCCGTGTACTCGGTTAGACAAGGCGACCCTTTCGGTATCGGTTAAACCAAAGGTTTTACACGTAGCGTCAATCGACATCGATGAACCGGAATCTAAAATAAATACAGAGGTGGCAAACTCTACCATCAGTTCATCAAAGTCTTTTAAGGATTGGCTAGACAGCGCAATATGGATTTTCCATTTCCGTCCTTCACGCATATCCTGTACAACCTGGTCTCTAATGACGGGACTTTTTGAAGTCCGGTGAAACTCATCAAATACAATCCTTTTTGGCTCTTCCATAATCTCTTTAATTCGAGACTTATGAAACTCGTGATATTGAGGCGGCATTTTCTCGACTTCATCTGCATTTAAGAAGAAATCTTTAGCCAATATGTGTCTTGCCAACATGTACATAACCGCAGTTTGCTTCTCAGCTGAGCTGCTACCAGATTTTGCCACTTCATCTAAATCAAGAGCTACGACTCGAGTATCTTCAAGATCCAGGCGGGTAATGCAGGTCAATGTAGGGAGATTTCTGATAACTCCCGAGATAATTCTCGCATAAGCATCGATATAACCCTCGTTGGTAGGGGTTTTAACTTCAGCGAATAAGTCTTTAATGGTATTGGTATAAGCAATTGAAACCGTATCAGCAATCGTTGGCATCGCATAACGCTGTGCTCTTAAAGCTAAATGTCTCTCACCCGCTTCATATAAAGCATCGGCAACTTGCCACCAAGTAATTTGTGCCGTTTCGGATTTCACATGAATATGTTCAAGGGCTTTTTCAATTTCCTCATCGCTAAACCTAACGTAAACTTTAGGCTGCTCCAAGTCGCCAAATCGCTTATAAGTCTCATCGATAATCATGCTGATCATGCTGGACATTCCCTCAGGCGGCCTGTCTTCAACACTTTCAACCAAAAGCAAACTGATAAAGTTAATTAAAAATGAGCGATGCATTCTGGTAGGATAACGTGCTCCCACTTGGGTATCAAAAGGATTGATGGCATCCCGCTCTTCCAGAGTTAAACGATGATAAACCACTTCATGCTTCTTGTTAGCAGGCAAGCCTTCCCTCAATAAGGAAATAAAACCTTTACTCGATGGGCCGATATCCACTATGGAAATACGAGGCAAACGAGACAAGCCCCCTAACAGACATAGGCCTAAGTTTAAGGTATTCAGCAATACAGACTTACCCGAACCGGAACGAGCATAAACAATGTCTATCCAGCTTACCTGGTGAGTTGAACCCGGTTGATAGGGCCATACTTTTCCATCAGGAGTCCTAAACAGCAAAGCCCCTGCCTGCCAAGGAGAAGCAGGACGTACTATAGGCAGCATGTAAATTGCATCAGACAAAGGGGCCGCAGAAGCGTTGCTCACTATATTTTTTGTGAAAGCCAAAGCACTGGAGACAGTCGATGCAAACGCGTCCCCTGTGATTTCTCCTACTTCACAGTTACCCCAACTTTGTACCGCCTTATAGAGTTTTGCTGCTCTTTCTTTTAATAAGTCCATTTTCCCGGCAGGAGCCCAGGTTGCTAAGCAAACATAGAGTTTGATAACTGGGTCATCGCTTCTCTCATGCAAATTTTTAAGCAGTTTATGCGCATCGGCAATCAACTTGTTATTGCTTGAAGCAAAGGACAAAACTTGAGCCAAAACGTTTTTACTTTGTGTAATCTTAATGCCATCAGCCCCCATAAAATAGGAAATGCGCCAGGGCAGATCGGAAGGCAATAAACGTCTAAACAGCTCGTAAAAGTATTTAATTTCTTTGGGAAACAGCTCAACAAACATGGGAGCGTAAATAAGATCGCCAATTTGGGCATATTTCATTGAAAGGTTTTCCCCACTTCTTGGCATAAGCTGCCAATCTAATGGAGGCCATAGTAAGGATGAAATATCTTTGGGAACTTGGCCTTTTAAACGCAATGGCAGCCTATCTCCCGGCAAATGGGGCTGCCAGTTTGAGTCGGTATAAAGCGGGTCTATGCTTTTGCGGATATAGTAGGATGCTTTATGCACATCAAGCAGATTTAAATAAAATCCGGCATGTTGCAAATCTTCAAGCACTGAGCTTACAAAAGACTCATGACTATTTCTCAGTTCGGCCAAAACGGATAAAAAGTTAGCGGCCCCAGACATTTTAGGCAGCTTCTGATTTTTAAGTCTTTCTGCTCTTTGTTTGAGCAGCCTTTTTAGATGAGTTTTTTCAATGGTCTCTTGAGTGGTCCACAAAGCGATAAAGCACTCTTCATCTCCACAATAATCCGATAAGGTTTTGATTCTAGAAGCAAAAATATCATCAATGCTAAGCTCTAATCTTTTGGCAGTTCTTTTAGCTGGAGTTAATGCATCATCAATGGTTTTACTTACTGTGGCTTTATTATACGAAAAGAAAAATTGCACATGATGCCCGCCGGAAGATAAAGCCGGCTGAAAAGTCTCAGTCACCCGTTCACAGATATAGGCAAACTCATTGGCACCCACGAAACGTTTATAGCCAGAAAGCTTAATGATGGAAATCAGTGAGCCGTCTTTGGTTACCAAAGAGTGTTTGCTATCTGCCGATTCGAGGTCGCAATAGGACAAAGCATTTTGTTTAAATGCCGTACTCAGCCAGGCAAATAAGCTGTCTACTCCATCATATAGGCTATCAACAAATGACATTACACGTCCTTTCAGCAATCAATATTAACTTGTTCCTTACTTGAATACATACCCTGTACTCATGATAACTTCCCCTTTGCCGCTATCAATATTAACGACAGTACCATAATTAGGAAGCTGTGTTCCCACAGTAACAGTAGTGGTATTCCCTTGATCATCAACTAGCCATGCTCTTCCTGGCACTACCGCTCTTAAAGTTAATTTCTGTACTGTAGCGGACTGCTCGGCTAATAACAGCGCTAGCTGTTGCTGAGTTCTACCCAGTTGCTGCCCAATTACTTGCATGTTCTTGTTATAAGTGTTGAGGCTAGCTGCTAATGCCTGCATGCTTTGTTGCATATTATTTAAGGCCACAGCGACTTGTGCTGTTTGTTTTTGCTGAGCTAAAGAAGCCTGCCCTACATCTTGAACTAAAACTTGTAAGTTCTGCATTTGATTGTAAATATTCTGTGAGCTCTCATTCACCACTTTGGCAAAACCTTGCATTAAGGTTTTCATATCTTGCTGAGTCATGGTGATGGTAGCGGGCGCAGCTGCCGGCATAGGGTTTGCACTTGCTGCTGTCGACACTTGAGCAGGGGTCGCAGATGCCGCTGGCTGGCTTGGGCTAGTCGCTGGCTTGCTAGTAGGTTCAGGTACCACTGGTTTTAGGCCAAATCCTTGAGCTTGTTCAGTCTGAGCTGCTGCTGGCTTTTGTGGAGCAGGCGCGGGAAATAAAATACCATAGGTCAGATATCCAGCCACTCCAGCCGCTGCAACCCCTAATAGGATAAACAGCCAGTTTGATTTGATAAAACCGACTAAGCCTGAAGAAGATTTTTGAGGCAGCTCATCTAATGACTCTTCAGAATCTTCTGTTCCAAATTCACTTCCTGGAATCACTTCTGAGTCATCTGCATCCTCTAGCCCCTTTGGGCTTTCCTCTGCTGAGCTTTCAAACTCATCATCAAAGTTAAAATTATCTTCATCTTTCATAACCACACCTTATATTTAGGGAATTCTAACGTCATTCATAAACAGCACCCCAATTCCCGTTCCTTGAGCCAAGGTAACGGTTGGCGGAGTATTAAACTGGCTGGCTGCAACCTGACCTAAATTGGTACCAACCTGACCGAAACCTTGATACATTGCAGTCTGTGTCGTAGCGCTAGTGCTAGGCGTACCATTGCTGTTAATCACGGTACAACTTGATGTTCCTGGAGGGCAAGTATAGGTATAGTTTTGATAAGCGCTACCAAAGCCTTGCAAGAAGCTTGCTGCAAACAGCATGCCATAACGCAGCAAGTAATGGTTATCTACACTGGTTTCCACTGCGTTATTAGCAGTTTGCGAGTCGATTGCATAAGCCGTTCCAATATTAACAGTGCTGGGCTGGCTTTTTAATGACATTTGATTAAAGGTTACAACGAGCTTTTCCCCTGACAACTTAAAGTTACCTAGCAGTAAAGCTCCAGTATAGGGGCCTGTAACAATGGTTGCCATGACAGGGGTGCCGGGTTGATCGCTATCAAGAGCCGTTTGCACCACCGCAAACATAATAGTCCCTGCTTTAATGGCTACTGGGCCTTGCGGTGCTGAAGCGCTTCCTGAAGAACTGGCGCCAGAATTGTCGCCATTAGAGCCAGCCACTGTACTTTGGGTAGGAAGTTTCCAATCCGATTGCATACCTTGAAGCTGGGAGCTCATACTTTGTTGCAACTGTTGAATAGCCTGCTGTTGCTGCATGGCAGCTTGTTGCTGTTGGTACTGCTCTTGTTGCAATTCCTGTTGCTGCTGGTATTCCTGTTGAGAGCTTAAATCTTGATTGCTAGCATAGGAATTACTCGCAGCTGGAGCTGAAGCTGCAACCCTGTTATTTTGAGATTGCTCTTGAGCTGCCTGCTCCGGGCTGATTGCAATATTTTGGTCCCGTGCATTTGCCGGCTGGCTTTGCTTAGAGGCAGTGTCTTTAGCATTATTAGCGTTACTCGCCCCATTGGCAGCAGTTGTGCTTGAAGAGCTAGCAGCTTGTTTAGCCTGGCTAGCTTGAGGGCTAACAGCGACTGTAGAACCTCCAAACACATTTGAAAATACCGTTCTGCCGGTAGTAATTTCTTGCTGGGTGGTCGCAGTATCCACTTTGTTTGCCAAGCTATCATAATTTTGCTTTTGTACTGACGCTACTGGCTGAGCAGTTTTTGTGTTGATAGGACTAATAGCCGAAGGAGGCGCAGCAGGCTTAGGAGTATCCCCGGAACTAAATAAATTCATCCCTATAATAAATAGCAATATTAAGCCTAAAATAATCAGCAATACCCGCAATCTCGGATAATTTGATAATTTAGCCAAGTTGCTTTTAACTATTTGCATTATCATTCTCCACAACTTGCACGCGCTCCACATTGCCTTGATTAGAAATCAAGATATAAGGCGCCACAGGCAGTTCATAAGCATGTAAAGGAGTCGTACCAGGGCCATCAGCACGAGAAATCCAAGCGGGGGAAAGCAAAGTAGCGTGAGTTAGCATAATGTAGTCATCATTATAAGACCAAAGCTGTACACTACTGTCTGATACCGTTAGCTGTTCAGCGCCTTGAGGAGGCAAGCCATTTAATAAATCGACCAAATAGCCCGGAGCTTGACTAGGCTGAGGAATACCCGCACTTCCATTCTGGCTTTGGTCCATCTGAATATAATCTAGATAGTCCCACTCTTTTTGGCCTACTATTAAATTCAGCATAACAGGGATTTGCATACCTTGTAACATAACACCAATATTGGTTTGAGCATAAAGCTTTTGGCCTTGGACCATCAGCACTCCGCTTTTCTTATCCCATTGGACATTAAAAGACTGAGAGTCGCCGATACTATAAGAAGTAATAGGCCAAACTTGGCCTGTAGAATCAATGAAAACCAAGGAAGTAATCATGCCCTGGCCCACTCTTATCACCGGCATAAGGCCACCGGGCTTTACCGTCACAGGAATAATAGAAGAAGTTCCATTTGCAGGAACTGTTCCTGGAGGTAAAGAGCTGGCTTCTTGCTGTGCGGCAGCAGTATCTTTATATTCTTGAATTTGTTGAGCGGTTAACGGGAAGGTATTATTAAGAAGCTGCTGAAATGCTTGATCTGAAGCCCCTTGGTTAGTCACTGTTGTAGCCTGGTTGGCCACTGCTGTGTTGTTACTTGTTGCAGTCGAAGGCGCCTGCTGCTGAGAGGGCAAGCCTATGATCGAAGGAGGTAAAGATACATTCGGCGCACTCGGTACGTAAGAATTAGGATAAGTGACAGGCAAGGCTATCGCTGCCATAGAATAAAAACCTGCTAGCCAGACTGCTAAATTAAAGTATTTTAACTTTTTCATTGAATCAATCCCTAACCACGCGTAAAGAAAGTGTAGACAATTTTTCAATAGATATCACTATTCTCGTTCGTTAATAGGCTAATATAATATGGAAAGCAAGCTTTAGTGTAAAAAATTTTAATGTAACATTTGTTACATATAAGCCCATCCTTTACAGGAGCCATAAAGATCTTACCAAAGTATACGATACAAAAAATTCGAAAAAATGTATTAAAATACTTTTATAATACAAAATACTAAAATAGCTTTTATCAATAGCGAGAAAAAGATGGCCTTAAGGCAAGACATTATAAAACACTGGCATTCTTTTAAGAATCCATTAATCAACGATATTTTAATCGATTTGGAAAAAATCGAAAAAGATTACCCTCCACTTACTGAACAAGAAACAAATAGCATTGAGAAGCTTTTAAGCTTTTTCCATACAGCCAATGTAGAAAAAGTTGACGAACTTAAATTAATCCAAATCTTAAACCAGCTCCCGGCAGCTTATATGCTTTACATGGTCCATAAATTGCAAAGTATTAACACAGACTTAGTGATGAAAGTCATTAACTATGCTCAAAAGCATAAAGAAAACGATAAGGATATTGCTAATTTTTTCCAGCGCAACATGGTATTTGAAAAGTCTCAGCTATTGGGCAGGATATTTTCCAATACAAGAATGGAAAACGTATTACAGATTTTGCTCACTAAAAAAGCCTAACTTAATCCAATCTAGTCGTTTCAGCTCAAAATTAGACTGAGGCGTGCGAAAATCGAGAACTGGACGATAGAAATACACAGGCAACGCGCGATTTGAAGCGCAACAAAAGTATAATGAAGAGATGAAAGTGCTATGAAGAATATTAGAGAATTTAATGGCCACAGCCCCAAACTTGGTAAAGGCGTTTTTATTGACCCGAGCGCTGTTGTTACAGGCCAGGTCAGCATAGGAGACGATAGCTCTGTCTGGCCCTGCGTTTCAATTAGAGGGGACCTTTTAGGAATTAGCATCGGCAGGGCTACCAATATTCAGGATGGCTCTGTGCTTCACACCACCCAAGACAGCATCTACAACCCCGGAGGCCAACCCCTTATTATTGGGGATGAGGTCACCATTGGGCATAATGCTACTGTCCACGCTTGCACCATTCACGATCAGGTTTTAATTGGTATGGGAGCCGTGATTTTGGACGGCGCAATTATCGAGTCCAAAGTACTGGTGGCTGCGGGCAGCTTGGTTAGCCCAGGCAAAGTATTAACTAGCGGCTATCTCTGGCGCGGAAACCCGGCTAGACCCGTGAGAGAGCTCAGCCCGCAAGAACTCGAATTTTTCAAATTCAGCGCAGACGGATATGTTCGCAGCAAAAACCTTCATCTTCAATCAATCCAAGGGCTTAAGTAAAACGATTAGTCTTCAAATTATATAAACCTATATTACTTCAGGCAAACAAAGGTCTTTAGCTATCAAGAATGTGGCTTAATTTAGCAAGCTTTAGTTACAGTTTTTAAAATCAGCTCTATAAATTGATGATTTTATTGGCAGGCTAGACATTTTGATTTTAAAGAGCGCCGTGTATAACTAATACATAAGCGATTTTAAAATTAAAATAACGACGCCTGGCGATAAAAGGGCAATTTATAGACTGATTTTACTGGGGGTGAACAACGATATTATTGGTAATCCCATTGGATTGAAGCTGCTGACGCACCTGATTAGCCTGCTGCACGTTGTCAAATGGCCCGAGTTCCACCTGATAAGCCGGACTAGTCATAGATCCAGTGGTTTTAATCACAGGGCTAAAGCCTGCCAATATTAATTGGGAACGCATTTGGTTAGCACTACCTTGATCGGTATAATAACCTACGTCAACTACAAATTTAGCTGGAGCCTGTGCATTGGCAGGGGCCGTGCTAGGCGGCGGAACAGGCTGGGAAGAAGCTGAATTATCAGTAGAAGAGCCGCTATTGGCTGAACCACTTGGCAGTACAGTATAGAAATCAAAGACTGGCTGCGGAGCTTGAGGAGGCGCTGCTTTTTGCTTTTTCTTAGCCGGCATAGGCGCATTAAGGTTAACATTAGCCGGTAAATTTAAAGTTTGCTGATCGCTGCCATCTGCAGCGATACTTTGGGTAGGATCGCTGAGACTTTGGTCAATAGCTAAATGACCTGGTTTCTGAGAGTTTGCACCGCGTTGATGAAAACTTGCAACCCACATACTAAGCTTTTCTTTTGCCCCTAACAATGCGTCGCGATGTTTATAAGCCACACCAATGCCTGCTATCAAAACCACGCCTAGTACTGCTGTCAAAATGGCTGCAAAAATAGGCAGAGGCTTGCTGCTCTTTGGGCCTTTAGCTTCAGTTGAAGCGCGCCCCATAGTAGCTGGTTTCTTAGCTGGTACTACTGTAGCCTTAAGAGACTCGCTGTTAAGCTTAGCGTAATCTTTTACCATATTATATCTATCCTTAAGTTATAATAATGAAATAGCATGATTTTGGCTTTCTGTCACCCTCAGCCGTTAAATTATCGGCAAGCTGCTCATTATTATGAAATTTCATAAACATGCAACACTATAATACTATTTTAACGCACGATTATAATGTATTTATCTTAAAATGTTTTTAAAAAAATCATATTTTTCTTTATTTTTAGCTTTACTATTTTACTTGCTTGAATTACGATAATCTCACAATATTAAGTTAAGTAAAAACAACGGGTGATAGACATGATCTATGCTTATATCTCTGAAGATGAAGACAATCCTTCTCATGGCAAAATGTATGTGGATAATCATATTGAAAAAAATGCTATTAAATTAGATTCTTTCACTATTGACCCTCAATCTAATAAAATCAGCTGGGAAAAACGTGACATATTTTCTTTAATTCAGAATGCAAAAAAGGATGATATTATTATCACCTATGAAGCCAGCAACTTAGCACGCTCCACTTTACAGTTATTGGAAATTTTGGAAGCAGTTGCAAAAGGCGGCTTGCAGGTTCACTTTATTAAGTATAATGAAACCTTTGTTCCAGAAACTGCCATGGATACCAAAAGCTTTTTGCGTCTTATGCAGTGTGTTGAGGAAGATTTCCTTAGCAAACGGACTGTTGATGCCTTAGCAAGACGTCGAGCCGCAGGACTACCCCTTGGCCGTCCTAAAGGCCGTAAAAACAAATGCCGCAAATTGGATAAACACCGTACTGAAATCAAGAAATACTTAGCTCTTAACATCAGCAAAGCCTCTATTGCCAAATTAGTAGGCTGTCATGCCCAAACTCTCTATAATTACCTAGAAGACACCAATCTGACTGCTGAAAACGAGCCCGAAGAAGAAAGCCAAAAACTCGAACAAGCCACTAACTAGCTGCTATACTGGCCCGAAACCCGGGCCTACATAGCGAACAATAATGAAGCTAATTATCCTAGATCGAGACGGCGTCATCAACTTTGACTCTGATGACTATATTAAATCCACGGAAGAATGGCAGCCCATACCTGGCAGCTTAGAGGCGATGGCAAGCTTACACAAAGCAGGCTATCTCGTGGCAGTTGCTACCAATCAATCTGGTATTGCAAGAGGCCTGTTTAGCCTTGCTGAACTTCAAGCCATGCATCAGAAAATGCAAAATCTACTTAGACAATGCGGCGGCAAAATCGACGCCCTGGCCTATTGCCCACATGGCCCCAACGATGCCTGCGAATGCCGCAAACCTAAACCCGGATTATTACTAAACATTGCCAAACAACTCGGTATTAGCTTAGAGAACACTTATTTTGTCGGCGATTCTTTCAAAGACATTGAAGCGGCTAGAGCAGTTAATGCCACCCCTATTTTAGTCAAAACCGGTAAAGGCGAGCGAACTTTAGCCCAGCATCCCGAGCTAATTCATGAAGTATCCGTGTATAATGATCTGCAAGAATTTACCCACGCCTTATTAAATTAGGATAGCCATGTATAAATTGTTTTTAGCTTTGCGTTCTTTAATTTTCTATGTACTGATGATCAGCACTGCCTTATTTTTTATGTTGGGCATGTATCTGACTTTGATGTTTCCCTTTCAAGTTCGCTTAAGCATTGGCCGAAGCTGGACCAGACTTAGCACTCAGCTGGCCAAATGGATTTGCGGAATTTCTTATGAAGTCAAAGGCTTAGAACATCTTCCCGCACAGCCTGTCGTTTTTTTAAGCCGACATGAGTCTGCCTGGGAAACCATGTCTTTTGCCGGTATTTTGCCGCCGCTTGTCTATGTCTGCAAAAAGTCCTTGATGATGGTGCCCATTATTGGCTGGGGCATGTACATTAGCCGCCAGATTCCGATCGACCGTTCTCAAGGAGTGCGGGCTTTTAAAAAGGTAATTGAACAAGGCAAAAATAGACTTCAGCAAGGCCTCTCTATCGCTATTTTCCCGGAAGGAACTAGAGTCACACCAGGACAGTATCCGCATTTTCATAAAACGGGAGCTGCGCTCGCTAAAGCCTGCGGCGCGCCTGTGGTTCCCATCGCTTTAAACTCAGGACACTGCTGGCCAAAAAACAGTTTTATTAAATATCCAGGCAAAATTACTGTGGTAATTGGTGAGCCTATCGACTCTAAGGCATACAGCGCTGAGGAAATCAGCCATTTATGCTATGAGTGGATTAAACAGGAAAGGCAGTAATCATATCAAGATTTTTCTGAAGCTGCTTTTTTTTTGTCCTATCCCTTTGTTCGGGGGCATAGTTAAGCCAGGTTATCAAAGCGGCCTCTTTTTCATCCTTCGTTTTAAGGCCTTGATAAAGCTCAGCCTCGATTTCATTCACCTCAAAACAGTTCATGACTTCCATTACTATAGTTTTACTGACATTTTGAGCTAAGTCTGAGTCTAACCTGGTATCAGTCTGGGCCGCTCGATACAATTTAAAAAGCTCGGAAAGACTAATCATATCAATGCTTTTTATAAAACCCTTGCTTATTTGGACTTCATCCAGCACCTGCTTAAAAGAAACTGATGAACAGCAAAAAAAAACCCTAGCAAAACAGCTTCTGGTATCAGTAAGTGTATCAAGGCCCTCTAATCCGGGCAACTGAGAAAATCGGCCATGAAATAACGAGTACTCACGAGATGCAGCTTGTTGCTCAGATTCGTCCATATCAGTAAAAAAGCTTTCATCTAATGCATCACTTCCATATCTTGGCATGCTTTTCTCCTTATTGACTTATTAGCTTTGCACAGAATCAATCAGGCCAATCAATATTTGCAAGGTTTTGTGAAAATCTATAATCGTAATATGCCCTAACTTTCTGTTTTCTCTGCTCTTTTTACCATAATTATATTAAGGAGCCCAGGATTAAAGTCTGAAATTTTAAGCTTAGAACAGTTTCCGATAATTAAGCTGAAGCTGACAATTTAGGCATGCACTAATGGCATGCCGCCACTAACCTATGCCTGCAAAAAGTCGTTGAAAATAGTGCCTCTTGATTACAAGACCCGCTGTGCTGATTGAATCAGCACTTTATGCCATGAGTAGATTAAGCGACAGAGCTTAGCTTAATTCGAAACTAGCACCTCTGCTTTTATGTCTAGAGGCAAGAAATAATACTTCTTTTATAGCTTGCCTGTTAACTTCTGGGAAATAACTGCTCCATTCATTTATCGCAGCTTCCATTAATGCTGGGCTTCCGCCGTTTAGCTCTGCAAGCATTTCTAATATTTCCTTTTGATCAAAGCCATGCTCTATTTCCATCACCAATGTTTCCATCACCTCAGAGAAATATTGATCTTTATTAGAAACTCTGCGCAGCTTTTTATACAACTCAGCTAATTCAAGATTAGCGATATTTTCAATAGGAGTTGTTAAATAGGGGTCAATGACTTCCAAGAGAGATGGCGCGAAAAAGCAGCCACAAATTTTTTGCAAACAGCCTTTAGGCGGTTCAGTGACATGCTCAAGTTCAGGTACTTGTTGCAAAAAATTTTGTTGCCTAAACAGGCTCTTACGAGGGCCTTCTTGGTTCAGAAGTGACATGCCAAAATCAAATGAAGCTCTTTTACTTGGATCTATTTTAGGTTTTACTAATCTTCCCATAGCTGTTCCTTATTTATCACGTTAATTTATCTTTGAGCAGAATCAATCAGGTCAATTAACACTTGTGGCAAAGTTTGATGGAAATCCAAAACCGTAATATGACCTAATTTTCTGTTTTCTCTAGGCTTTTTACCATAATTGTAGATATGAACTCCAGGATTAAAGTCTGAAATTTTAAGCTTAGGCCAGTTTCCGATGATATTAATCATTAAGCTTGGAACAATCACCACAGGCTGCACTAAAGGCATGCCGCTTATTGCCCTTAGATGGTTTTCAAACTGACTGCAGCTTGTGGCTTCTATGGTCAAATGCCCTGAATTGTGGACCCTGGGGGCGATTTCATTAGCTATTAAACCAAAGCTTCCTGCGAAAAATTCAAAGGCCAGTACCCCAACGTATTTAAAGTGTTCAAGCAGCTTTTTTGCATAGCTTTCTGCTTGTTTTTGCAAGCTGGCATCTCGGTAGGGAAACTC
>JAQSYQ010000025.1 GCA_029256015.1 Gammaproteobacteria bacterium | reverse complement strand
CTTCGCGCCAAGCCTATGGATAAAATTCCTGAAGGAATCAATGAACTTGAAATGACCAAGCTCATGCAAGAACGTGCCAAAATGGATAGAGAGCAGCTTAACTTTATTGGCGCTGGCAGCTATGAGCATTTTATTCCTGCCGCAGTATGGGAACTTGTAGGTCGCGGCGAATTTATGACGGCCTATACTCCTTATCAAGCTGAAGCCAGCCAAGGCGGGCTTCAAGTCATTTATGAATATCAAACCATGATGGCCTCTTTAATGGGCTTAGATGTTTCCAATGCCTCCATGTATGATGGAGCATCTGCTCTAGCTGAAGCCGCTTTGATGGCGGTCCGTGCTAACAAGCATTCCAAATCCAATAAAATCCTTGTCTTGGGATCTATTGCCCCCAACTATTTAAAAGTGCTGCAAAGCATAGTTAAACATCAGAACATTTCCGTCAGCAATGTCCGATTTGATTTATTGAACGAAGCCGAAAGAATCGAGCAGCTTAAAAAGCTCAGCAGCGAAGACATTACTGCAATTGTGATTTCTCAGCCCAGCTTTCTAGGCCATATTCAAAGCGTAGATGCCTTAACAGATTGGGCCCATGCTAAAAACACCTTGGTCATAGCTTTGGTCAACCCTATTGCCATGAGCTTATTAAAGCCTCCCGGAGAATGGGGCGAAAAAGGCGCAGATATTGCCTGTGGCGAAGGTCAACCTCTAGGCGTTCCTATGAGCTCAGGCGGGCCTTATTTTGGCTTTATGACCTGCAAACAGGAATGGATTAGACAAATGCCGGGCAGAATAGTCGGCCGATCTGTAGACCTAGAAGGAAAACCTGGATTTTGCTTAACTTTGCAGGCTCGAGAGCAGCATATTCGCCGAGCTAAAGCGACTTCCAATATCTGCACCAACCAAGGTTTATTGGTTACCGCGGCAACCATTTTCATGAGCATGATGGGCCCCGAGGGTTTAAGAGATATTGCTATTAAGTCTCACCAAAATACTCAAACTTTAAAGGCTAAGCTGAGCCAAATCCCAGGCATTGTTGTTCATAGCAAAGAGCCTGTTTTCCATGAAATTGTTATTCAACTGCCTAAACCCGTTGCCACCGTGCTGGACAGTTTAGCCGAACAAAACATTCAAGCCGGCTATGATTTAAGCCAGGAATTTCCTGAACTAGGCCAGGCGCTTTTATTGTGTTCAACAGAGGTGCACAGCGAGCAAGACCATAACAAGCTGGTTGCCGGCTTAAAACAAGCTTTGCAGGAGAAACAATGATGCTGATATTTGAAAAATCACACTATAGCTCAGATGAATGGTTGGATAAAAAACCGGTTTCTGATATTCCTGAGAACTTGCTCCGTCATACTGCCCCTAAGCTGCCAAGAGTAGGCGAGCTTGAAGTCGTTAGGCACTATACCCGTCTTTCCCAAAAAAACTTTTCGATTGATACTCACTTTTATCCGCTTGGCTCTTGTACGATGAAATACAATCCAAGGGCTGCGCATAAGCTGGCCTCCTTGCAAGGATTCACCGGCCGTCACCCCTTCGCTCGCTTATCAAAAAGCCAGGGCTTAATGAGCTGCTTGTATGAGCTTCAGGCTATTCTAATGGAACTCACCGGCATGAAAGGCGCTTCACTCTCCCCTATGGCCGGCGCTCAAGGCGAGTTTGCCGGAGTGGCGATGATCAAAGCTTACCATGAAGCCCATCATGATACACAGCGCTGCGAAATTATTGTGCCCGATGCGGCTCATGGGACTAACCCGGCGACAGCTGCCATGTGCGGCTATCAAGTTAAAGAAATTCCCACTAACAAAGAAGGCGATATTGACTTAGAAGCTTTGCAAAAAGCCCTAAGCCCTAAAACTGCCGGCATCATGCTCACTAACCCTTCAACCTTTGGTGTATTTGAAAGACAGATTAAACAAATTGCCGATATGGTACATGAGGCAGGCGGCTTATTGTATTACGACGGAGCGAATTTAAACGCCATTATGGGCAAGGTCAGGCCGGGAGATATGGGCTTTGATGTCATGCACATGAATCTTCACAAAACCTTTGCCACGCCTCATGGAGGCGGAGGCCCCGGAGCGGGCCCGGTATTGGTTGGAGAAAGATTAGTGCCTTTCCTGCCCGTGCCCTTTGTCGGCAAGCATGCCGAGAAAAATGAATACTACTGGATTACCGAGCAAGAACTTCCTACCAGCATAGGCAGGCTTTCAGGCTTTATGGGCAATGCCGGCATTTTAGTCAGGGCCTATATTTATGCCAGAATGTTGGGCAAAGAAGGCTTGACCAAAGCTTCTGAAATTGCTGTGTTAAACGCGAACTATATTATGAAACGCCTTCAACAAGCCGGATTCACCTTGGCTTTCCCTAATCGCAGGGCAACCCATGAATTTATTGTCACCCTGCAGCCCGAATATAAAAAATACGGTTTTAGCGCACTGGATGTAGCAAAATCCCTATTGGATTACGGTATTCATGCCCCGACCATGTACTTCCCTTTAATGATTCCCGAGTGCTTATTGATTGAGCCCACTGAAACTGAGTCCAAGTATGAATTAGACCGATTTGTAGAGGCCATGACTGAAATCCGCCAAAAAGGTATGAGCGATCCGCAAAGCTTAAAACAAGCACCCATAACTCAGCCTGTAAGAAGGATGGATGATGTGAAAGCGGCCAAGGAATTAGATATTGTATGGCAGGCTTGAACCTCTTAAAAGCTAAGTGATATAAAAAGAAGGCTGTCCGTTACTCACTAACTAGGAGAATAGATATGCCTTCATTGCGTCATATTGCTGCAGCTACACTTACTGCCATTGCTCAAACCAAAACTCAATATCCAGATTTATTTAAACTGCTGGCCGGTGGCGATATGGTGGCCAGCCCACCAGCATCATTAGAACCAGGCGAGATGGGTATTTTACATGCCGATCAGCTTTCTTACGGAGAGTTTTGTACATTAATGGCAAGGTATCCGCGAGCTTATACCGTTCGCACAGAAAATGGGGCCTACTGTGGATATACTATAGTACCAAGCCAAGTCTCGCCAAATTTTGGAGCCGAGGTGAGATTTAGCTGGACTGACCCTGTAGTCCTGAGCAACCTCTGCGATAGTGATTTAGTTATGAGTAGCGCTATCGTAAAAATAGGCGCTAACAATAGCCTGAATAACGCAAGTGCTCCAGAGTCTAACTGTGACCTTACAGTCATTAGCGAGATACAACCCCTTGCAGTAGGAGAACATATCGTTTTTAACGCTACCTTAGATCAAGGAAATATCACTTGCTATGGCGAAACCCAAGATCGCATAGGTAATGATTCCAGCATGGTATTGTTTAACGGCTATGAAGCTATTACCTCTACCTCTGGCCCTTTATTAAGGGAAAATCTAAACGTTACAGTTAAAGGAGCAGCAATTGATATTACTCCCGAAAAAGTATGGAATGCCAGCACAGACAATAAATTTATGGCGACCAATTTAGGCCCCCACAATGTCGTTTTATCCTGTTTTCAAGTCAGCCAACAAGCCAAAACCGCTGAACAGGAAACAAGCTCTACAGCCTCATAACTATATGGCATAATAATAAGCGTTAAAGCTTATCCAAAACAAACCCTATCATTGAGTGTAAGATAGGGGTTTTTATTTTCTTAATAAAACCTTAAGATTTTATTATTAATATATGCCTGGTAAAACTCATAATAAGGGTCAGAAAATGTTCTCATTTAAAAAACTTGCGACAGCTATTGCTACCGGAATTGCCGCCTTAACCGGAACTGCCCAGGCTCAGGAATATTATAGTGATATAATGTTGCTTCCAGCCGGAGCAACTTATACCTTTCCTCAAATCAATAGTACTAGCACAACTTACAGTTGTATGTTTGCTTATCAACAATTTCGACAAGCTAATGCTACTACGATATTCCAAGTATCACCTGATTATCGTGTGATCCCTACTCCAAGCGGAGCCTATATACCATTTGAAATCATACCTTATGAAGTCGATCCCAAATTTGGCAGCAATTTAGACTGCAGATTGCCGTTGCAGTTCAGTGGCCTCGTCTATACGAACCCTAGTTCGGTTGATATAGTCTTAAGTATTGCCCCATTGCTGGAAAATGCAGCCGAACCTAAAGTTTCTTATGAACAACTGCATGAAGCTCCATTGCATAATCAGATCTTTATTATGACTCCTGTTGTCGCTCTTGCAAAAGGCGATACCTATAAGCTTCAAACAAATATCAAAGAAGGAAATGTGACTTGCATCACCCAAACAGTTGACTCAGCTGCCGCTGTTGCATTTAATACCAATGTACAGCCACAAAGCATGTTAGAACCGCTTCGTGAGACTATTCATGCAACAACCTCTGGCACTGATTATATCGATATTACCTCGGTTAATGCGCACGTACATAAAGCGAATCAAAACACTTCAATATTGGTTACCAATAAAGGGCCTGCCACTGCATTTTTGAGCTGTTTTAAGGATGTTCCGCAAGAAAGCCCGAGCGCTACTGTTTAATTTTATGTTACAATGGTTCCAAATAAAGCATTATGTTATTGAAATATAAGGCTTTTTTATTTTAAGGAGCCTGGTAGCTCTGAAAGACAGTTTCTATAAATTGATGATTTTATTGCCAGACGAGGCATTTGGATTTTGAGAACCGGAGTGTATCAAGAAATACATGAGGAAACGCAAGAATCCAAATAACGACGTTTGGTGATAAAAGGACAATTTATAGAGCTGTCTTAAGCTTATCTTAAGCTTTTTTTTATATAATAAGAGTTCTGAAATTTAGCAAGGAAGCTTATATGCGACTGAACATCAAATTTCACAAGCCAAGCCTGTTGATTTTATTGGCATTAAGCACCTTATTGCCTGCTTGTAGCGCTCATCCTATTAAAGCCAACTCTAAACCTGTCGCCCCGGCTGAAAACGAATTCTCCTTAAAAAAGCTTAAAACCAAAACTTTAGGCAATGGTAAAGGCGAATATCGAGAACTTTCTATCGCCACAGACAGCCCCTTGCCCACTACTTTTGAAATGATTGCAGTGAAAGTGAACCATTATCAAGCCAGCTTCTATACCCAGGCCAACCCGCAAACCGCGGCCAATGTCAGCACTATCGGCTATGAAGAAAAAGCCTTTATGGCAGTAAACGGTGGCTTTTTTACTCCAAGCTTTACCCCAGATGGATTGTTTGTTGAAAACGGCAAACAAATCAGTCCTGAAAGCCAACAGCCTATTTTTACCGCAATGGTCACCATCAACGATCAAGGCCAGCTAAATATTGGCCCGGGAGATATGCCTTACGAAAATGCCAAATTCGCTATTCAGGCCGGCCCGCTTTTAATCGATCATAGTCAAATGCTGGTCTCTAAAGTGAACCAATTTGATCAGTCTGCAACAAGGACCGTTTTGGCAGAGTCCTCAGACGGTCAGCTTATTGTAATTTCCACCTCTGATATGTCGCTCTATACTTTGGAAAATATTTTATATGCTCATCCAGAATGGTTTGGGGTTCAAAAAATCGTGACTGCCGTTAACTTAGATGGCGGAAAGTCCAGCGCGCTTTATATCAATAACAGCCAGGCCCACCGAGTGCTTAACGGCAAAAACAAAGTCGAAAATATTTTATTGTTTAGCTAGTCAAACAGACTTAAATCCACCCTTGCCCTCCTTTTGGTAAAGAAAGACAGGGAGGGATTTTAGCTTTGTCCTGGAATAGTCAACCAGCTTGTACCAGCACTGGATGAAGGGTTGCTTGGCGCGGTGGGTGCTGGAGCAGGTTGAACAGCAGGTGCAGGCATAGAAGGCACGGTTGCTGGCTTGTTCATTGAGCTAGAGTCATTGCTCATACTGCTTGGGCTTGCCACAGGCTTTTTAGCGCTTTGTGCAGAAGACTGTGATTTTGAATGCCCTTCACTTGATGAACCATTAGATGAATAAGTTGGAATGGAAGTCAAAGCAATGACTCTGCTAGTCGCTCCGTTCATATCCCAAGATTGTCCATATACAAAATCAATATTGGTAATTTGAGGCGCTACATGGAAGGAAGGTTTAACAGCGAAAACAAATTCAGCTGTGCCGCCTGCGCCCACTCTGTGAGTAGTTGGAGCCCTGTAATGATAAGAGTTTAAGGTTAAAAGATCAGTATTGTAATTGCTGACATACCATTGATAGCCAGTGGTGGCATTGGCAGGCAAGGCAATCCTGACCAAATGCTGGTCTGAACCTACATTGATGGTTTGTTTAGGGGAGCTTGAAGCCTGGTCAGCATAAACACTTACTGAAAACAATACAGCACCGGCAACAGCAGCAACTTGCAACAATTTTTTCATGGTCTTTCCTCATGTTGTTATGAGTCAATTATAGCTGTTTTTTGTTGTTTTAGATCCCGGGTTCTGCTACGCAGCCCCAGGATGACAAAACTGCTGTCATCTTGGACGAAGCGTGAGCTTCGATCCGGAATCCATTTTTTAGCCTAAAGTTTTGTGAGGAAGGCTTTCCACTCGGGATGCAGGAGTAATTAAGGTATAGTTTAATTTTCTTTGCAACTCGCGAATTTTGGAGGCACCGGCATAAGTTAAACCAGAGCGAAGTCCGCCAATAATATCGGCCACAATGGCTTCTTCATTTTCTTTATAAGGAACTTCGGTTGCTACACCCTCTGCGGTTTTCCACTCAGGCATGGTTCCCATAAAGTCAGCTTGTGCTTCTTGGCTTGCCATACCGCGATACATCTTCACTTTAGTACCGTCTGGCTTAGTCACTGGGGCTCCAGGAGTAGGACGGGTTCCCGCAAACATACCGCCAAGCATTACAAAGTCTGCACCAAATGCCAAAGCTTTTACTACGTCTCCAGCTGTTCTAATTCCGCCATCGGCTACAATAGAACGGTCGATTTTAGCGCAGTCTTGCACCGAAGAAAGGGTTGGCACGCCGAATCCTGTTTTAATACGGGTGCTACAAACCGAGCCTCCGCCAATTCCCACTTTAATAATATCAGCACCGCATGAAGCCAAATAATCCGCCCCCGCATAGGTCGCGACATTACCGCCCATAATGCAAGCATTAGGGAGCATATCGCGCAATCTTTTTAAGGTTTTACCGACATATTTAGCATGAGCGTGGGCTACATCTACACAGAAATATTCCGCTCCTGCATCGCTTAGCGCTTTTGCTCTTTCCAATTCAGCATCAGAACAACCCACTGAAACAAATACTTTATGCTGGCATTTTTTGAATTCAGCAATATTGTCGGGAATGCTCATAAACCGGTGCATAACGCCCATACCGCCTTTTGAGCCAATAAAATTGGCCATTTTACTCTCGGTAACGGTGTCCATATTGGCGGTGAAAACCGGTAAATCTAAAGTTAGCTTGCCGCTGCGATCTGTGACTGAAATATCCACCATCCGGCGAGACTCGTGGTGGTTGTATGAAGGGATTAACAAAACATCATCAAAAGTAAAAGACTGGTTGTGAAAACTCATCGAAATTTCCTCTGTATATTAACTACAGAAGTATATAGGATTTCGACGAAAACCACAACGAACTAGGCTGCTAAGCTGCGGCAGCGGCCATTGGAACTGCTTCCAATTGTCGGGCTTCTTCTTGAGCCTGGATCGTTTGCATAAAAGGCAAAACAGCACAGCTGGGCTTTGCAGGTTTAGGCCTGCTAAATAACTCCGCCACAGATTGACAGAATTCTTTTCCAACTTCATAAACTGTCTTGATTAAGGAAGCCACATGATAAAACGCTGTTAGAACATGAGGAGGCACTCCAAAACCCACTGCGACTGCCGCTGCGCTTAAAGCGAAAAAGCTTCCGCCTACCATAAGAAATTTTTTAGTACAGCTGGCTTCTCGCCAAGTTTGTAGCATCGAGTAACAACTTGTAAGGCCTATTACATCCTCAAAGTGAATGTTTTGTATTGCTAATCTTCTTTGACTTAACATGAGCCCTCTCCCGAGCAAAATTTCAGTCTTTTTATTTTTGATAATAAATCAAAGGGAACTTGCTGAGATATAGATACGCTCGGAAAGGCTTGTAAGTTTTTGGCTATTACTTGGATTGAAGCAAATGAATTCTTGCTTCTACGCGCTCGACACTTTCCCGAACTGCAGCAATATCTTCGTAAAAGTCTTCGAGCTCTTCGCAGGTAGGTACTAGGCGCTGTTCTTCTTGCACATACTCTGAAAAATCCTGGCAAGTACTGGACAGATTATCCTTTTGCCAAGCTTTAGCTTGTTTGGCTTTTTTGCATAGCTCAAAAGCCGCAGCCTCGCCTATTACTTTGGCAAACAGACCTTCCCAATCGACTTCACAGCTATGCATAAATCTTTGATAAGCCTGTAAAACATGAACATCACCGCTTTGCTCAATTTTGCCTGAGCTTGCCAAAGCTTGCGGATGTGAACTTAATCCAAACTCGATTAAATGGAGTAAGCGCCCTTTTAATTGAGCTTGCGCCTCTATTTCACCATTGAGATACAGCCTGAATCCTTTGGGAAATGGCGCTAAAAACAAACTGATGTTCCAGTCAGCAACGACTACTTTTAAAGTTTTGCCCTGCAAGGCTTGGATTAAATCAGGCATTTCAGGGTCTAAGCTCAAATAGGCATTTAAGCTTTTCTCCATAATTCCAGCTAGCGCACTATAGATCAAGCTCATAGCAAGTTCAGCTCCAAATTAGACAAATAATGAGATGAGCCTGGCATTAGTATTTGAGCCCCTTATGCAAGGCCACTATTCCACCGGTTAGATTGGTATAATCCGCCTCGTCAAATCCAGCATTTTTCATCATATCCTTTAAAGTATCTTGATCGGGATGCTTGCGGATAGACTCAGCTAAGTAACGATAGCTTTCTTCGTCCTGAGCAATCAATTTGCCCATTTTCGGTAATATATGAAATGAATAGGTGTCGTAAAAAGGTTTGATCGGTAAAATGGGATGAGAAAACTCTAAAATCAAAGCCTGTCCGCCCGGCTTTAGCACTCGGTACATTTCACGAAGGGCCTGATCTTTGTCAGTGACATTGCGCAAACCAAATGCAATCGTAATGCAGTCAAAGTAGTTATTAGGGAAAGGTAAGCTTTCAGCATTAACCTGTGAATATTTAATTTGGCTGACATAGCCTTTATCTTCAAGCCTTTTACGCCCTTCATTCAGCATTTCTGAGTTGATATCGGCTAATACCACAAGGCCATCTTTGCCCACCAGTTCGGCAAACTTCATCGCCAAATCGCCAGTGCCACCTGCTAAATCCAAGACTTTTTGACCGGGTCTTACTTTACTCATGCTAATGGTGTAGCGCTTCCACAACCTGTGAATGCCAAATGACATGACATCGTTCATCACATCATATTTATTGGCAACCGAGCTAAATACCTCAGCAACTTTTTTCTGCTTTTCAGCCCAAGGTACTTCTTTGAAACCAAAGTGAGTGGTATGCGGCTTGTCTTGATCTTTCATATTAAGGTTCCGATCTCGTTTTTACCCATTATAAGCAAAATCTTTACTGGGACCTAGCAGGAATTAATGTGCAGAATATAAGACGCTGCAAGCTGGGCCTTTTATGTCAAAGTTTCAAGCAATCCCTGTTTAAACCTGGGCCATATTGTATTCAGATCTATTTTTTCTTGTTCTTCAATACAGATCACAGGAATATTCAAATCGTGCCAAGCATATTCGCTCAAGCTTCCCGGCGTGGGATAGCCGATATCATCCTGCACCGGATAGCCGCATGCTTTTGATAGGGCTTGAGCCGCTACTAAACCTGGCTTGCCGGTACAGACTATGCAGGGATTTTCAATGGAATGAAAATGAATAATTAATCCGGGCTTAGCTCGTTCAATTAATTTAACTAAAGCTTGAATTTCTGGTTCTGAAGCAGGATAAGGACCTGGATAATAGCGAGGCTTGCTATGCTCACTAGACCAGTTTGAAGCCGGATAATTTCGGTTCAAATCTACTCCATGCCCATTGACCCGTTCGTTTTTAGCATAGCCATCTGGGTTAATACAGGGGATCAATATCCAAGGAGTGGTAGCAGATTCCGGATGCGCTTTTAAATGCGCCAACAGCTCTTCAGCCAACCTCACGCCCTCCGGTTCATCTCCATGAGTGCCGCCTATCATTAAAATAGGCTGTTTATCGCTTAGAGCTCCTTTGCTGCAATACAGCTCAATTTCTTTGTTGCCGGCCGACTTGGCCCAATTTTTAATATGCTGCATATATAGTTTCGCTATTTAGGTCATGTAGATATTATAGCCTTATTATGCTTCAAATTGGCTCATTGACTGCTTATAATGCCAGCATTCAATAAGGCAAATAAAGCAGATCCACTATGTTTATTCATCAGCATTTTAGCGAAAAAGCCAAGTACAAGCTATGGCTAATACCTGGCTATGCAGAATCCCATGTCTGTTTTGATAGCGTGTATACTACTCCGATTGCTAAGCATGCAAATATCTATGCCATTGATTTACCTGGATTTGGAAACAGCCCTTTAATCAATACTAGTTACGAACAAGTCATTAATGAAATAGTCGACTTCATTCAATCAACTCAGCCCAAGCTGCCTAATGTTATATTGGGTCATTCAATGGGAGGAGTGATTGCTGTGTTAGTGGCAGCTCGCTTACAGTCTGTAGAGTCAGTCATTATAGTGGATACCAATTTTTATGCTGACAACGCTCGTATGACGGCTGGCGCAGAAGACCTGGAAAGCGCTCAAGCATTTAAACAGCATTTACTTAATAAAATAATGGGGAAAGTCGCTGATCAACCTGATTTAGCCAGGTTTTTAACTAGCCTTCAGCAAACTGAAGCTGAGGGCCTTTATTATTGGGCAAAGCAGGGAACTGAAATAAGATTAAATGACCAAGTTGCAAAGGAATATAAGGCTCTTCGCTGCAATAAATACTATGTAATTGGAGACAAGAGCTTTACTACAGATTTGCATACAAAGTCCATCAACAGCGCTCATTCAAAGCCTGCGATATGGCTTGCTAATGCAGGCCACTGGCCCATGTTTGACTGCCCTACAGAATTTTGGCAAACAATCGAGCAACTTGTTTTAAACCAAAGCTATGCCGAGCTTCTCACCAAAAGCCATATAGGTCCAAAATAGAGCAGTAATGAAAACCATTCCGCCAAGGAGTTCTTATTAATAAAATACTACTATACACTTTGTAACTCCAGGAGGTTAAGATAAAACCTGCTTTGCTATAAAATTTTTTATTTTCTCGATAATATCGAATATGGAGGCCTATATGTTCAGCATTCTTTCCTTGCCGTTCGCGGCTTATTTGTTAAGTGAACTAAGGTCAAGCAATGCGCAAAATCAAATTAATGCAGCAAAAGTAATAATGAATTTTGCTCTTAATCATGACAATCAAAATGTTATAAGAGAGGTAGGGGCTATTCCTGATCTGGTGGCTTTGTTAGAAAAAGATGAACCTGGGCTTCTGGAAAATCTTGCAATGGCGTTATACAGCTTATCTTATCATAATGTTGATAATCAAAATGCCATCATAGCTGCCGGAGGCATCCCTCGTTTAGTAAATTTGTTAGAAAAAGATCGCCCCGAACTACAAAAAAACCTTATAAAGACATTGAATAATTTAGCCTCTGATAACCCTGGGCGTCAGAATGCTATTAGAGAAGCTGGAGCCATTCCTATTCTTGAAAGCTTATCACATAGCGCCAATCACTCTCTTCGAACAGAAGCTAGCAATCTACTAAGCAAATTGAGCGAGGCTATGGCACTCTCTCTTAGTGATGCTTCAAGCACAAAACCCTCTTACTCAGCTAAGCCTATGTAATCACTAAAGCTAAATATGCTTAAATAGACTCATTAGCTTATTTTTTCATTTAAGCTTAACAGAGCAATGGCCACCAATATCAATAATACCGCCAACCCTAAGGCAAGGCTGAGTTTCTCATCAAAAGCCACATAGGCCCAAAATAGGCCGGTAATGGAAACGACTCCTCCAACCAAACTGTAGTAAACCGGGCCAGCCCTTTTGATCAATGCAAAGAAAATTACATAGCCAATGCTGGACAGCACTATTTCTAAAAGTATCAGCCAATCGACTGTAGTAAGCGGCCAACTTAAAGCATGAAACTCATTGAAATGAATGACTAAAGGCGCCAGCAGCAAAGTGGAAACGGTCATCATTCCGGCTGATAAACTTAATGAATCGCTGGGAACGGGCCTAAAGCTCGCAAATACTGCGCAACAGGCAAAAGATAGCGGAGTGAGTAGCACCAGTAAAGTCCAAGGTATGGAGCCATGTGAAAGACTTTCATGTGGCCAGACTATTAGCATAATCCCCATAAGGCCGACAAATAAACCTGCTAAGCGCAAGGCTTTAAATTTCTCAGTGCGGGCTAGCACAGCCAAGGGATAAGTAAAAATCGGCACGGTGTTAACCAATACTGCCAACATGCCTGCCGGAATATGCCCGGCCGCGAAATACATCAAGGTATTGGGAAAAGCGATGCCCAAAATCCCGCACATTAAGTAATATCTCAGATAAGGCAAGCTCAATGGCAACTTAGGAGAGCGGAAACAGGCCAGCAGCAATAGAAATAAGGCTGGGCCTAAAGACTGCCAAAATGAATAGCCCATGGGTGCAACCCCATGAGTGACGCAGTAACGGGCGATACTATAACCAGAGCCCCAAATTAGGCCAAGCAGTACAAGCAATCCTAAAGATATCCAATTTAATTTCATTTATCTATTCCAAGCTGCGACCATATTGAATCGATTTTTTCTTTAACGCTGTCTGTCATAGTAATCAGTTTGCCCCATTCTCTTTGGGTCTCGCCCGGCCATTTATTGGTGGCATCCAGGCCCATTTTAGAACCTAGGCCGGAAACAGGTGAGGCAAAGTCCAGATAATCAATCGGCGTATTGTCGATCATTACCGTGTCTCGAATCGGGTCCATACGAGTGGTCATCGCCCAAATCACCTCTTTCCAATCTCGAGCGTTCACATCATCGTCTGTGACTATAATCATTTTGGTATACATAAACTGTTTTAAAAAAGACCATATGCCCATCATCACCCTTTTGGCATGACCCGGATACTGCTTTTTAATGGTCACTACCGCTAAGCGATAAGAGCATCCTTCAGGCGGCAAGTAAAAGTCCACTATTTCGGGAAATTGCTTTTGCAAAATGGGGATAAACACTTCATTCAAAGCCAGGCCCAAAATAGCCGGCTCATCGGGCGGCTTTCCTGTATAAGTGCTGTGATAAATGGGCTTGTGGCGATGAGTAATTCTTTCTACGGTAAATACCGGAAAGCTTTCAACTTCGTTGTAATAGCCGGTATGATCACCAAACGGCCCCTCAGGCGCTAACTCTCCTGACAAATAGCCTTCCAAGATAATTTCGGCAGTCGCAGGAACCATAAGCTCTGAGCCGATACATTTGGTCAGCTCGGTTTTAGAGCCTCTCAGTAATCCAGCAAAAGCATATTCGGATAATGTATCGGGAATAGGCGTGACAGCGGCCAAAGTGGTTGCAGGGTCTGCACCTAGTGCAACCGCAATCGGAAAAGGCTTGCCAGGATATTGTTCTTGATGGGCTTTAAAGTCTAATGCGCCGCCTCGATGAGCTAGCCATCTCATGATTAACTTGTTTTTGCCAATGACTTGCTGACGATAAATGCCTAAATTGGTACGGGATTGATTAGGACCTTCTGTAATCACAAGCCCCCAGGTAATGAGAGGAGCTGCATCCTCAGGCCAACAAGTTTGAATAGGCAGTTTAGATAAATCCACCTCATCGCCTTCGATCACATGCTCCTGGCAGGCTGGGTTGGAAACCGTTTTAGGCTGCATGGCCATGACTTGTTTTAAAATAGGCAGTTTATCCCAGGCATCTTTTAGGCCTTTGGGTGGCTCAGGTTCTTTTAAAAACGCAAGCAATGTGCCAATTTCACGCAAAGCTTCTACCGAGCTTTGCCCCATCGCCATGGCGACCCTTCTAGGCGTACCAAATAAATTTGCGAGAACCGGCATGGATGAGCCTTTGACATTTTCAAATAATAAAGCCGGCCCACCCATTTTTAAAGTTCGGTCACAAATCTCAGTAATTTCGAGAAAGGGATCGACTTCAATGCTAATACGCTTAAGCTCGCCTTGTTGCTCAAGCTGCTCGATAAACTCTCTTAGGTCAATGTAGTGCATAGGAAGTCTTTATAATGGGATTGCCCAAATTATAGGTAAATTCAGGAGCAAAATCGATAGAAAGTTTATTTCCTTGAGCTTTTCTACACATTTTTGAAGCGACTCTATTGTGCTCTGTTTTTTGATTAGTATCTCTGTGATATAGTTTTAGTTTTAATAAATTGCACTGGGAAACAGGGAGTACATCTATGTTTTCGCGGCTAAACGGGACAGGCAAATTATTTCGCAATACAAACTTCAATCAAGCTCTTAGTAAAACAACTCTAGTTCCAATTTCACAATATCCCGCTTTCCAGACATATTCTACAAGCAGACCACAATATTATAAGTCCCCAGTTGATAAGCCTTTTCTATATACGCGTATGTTATTAAATGGACTGGCGTACCATGGGATTTTAAAATTTTATAATAGATTACCACCCATCGCTTCGGCCTTAAAGAAGGGCTATAGCAAAACCGCAGCGATGATGTTGGCTTTAGGTGTTAACCCTCATAAAAGCTCTATCAATGGGGTAAACGCTTTACATTTTGCTTGCATTAATAATGACCTGATAATGATTAAAGCGCTATTGAAAGCCGGAGTAGATATTCATAGCAAAGCTTATGATCTGAGTCCATTGCGCTTAATTGTTGAAGAGGGGCATATAGAAAGTTTCAACTTATTAATAAATAAAATAAGCCAAGAATGTCAAAAAAGCTCTCCAGAAGCATCTGCACTGGCTCTTAGCGAGAGGCTTAAGCAACAAACGACAGAGTCTGGTTCCACTTTAATGCATGCAGCTGCGTTATCAGGCAGAATATATTTATTGGATTATATGAAAAATCATGGCTTAGATGTGAATTCTGCAGATAAAGAAGGCCTCACTCCTCTACACCATGCAGTTGCGAGAAATCGTTTAAGTGCAGTGGCGTGGTTGATAGAAAATGGGGCAGATATTCATGCTCAAAGTGACAGTGGCACTCCATTGCATGCTGCAGGCACTTTCTATCATGGCAGAATTATCCAATTCTTGTTAGCCACCGGCGCCGACCCACAAGCAAAAGATAAAAAAGGTTTAACGCCTCTAGATCAAGCCAATAAGGCTCGAGACGATTTAATATGGTTTACAAAACATGCGGCCAAAATTAAAAATATAAAACCAGAATTCAGCTCATTTGATTATTTTGCTCATCAACGTTATGAAGAAATGACCATGCTATTAGCCCTTGAAATCTCAGATAAAAAGGAAAGGGAAGATTTGGCTCACCTACTGAGTCTTGCCTATAAAAAAATAAACAGTAATGCAGCAATGTTATTGCCTCAAGCACAAGGCTTAAGCTATTCACTTGTTTTTTCTAAACAAATACGTACCTTCACTTGCAAAAGAACACCTGCTTATGCTCCATCGCTGTAATAAAATATGAATAGCTGCACTTTTTACTAATCAACCCAGCAGGAGAGGAACCATGCAGGCTTATAGAAGCCCAGAAAGCGGCCTCAACCTTAGTAGAGAAGCCACGCTAAGAGCTCAGGTAAGAGTTTCAGAAGAAATTATCAGAGCGCTTAGAGAGCAAAATAGCACTTTAATTTCGGGTTTAGAAAAGCTAAACAAACAGTTGGAATCTGCAAAAAGTGATATTAATAATTTAAAATTTCATCACACTCTGTCTGTTAGCAGAATAAAACGCTTAGAAGACAACTTAACTCAAGTTGAAGCCCAATTAAAAGCTCAGCATGCAGCCCAAACACCCCAAGCTGCTCCAATAAGGCCGCATACCGCTGGCGGAGAAGTCACAATCCCAAGAGCTCCCCGAGTTCAGCTTCCTGGTCCTCCCACTCATTCTACTCAAGGAAGCTCAGGCTTAGACTCTCTGTTTTCTCCAGTTTCAACTCAAACCAGGGCCTCTCCAGCCCGACCTGCCATGCCGATTTTAGAGAGAATTCGCCAATTCACTCAAAAGTCTCATCAGGCACGTAGCCCACAATAAATCCATATTTTGTGAGCATATTTTATACCAGATGTAATTATGATACAGTCCAAGTATCCACTGAAAGACACTTGGAGGTAATATGTACGCTAATCAGGATCGCTCTACCACTAACATGCCGGCTGGCGGAATTATGCTAAAGCCAAATTCTGAAAGGACTGTCACTCCTCATACAGCAAAAAAAGTAGCTGCATTAGCTACTCAAGCTGTAAATGCAGGCGCACAGTCTGCTCCAGGCATAATGGGAACGGCTATGCGTGAGGCTATTCTGAAGGCTCAAGCAGAAGCTTCAAGTCTAGAAAGAACTTGGTGATAGCTAAGTTCCCTCCTTTGAAAAGGAGGGCTAGGGTGGATTTAAGACTGACGTTTCATCGCATTAAAGAACTCTTCATTGGTCTTGGTATCTTTCAAGCGCTCAGTTAAGAATTCCATGGCAGCGATTTCATTCATAGGATGCAAAATCTTACGAAGTATCCAGAGACGTTGAAGCTCTTCAGGCTTGGTAATAAGCTCTTCACGACGAGTACCGGACTGGCTGAAGTTAATAGCAGGATATACGCGTTTTTCAGCAATTTTACGATCAAGACGAAGTTCCATGTTACCGGTTCCTTTGAATTCTTCAAAGATAACCTCATCCATTTTAGAACCTGTTTCAACTAGAGCGGTTGCGATAATGGTTAAGCTGCCGCCTTCTGCGGTATTACGTGCGGCACCGAAAAAGCGTTTTGGCCTTTGCAGAGCGTTAGCGTCCACACCCCCTGTTAATACCTTACCGGAAGCCGGAGAAACGGTGTTGTAAGCCCTTGCTAAACGTGTAATGGAGTCCAA
>JAQSYQ010000005.1 GCA_029256015.1 Gammaproteobacteria bacterium | reverse complement strand
AGCCTCTGCAATTGTAGTCGGCAATTTTCTCATTAAAAAGTTTTTACAAAGACCGCGTCACATTATAGAAGCCGCGCCTCAGCCAAGAAGGCATAGAGAGCGGCCCCGGCCTCCATCGCCTCCGCAACTAAATGTGGTTTCTGAGGATCCAGCTGTTATTCGGGCAAGAGAGGAGCGGGAAGTTTGGCTGAATGAATCAAGACGTGCAGATGCGGCTAAAGCAGCTGCATTAGCTAAGAAAGCTGAAGCTGAGGCGAAAGCAGAAGCTATACAGCCAAGCGGAGCCATATTAGCGGGTTTATATGAAAATCTCGCAAAGGCTTATCAGGCTAGCTATATGGCGTATAATTCTTATACTGATGCCATGGGGCAAGTGCTTGATTCAACAAATGATGAAGCAAGGAATGCTGCCATAATACAAGCCCAAGCTGTCAAGCCTGATGATACAGCGTTAAATAATGCTTGCCACAGTGCCTTGGCAGATGTGAGAAGGCAGGAGCGTCTTGACGAAGAACGCTTGAGAGAAGCTGAACTTGCTGCAAGAAGACTGGCGCAGCATCAAGCAGTATCGAGTAAAGAGCAAAGCCTTACTGAAATCATGACTAAGTTTGCTGAACTCAGAGATCAAGACAATAAACCATTGCTCAAATTGAACCAGTTACAAGCTTTAGTTGAACAGGCTCATACTTTAGGTTTTGAACTTAATAAACTTAAACCACAATTGGCTCCATTTGTTAACGAAATTGAGCGGCTTCAAAAACAAGCTGATGAGCAAATCATTGCATTAAAAATCAAAGAAGTTTTTGCTTTTGTTAAAGATGCAGACTTGCCCGTTATCAAGAGAATCGAGAAAATCAAAGCTTTTAGACTACAGGCTGAAACGATCGGGCAATATGAAAGGCCTTTGGACAATGAGTATCGCCGCTCGACAGAGCTTCTAAAGGACTTGACTGGAGAAAGGCAGCAATATGGCAAGTCCTTGCGTCAACTGTGCGATCAAATTGCGAAACTTGCCACCAAGAAAGAGGGCTTAGCTTTAAGAGAAAGATTAGATTTGGCTAAAAAATATTATGAAAGGACCCAGGAGCTTATGTTTCAGCTTGGGCTAAGCCAAGAACAAGTTGAGGCAATTACAGAAGTCTCAGTAAGCGCAGTTATCAAAGACTTACAAAAGGAATATTTTAATGAGCTAGGCTGGGAAAGCTTCGTAAAAGACCACCCTGAGCATGGGGATTTGTTTTATACGGTAAAAGACCTTTGCCATAGAATTGCTCTGGAGCTTAATAAATCTGAGATGAAGGAACAAGCTCCTGTGGGAGAGGATCCCAAAGCTTATCTGGAGCGCCATCAATTTATGGCAATAAGCTTTAACTTGGCAAGACTGTTTGATCAATTAGGTAGAATCTGGCCGGATTTGGCCAATGTTCGACATCATTTAACTCATCGCTACTATGAGGCACAAGCTAGCCCTGATCATTTAATTCATCGCTACTATGAGGGACAAGAAGCTAGTCCTAATCCTTTATTTAAGCTTGCGCAAGAATGTGTCGATGAAAAAAGAATCCTTGAAGAGCTGCATGTAAAATTAAGGGCTAGGGACAACAGATTGGAAACCAGGTTTAAAGATACAGACTACTTTAAAACCTACTGCAGCAGAGCTATCCATTATGCAAAGGACACAAGATCAATTGAAGTGATTATAGATGAGTTAAAGACTTGTCTGGCTGTGTTAAAAGATTTTACTCATAACATCGACGCAGAGAAGGGCGCTAACTTATCAGCCGATGCAAAGGGCTTATTGGCTGATCATGCCAGAATGAGAGTGAATATTTTATGTCATCACTTTTTAGGAGAGAAAGCTGCAGAGATTAAGGGCTTTTTAGAAGGCCAAGGCATGGATGAAGATGGCATTGGTGATCTCTTTAAGCTTGTTGAAGGCTCTGCCGTAAGAATCTTACGCAATAAAACCATGCATGGGGCAAGCGTTGAAGCCGCTGGAATGGTAGCGGTTAAATCTGATCTAGATGGCCGGGCATTGCAAGACATTAGTATCAGATTAAAGCCTTTAAGGGACTTGCTGAGCAAGGAGAGAAGCAGTTTGGTCTTTAGAGGTTTAAGGCATGATGCTATGGAGTGGAGGCCAACCAGCGATATTTCTTAAATCCCTTGTGGGTTTAAATCCCTCCTAGCCTCCCTTTGTCAAAGGGAGGAACAAAATAATTCCCTCCTTTCTAAAAGGAGGGTTAGGGTGGATTTAGTTCCCTCCTTTATTGAAGGAGGGTGGGGTGGATTTAATCCCGATTTTCGAAAGCGGGATATGGACTTCCCCGTTTTCCAACTTGCTTAGCATTTCAGTGCCCAAAGCATGGCCATAGATAACCTCAAATGTAGCGGGAAGCTTTTCAAAATGGCTGCGATATTGTTCGTAATAAGATTCTAGCTTTTGAAGAGCTTGTTTGCCCATTAGGCCTTTACTTCTTTCGCAGTGCGCATTACTTTCACCCGCTTCATGTAATTCTTTAAGCAAATCTAAAAGACTGGAGTACTGCTGCGTAAGGGTTTCAACGTCCATTACAGGATCTTTGAGTCCCGCTTTTAATAAAGCATCTCCCACATCATGCATGTCCAAAAAAACATTCACATGAGGTTTATTATCAATTTGAGCAAGGCTTTCTCTTAGCTCAAGTAAAGTATCCGGCCCCAGGCTTGAGAACAATAAAACTCCTTCAGGCTTTAGGACTCGCTGAATTTCTTTAAAGGCTTGGTTTAAGTCTTTAACCCAATAAAGGCTTAAGTTGGAGACAATGAGATCAAAACTGTTATCAGGAAAAGGCAGGTTTTCTATATTGCCAGGCATAAACCGGGTTTTGTTAAACCAGGGTCTTTGCTTTTTAGCATATTTCAAGCGCTGTTCTGCGATGTCCAGGCCCAGCACTTTGGCTTTAGGGTAAAGTTTGCTTAAGCGATAGGTGAAATCTCCTGTGCCGCAGCCAAGATCCAAAATGCTTTTGGGCTGTTGCTTAATCAATTGCAAACGTTCAAGCAACTGATCGGCAGTTTCTCGGCTCAAGGGCAGCGCCTTAATCTTGCGATTAAAGTTGCGGTGCATGGCCTGATGGTCAAATTGGCTCATCTATAAATCCCTCCTAGAAATCCCTCCCTGCCTCCCTTTTGTAAAGGGAGGGGACGAAGCGGCTTAGCTTATCACAAGATGTTGCAGACTTGTTCCTTCCTTTTGTAAAGGAAGGTTAGGATGGATTTAATCTATTTTGCTATGTTAGTATAAAATATGATCAAATCTTGGCTATTCCCTTATCAATGTCTACTGTGCAAGTGCCGCAGTGATCAAAAGCGGGATTTATGTTCATACTGTGAAAAGCAGCTGACCGAGTATAAAAACCGCTGTGCTCAATGCGGCTTATGGCTTGAAGAAACTGAATCAGGCATTTGCGGGCATTGTTTAAAATTTCCTCCAGCATTTGAGCGAGTGATTGTCGCATCAGATTACTTGCCACAAAGCGCCTACTTACTGCATCAGTTTAAATTCCACCATCGATTTGCTGAAGGCAAAGTATTGGCTGCTTTACTAGCCCAGACTCTTAAAAAAACTTATCAAGATTCAGCTTGGCCAGATGTAATCGTTCCTGTTCCTCTTCATTATAAAAGGCTATTTTCCAGAGGCTACAACCAGGCCTTATTGTTGGCTAAAAACTTAAATCTTCCAATAAAAATAGATTATCGTTTGCTAAGAAGGGTGCGTCATACTCCGAGACAAGCATTGCTGTCAGGCAAACGAAGAAGGCGTAATTTGAAGGGAGCTTTCAAAATCGTCAAGCCCGTAGCAGGCTTACATATCGCACTTGTAGATGATGTAATTACCACAGGGAGCACGCTTCAGGCCATTGCTTTACAGTTAAAAAATGCCGATGCCGGACAGGTTGATGTATGGGCTGCCTTAAGAACTCAAATCCATCCTAAGCATTAGGCATCGTTTTTGCTTTTCAGGCTTTTATACAGTGAAAAATCCAGCACCTTGGCCGGTTCATTTGAAGCAGATGGGCCGGCTTTGTTTATGCTGTCAGCGGTAATGGTCAACCTTTGGTCGATCACTTCACTCTGGCTAATGCTGATATAACCCTGATAGCGAACATTCGTGCCGGTGTGATAGTCAAATCGATACAGGCGGATAAGCTTAAAGTTTTTGAATTTTAACTTATGCAGAACAACCGTATCATCAAGCAGGTCTACTTTGTTTTCTAAGCAGAGTTGTTTGGCAGCGGCAAAGGCCAGTTCTTTGGCTTTTAAGTTAGCTTGCCAATTAAATATAGCCAAAACCAATGCCATTAAAAAAATTAAACTGCCGCTAATCACTACCCCTCTCCCTAAATTGATAAATTTGCTGTTCAGTTACCACGCTATCCATGGGCACATCATGAGCTTCAGCAGGCAGCATATCACAAAACTGAAACTGGTAGGCACAACCTATTAGCAAAGGGGCTTTAGTGATTTTAGCTGGGCTGAATGTTCGGTCGTAATAGCCTCCGCCTGTCCCTAAGCGATGGCCTTGCCGGTCAAAGGCAATTAACGGCATGAGTACAGCCTCTAGCTTAGAAATTTCTATGAGTTGAGAGGCGATATATTCCGGTTCCAAAATTCCATATTTGTTAGGCTTGAGTAAAGTAGATGGAGTATAGAGAGTAAAGCAAAGTTCATTTTCGCGCTCAGAATGAAGCAGGGGCAAATAGACTTTTTTGCCTTGAGCCCATAGTTCTTGAATAAGAGGACTTAAGTCCATTTCATTATCATGGCTTAAATACACAGCGATATGCTGAAAGGGGTTTAATGTTTTGGCAGCATTATGGCAGAATTCACGACCAAGCCGCCGGCGCTCTTGTTTGATTTTACTGCGAACGCTGGCTTTGTCCATAACATGCTCGAATAAGGTGGTGCTATCCGCCTCTGCCGCGCCTTTTAGCGTCCTGAACCATAAAGTTCAGGTGGGTGCTAGTGCAACATCTTGGGATTCCCAGTCAAGCTGGGCTTTCACGCTGATATCGCAACATCGCTCCCTTGATTAATAATCATAGGATCAGGAAGTTTAATGGTCGCAAACAGCGCAGGTAGCACCAATTCAAATCTTAATTAAGTTAATAATAGACCAGTTTTTTTATTATTTAAAGATATTTGCTATTATAGCTTTATAGAAGGAGAAATGATATGAGCGAAGCAGTAAACTGCGAACAGCCGGAAGGTGAGTTGGTAATTAGGACTGTCGCCATGCCTGCCGACACCAATTTTAATGGAGACATTTTCGGGGGATGGCTGATTTCACAGATGGACTTAGGTGGCATTGTTGCAGCAAGGGCCATTTCTAAAAGCCGCGCTACCACGATTGCCATCGATGCGATGAAGTTTCGCCGTCCTGTAAAAGTAGGCGATACGGTGTGCTGCTATGCAAAATTAATCAAAGTGGGTAATACTTCGATGACTTTCAAAATTATGGCTTGGGCCAACGAAAGTGGAATTACCGAGCGCAAATGCGTAACAGAAGCCTTATTTACCTATGTGGCTATAGATGAAAATGGCAAGCCGATTCCAGTTTACCGATAGCGCCTTACACAACAAGTACAAGGTGATAGGACCCAGTCAAACAGTATGGCATTGTGCCAAACTGGCTGTTTACCAACGGCAAACACAATGATAGGATTGACGCCTTAAATTTATAAGTGATGGATAACAATGACTTCAGCAATTTCTTTACCAAGCTTTGAGGCTACGGCCCAAGCATTAGAACAGTTACAAGCCTTGGGGACTCCGGCAGAAACTCATGGTTTGCTCTGCGCCTTATTTAGCAGTGGGGCGATTGTGCGCCAAGAAGCTTGGATAAACTCCTTGATTACCACTCATTTTGAGACAAATGATACTCAAGCTCAGGCTGATCAAAAGGTTTTAATCGATTTATATAGGGCGACTGAACAGGGCTTTCAATCCGAGCAATTTGAAATTCAATTGCTATTACCAGGAGATGAAGCTGAGTTGGAAACCAGAGTAGAGGCTTTAGCTGAATGGTGCCAAGGTTTTATTAGCGGCCTGAATTTAATTGGCGTTCCCGTTGAAAATCATCCTGATCCAGAAGTGGCTGAGGCATTGCAAGATTTGATCGAAATTTCTTGTGTAAGCTATGCACATGATAGCGGAGAGGACGACGAAGCTGAGAAAAATTACACAGAACTAGTCGAGCATACTCGCCTGGCAGTAGTTTTGGTTTATGGAGAGCTGAGATCGGCCCAGACTCAAAAAGCGGGGTCCCAAAGCAGTAAGACGGTACATTAAGGGCATATCCAATGGACACGCAGTTCAACTTCGATATAGTAATCATCGGTGGAGGACTGGTTGGAACGACATTGGCATTGGCCCTTGAGCCGCTTAATCTCAACATCGCAATAGTCGAAGCTCAAGCTGAACAACATTTCCAAGAAAGCTCTCTTGATGCAAGGTCATTGGCCCTGGCCTATGGTAGCGCTAAAATATTGCAAGGAATCGACCTGTGGCAGTTTTTAGAAGCACAAACCACGGCCATTAAGCATATTCACATATCTGATAAAGGTCATTTTGGCTTCACCCGCTTAGACTCAGAGCAGGCCAAAGTAGAGGCTTTGGGCTATGTTATTGAAGTGTCTGCCTTATCGACTGTATTATATGAGCGCCTAAAGCAAAGCAAGATTCAGCGCTTTTTTCCAGCAAATTTAATCAGCTTGGATCAGTCCGATCCTAATCAAGTTAAGTTAGAGCTTCAATCTGAAAATGGGCCTATTACTTTAGCAAACAAGCTAGTGCTGGGCGCAGATGGGGCAAATTCTGCCGTTAGGCGCTTATTGGATATTGATTCAAAAGAGCATGACTATGAACAGGTAGCCATCGTCAGCAATATCGCTTTGAAGCGCTCTCATGAAAATAAAGCCTATGAGCGTTTTACCGAAGAAGGGCCTCTGGCTTTATTGCCTTTAAGTGATCAGCGTATGGCTGTAGTTTGGACAGTTGGAGCAACCAAGCAAGAGCAGATTCTAAACCAGTCTGATCAGGAATTTTTAATGAATTTGCAGGCGGCTTTTGGTTACCGGCTTGGGAAATTCTTAAAGGTAGGCAAAAGACAAGTCTATCCCTTAAAACAGCTTAAGGTAGATTCCCATTATAAGGGACGGGTAGCTTTGATTGGGAACTCTGCGCATAGCCTGCACCCCGTGGGTGGGCAGGGCTTTAATTTAAGCATGCGAGACATTGCAGCATTGGCCAGCCTTATTGCAGAACATCATTATCAAGAAAAAGCTTTAGATGAATCGGTTTTTGAAAAATATAGAGATTTGCGCAAATTAGACCAGAGTACCATGCTGCATTTAACCGATAGTCTTGTTAAAATTTTTTCTAATCACAATGTGCTTTATTCGTTACCAAGAAATATTGCTTTGCAAAAACTAGAACGCTGTCCTCCTGTAAAAAATGAGATTAATAAGCTTATGATGGGGGTCCATGGCCGTTTAAATAGATTAAGCCGAGGCTTGAAACTGGAGCAAAATAGCAGCTTATTATGAATCGAAACGAAAGCAATATAGTCATAATCGGAGCTGGCATGGTGGGCTTAACGCTCGCGCATTTTCTGGCAAGAAAGGGCTTTTGCTTAACTGTTATAGATAAAGCGAAACCTGATATCGATTTCAATGAAAATATCGGCATAAGAGTTAGCGCAATAAACCGGGCTTCTCAAACTATTTTAGAAGAACTTGGGCTATGGCAACATTTACAGAGCTTGAGAATGGGCACTTATGAGCGAATGGTGGTATGGGATGAAGAGACGGATGCCCATATTGAGCTTGATGCAGCTGAAATAGGGGAGGCTGACCTTGGGCATATTATTGAAAACCATTTGCTGATAAAAGTACTGTGGGAAGGTTTGAGTCATTATCCAAAAGAGCAGGTTCAGTTTAAATGCATGGAGCTTAGCTCTGATCAATCTATTGAGGCTGATCTTTTAATTGGGGCAGATGGAGCTAAATCATGGCTCAGATCAAAAGTCGGAATTGAGAGTTCAAGTCATGATTTTAATCAGCAGGCTGTGGTCTGCACGGTTCGTACTGAAAAACCTCACCAGTTTACTGCTTGGCAAAGGTTTTTAAGCACCGGCCCATTAGCCTTTTTACCCTTACATGACCCGCATCTTTGTTCCATTGTATGGAGCACCACAAAAGAACAAGCGATTGAGCTTGAAGCTATGCCGGAGGAAGAGTTCAACCAGGCTCTGGAAAATGCTTTAAGCTGTCATTATCGCGAAGGCGGGAATCAAGTATCAAAAGCCTGGATCCCGGATCAAGTCCGGGATGACAAACTCTTTGGAGCAATTAAAGTAATAGGTCCTCGCGCTTCTTTTCCATTGCATCAACAGCATGCCAAAGAATATGTAAGAGCTGGCATTGCTTTAGTTGGAGATGCCGCTCATAGCATTCATCCATTAGCGGGACAGGGCGTTAATTTGGGCTTTGCCGATGCTAAAGTTTTAGCAGAAGTACTGGCAAATGCTAAAAGCAAAGCTCGCAATATCGCTTCTCTGCAAACTCTATTACAATATCAAAGGGCCAGAAAGCACCATAACGCCGCAGTGATGTGGTCTATGTATGGTTTTAATCAGCTATTTTCAACCCGCTTATCCTCATTTAAGGTAATCAGGAAGTTGGGAACAAACTGGGTTAACAAGCAAGCTTTTCTAAAAAGGTTTTTTATCAAGCAAGCCATGGGGTTAAATGAGTGACTAAGTCAAATTTACCGAGCCAAGAACAGCTTCAAGAAGTCGCAGAACATGTTTTAAATCAAGCTAAAAAAAGAGGCGCCAGCAGTGCTGAAATTGCAGTAAGCTCGGGTCAAGGTTTTTCAGCCACGGTGAGATTGGGTGAGCCTGAAACCATTGAGCATGAGCAAGATCAGGCTATCGATATTACTGTTTATTTTGGGCAAAAAAAAGGTTCGGCCACCACGACAGACCTTAACCTCAATATGATTGATAAGTTAGTAGAAAAGGCCTGTGTCATGGCCCAGTATACTTTGGAAGATGACTGCGCGGGGCTGCCTGAGCCTTCTGCTTTAGCAACTGAGTGGCCAGATTTAGACTTATATCATCCCTGGGGTCTCAGTGTTGAGGAAGCCGTACAACAAGCTAAAGCCTGTGAAAGCATTGCCCTGGCGTATGATCCTAGGATTAATAATTCAGAAGGGGCCACTTTAGAAACCTATCAAGCTATTCATCTTTATGCAAATTCCCATGGATTTATAGGCTCGGTCAAAGGCAGTCGTCATGGCTTAAGTGTGAGTCTGATTGCAGAAGAAAATAAACAAATGCAGCATGACTATAGCTATTCTAGTGCTCGTGATTATAAAGATTTATGGTCGGCTGAAAAAATTGCCAAAGATGCTGTAGAACGTACGATAAGAAGATTGAACCCTCGTAAAATAAAAACTTGTGAGGTACCCGTTATTTTTACCGCGGATGTGGCAACATCTTTGGTCAGCAGTTTTTTGAGTGCGATTAGCGGGGGCAGCCTTTATCGAGAAGCCAGCTTTTTAGTCAGAAGTTTAGATACTCAATTATTTCCAGAGTTTGTGACTATTACTGAGAACCCCTATATTTTAAAGGGTTTGGGAAGCACGCCTTTCGATGGGGAAGGAGTAAAAGTTGATCAGCGTGATATTATTAAACAGGGTATTCTACGTGGGTATTTGTTGAGCACCTACTCAGCTAGAAAGCTCAAAATGAAATCGACCGGCAATGCCGGCGGAGTTCATAATATTTTGGTGAGTTCCGGCAATAAAGATTTAGCAGCGCTAATTAAAACCATGGAAAAGGGCTTAGTGGTGACGGATGTAATCGGGCAAGGCGTCAATTTAGTAACAGGTGATTATTCCAGAGGCGCTTCCGGCTTTTGGGTTGAGCATGGGGAAATTCAGTTCCCAGTTGAAGAAATTACCATTGCAAGCAATTTAAAAGAAATGTTTCAAGGCATCGTAGAAATCGGTGCAGATGTCGAAAAACGCGGCAAAATTCAAGTAGGCTCAATATTAATTGACCGAATGACTGTAGCGGGGAATTAACCATTTTTTCTCATAGACAGGGACTGCTAAATGATAAATCAGAATGATCGACCTAGAAACGCTAATCAAGCAGAGTCTAGCGATTGGCTTATATATCTTTTATTTGGTTTTATGGTGATTTGCCGTGAGGGCTCATCATTTTTGGCAATGTCTTCAAGCAAGGATTCACTGGCTGTATTTGAAGATAGATGGGGGCCTGCTCCTAACGCCCTCAATGAATTTATAGCCTGGGCTAGTTTTGTTACTGTTGCTTATACCTATGCCAATAGTGGCATCAAATTACTTCGAAATACCTTAAATAATCGAAGGGCTCCCGATGTGTCCTCCAATACTCCACAACATCTACCACTGTATTTATGGGGCATAATTATATTAGGAATATTGGGGAATGGATGGTCCACTGCATTTGGTACTTATGGCGCAACATTAAGAAATCTCGCGGATAACAGTAATGCTAACAGTACTATGCCATTCCCTACTAATTCCACTGAATTAAGCTATTCCAATTTGACTCAAGCAGCACCATCCAATGTATCTGCCGCAAGCGATTGGCAATTTGCTTTGGCTATAGTGATGGCAATAGGTGCCAGCGGTTACTCCATGCTTTATAACGCCTTGCAGGCTGGTAACTGGAGAGAAGGTAAGTTTAAAAAGCTTCAAAGAGGTTGCAATATCCCTACTATATATTTTGCCGGCCTAACTTCATTGAGCTTGCTGACCTGGGTGACGAGTGCTTATTATGCAGCTGACGTTGCAGAAAAACAGGCTGGATTTGAACTTCCAAATATCTGGATTCAGATAGCAGTGAATGGAGTGCTACAGTCAGGACTTGTCGTAGTGAATAATTTTTTTGCTCAACTTCCTTCTACTGAAAACGCTTTAGTAGAGCGCTTTCAGTCTGCTCCAAAGGCAGCTGATCAAGCTGGTTTTAGATATGGATTGAACTTGCTCAGCTTTTTATATGCATTGAGTGATGCTCTTGTTTGCATGGCCAATATTCTTCAATCTTTTGGCAATATCGGACAATTTTATGTCATAGCTCAACAGATGGGGTTTTCAAAAGATACAGCTTTTTGGATTGCAAGCACTATTGGAAGTATAACCTCACTAGTTTGCTTTAAAGTTTACTGGGAATTTAGAACGGTACCCGCTAGGGACGGTGCTAGAGAGCTTATAAAGTTAGGCCTTGATACAGCCTGCGGGCATAGCGGTGCAGTCTTTGCGATGCCAAGCTCTGAGCCCACAGCTTTTGCTTCTTCAGCTCAAGTTGACACTCCCTCTGGAACTCCTTCAAAGGCAAAACACCATCATGGCGAAGCGACATTATTTTTGCCAGTAGCTCAAGCAGCTGGGGTGAGAATAACAGCCGGGCGAGCTTCTAGTTATATAGGTGAAGATGCTACTTCAACAATCGTAGCTTTAGGGCAGCCAGCTGCTGTGTCAGCTAGGCAGAGGTCTGGATATGCTCGAGGCGCATCAGGAACAACAGGGTCTTATGTTCTTACAGCAAGGGCAGGCGATATTGAATTAGCAGGAACAGCAATAGAAGACACAGCTCGTCCTTCTCTTCGCCAAGTAAGACAAAGGGCAAACAGCGTTCAGGGCGTTCAGGGAGCTTACCACCTTTTGCAGTCTCAAAGTTCTGATGAAGGGGCATCCCACTTTGAACATCCGCATGCAGTGCCAGAAGGAAGCCCTTAATATTTAAATGTTTAGTAATAAATTAAAAATGCT
Organism: Gammaproteobacteria bacterium; assembly: GCA_029256015.1. Taxonomy (GTDB): domain Bacteria; phylum Pseudomonadota; class Gammaproteobacteria; order Francisellales; family CACEW01; genus JAQSYQ01. The sequence continues at coordinate 82,326 of JAQSYQ010000005.1, read as the reverse complement.
TACAGCAAAGTTTGTATATAAAATTCAAGTTTTGAAAATGGCCTGAAATATTAAAGGAATGAATAGCCACAAGAAATTTTGAGACATAACCCTAATATTAAAAAACCAAGGATGGCTAAATGGAAGATGGAACTTCGCAAGATTCACAACCGCAACTCCCGCAGGCAAATGTTTCTCAAACGGTTCAGGTTCAAAGAAGAACACCTGTTGGGCTCCAAGTGTTGTTGTGGCTTATTGTATTCTGGATGTTGCCATCTCGCTTGTTCTCCTCATTGTTTGCCGTTACTACCAGCAATCAAACCATTGAAACTTTTAGCAGCCATTATAATTGGGAGCCGCCTAAAGGTTTTCAAGAATCGATAGATTACTTTACCGGTGTAGCCGTAGCTATTACTATTGCTTTAAGTGTAGCCAAGCGTTTTAAAGAGTTTCGCGATCTTATTACTCAGCCTGCGCTATTTGTTCAAGACCATCCTCCCGCTCAGCCTTCCCAGTTAAGCCTTTGTGCTAAACTGACTCTTGCTATAACTGCTTTAGGTGTGTTGGCTAATGCAGCTTCCACAGCTCTTAATACTTCTTATGGCGCTATAAACACTATGAATGATCTCTTAGGAGATTCTGGTAATAGCACTGTACCAAGCTCTGCTAATAGTACGATGCTCGCCCAGAGCATTATGACAAGCCTTGATATAAATAGGCATGATTTGCTAAGCGATTCCATGCCTACTTCCCAATATAGTCTCGGCATTTTTGCAGCTGGCATTATTATAGCTTTAGGGGCTGGAGCACTTTCTGGGACCTACAACTATCTTTCCATTCGCAATGACGGCCAACAAGAGCGGTGTGCAGAGCTTAGGTCGGCTTGTGATATTCCTAATACTCTATATTGGTCAATTATGCTAGTTAACTTGCTTACTGGATTGCTGAGCACCATGTATGGCGCTATCAGTGCAGAAAATCAGCTGGGTTCTGATGGAACCACGACTTCTGCAATCTCAATGAATGCTGTGCTGGCCATATTGGTAGCTATCAATAATTGGGCTGCGCAGAGAGGGTCTTTAAAAAAGGGCTTGGCTAGGTTGCAGCCTCCCTATCAAGTTGCGCCTGATAGCAATGAACAAGTGAGACTTGAAACAACTCCTGCAAATAACAATCAGGACGAAGAAAGCCAAGATGTTTCTCAAAATCAGCCACGTGAAAGAGGTTTGGTAGCAGCTGGATGCTCTTATACGTTACGCGGAATCCTTGCAGTTGCGATTGCAGGTGGAAATCTAACTCAATCTTTAAGCAATATTGGCCAAGTTGCTGCTATGGCGCGTTATTTGGGGATATCTGAATCTGTGGCCTTTTATTTGGGAACTGTAGGCGGAGGTATTGCAGGGATGATGGGCTGTGTTTCTTATGGTTTTTTCAGAGGTATACCTGCATATGATCAGGGCAGAAATTTAATTGAAAATGGCATTGATAAATTTTCAGGCTGCTATGAAGAAGCCTCTCGCCGAGTAAGGTTGTTGCATGCTGGAGGTCTACGGCAGGACGGTAAATCAGCTCATATTCAGCTGGTTCGAGTTAATAGTGGGGATGGTTTAGACAATCCAGAAGAGCAAGCTGAAGTGACAAGCCTATCAGAATTTTTAGATCCTCAGGCTCAGCAGGAAGCTAAAGACTCAAGCAATCATGAAGCTCTTCCAGAAGATAAGGTTTCAGATCATTTGAGATTAGGGACTGTCGATACTCCACGTACACGACGACCTTTTGAACCAGTCGGTAGCACAGTCCTTGCTCCTCAAGTCGGGACTTATATGCCGCCAAGTTTTCGTCCTAGCGCTCAAGGTGCTGTAAATAATAGATGGCATCTTACTAGAGCGCGTACACGCGAATGGCTTGCGGCCTCTGCTGCTGTGTGGCACGGCTATAGTCAAGTTAACTCAACTAGCGGTCAAGTTAGCACTAGCGGTACAGGAGAAGTACTTGAGAGCATACCTGTCCCCTCTCGGCAGTAAAGTTAAAAATAGGTTTTATAGATTAATATGGCTAGCATGATGCTCACCATGCAAATGAACAATGGCTTTATTAAAGTTGCACCTTGTTTCATAACAAGTTTGGCCCCGATATGGGCTCCGATAAACTGTCCTGATGCCATTAAAAGACCGATCGAATAAATGACATGGCCGCCTATAATAAACCAAATCAAGGCGACGATATTGCTAATAAAGTTGTAAACCTTGGCGTGAATTGTAGCTTTTTGTAAGTTATATCCCAAAAAGAATATTATAGAAATAACCCAGAATGAGCCCGTTCCTGGTCCAAAAAATCCATCATAAAAGCCCAGCAATATGCCAAAAATTAGCATAAATATCCATTTGGGTAGTCTTGCAGGCTGATCTATAGCGCTCATTCGCGAAGAAAAAATACTGTAAAGCAAAATAATGACCAGTAGCACAGGCATTAAACGCTGCAAAAATTCAGAGTTTAAACACATTACTGCAACGGTACCCAGCGTGGCGCCAATTAAGCAAAATAGGCAGCCTAATAGCACTTCTTTTACCGGAGTATGGCTATATTGCATCAAGCGAACTGAGGCTGTGCCTGAGCCAAAAGAGGCTTGGAGCTTATTGGTCGCTAAAACTGAAGCAGGGGGCAAACCTGCCGCAAGGAGAGCAGGGACGGTAATTAAGCCTCCACCTCCTGCAATGGTGTCAACAATTCCTGCCGCTAAACTGCAAGCGAATAAAAACAATAGAATAAAATAATGTGTCATAGCTTAGGCTGTTTTGGGAAATCTATTCTCATTTCAAGGCCGCAGCTGTACTCGGGCTTTTTGGCTTGAATACTAGCATGATGTAAGCGGGCAATTTCTTTAGTTATAGACAAGCCCAGGCCGCTTCCTTCTGCTTGATTGCCCACTTGTCTGAAAAATCGGCCGAACAATCGATGATGCAGCTCTTCAGGGATGCCAGGTCCATTGTCGATAATTTGTAAGCATATACTGCGTTCTGTTTCTGAAAGCAAAACCAAGACCTTACTATGAGCAGGAGTATAGCGTATAGCATTATCTATAAGATTGCGTAGTAAAACGCTTAGCAAATTGTCATCGCCATTGATAAATATTTCAGAATCAGGAGAGAAAAGCTCAATTTCAAGCTGTTTTTCAATGGCTAAAGGAGCGAGTTCTGCGACCATTTTAGTGGTTAGTTTATTGAGATCAAGATAAGAGGGATGAGCCAGCTTAAGAGTGGACTCTAAGCGGCTTAAGGTGAGGAGTTGATCCACTATATGGGCAATGCGGTTTGTGCCAATCAAGATTTTGCTTAGAATTTTATCTCTTTGTTGCTCATCCTTTTCGCGTAATACTACTTCAACCTGGGTTTTAACAGCAGCTAAAGGAGTTCTAAGCTCATGCGCTGCATCGGTTGTGAATTGCTTTTCTCTAGCAATAGCCTCACTAAGCTGTTGAAAAAGTCTGTTTAGGGCTATGACAAGTGGGCTGATTTCAATGGGGATCCCTTGAGTATCGATGGGGGAAAGATGGTAGGGGCCACGCTCTGAAATTTCGTTTGTCACTCTTTCTATCGGGCCTAAAGCAATTTGAATGAGCAGCACTAAAAGCAGGCCTACGGCAATAAAAACCAAGCCAAAAAATATGCATGCATGAATAAATAATGAGAAGTTCACTGCGCTTTCCAGTTTTTGAGGAACAGCAACAATAACTCGGATATTTTTATTCTGATTGCTTAAGCTAAAACTGTACCAAGTAGACCCGTCGCTTAAGGCTATATTGGCAAATCCCATATTGGTGTTGCTTAAGCGTTCTATAGGGGCATTGATGGATTTTGTCATGAGCTGATTGCTACTAAGGTTCCAAATCTGAAACACCATTTTATTTCGATAATTTAAATCATTATCGTAAATATTCATGCCGGGAACTTCATTGCTATTACTCTGGTTGCTTTGGTCGAGAAGATCTGAGGCGATTTTGTGCGCGGGTCTGTTAAGATTAATCCCGCTAAAAGCGTTAAACACTCGAGCGGCATTAACCAATTCGCTTTGCAGCACCCTTTGGTTTTGAAAGCTAAGTTGTAGATAATTGATAAAAACCAAAATAATAATAGCGAGAAACAAACTGCTTAATATGCTGACCAATAAAAATCGGCGAAGTGAAGAGACTCGGTTTCCATACTTTTTAAAGTAGTAATTACTGAGTGTTTTTTTAAAATTGATCCAGCGCTTCATTCCGGTTTCTGCACCATATAGCCTACTCCACGTATGGTATGGATAAAGTCGTTACCAAATTTTTTACGTAAATGGTGAATATGGACTTCTAAAGCATTGCTGTCGATTTCTTCATTCCAGCCATAAAGGAAGTCAATAATTTGATGTCTTGAAATCACTTTTCCCTTGTTTTCCAATAAGCTGTAAAGCAAAGCATATTCACGGCGAGACATTTTAATTTCTTCATCATGGTATTTAACAGTATGCGCAGCAGGGTCAATAGTAATCGCGCCGTATGTAATAAGAGGCTCAGCTCTGCCTGATGAGCGGCGTGATATGGCTCTTAATCTTGCAGTAAGCTCATTTAGGTTAAAGGGTTTGGTAAGGTAATCATCTGCGCCTGAATCTAAGCCTTTAATTCTGTCGTCAACTGAGTCTCTTGCGGTAAGTAGCAGGATAGGAGTGGAGATTTTTTCCTGGCGAACTGCCCTTAGCACTTCTAGTCCTGATTTTTTGGGCAAAGAAATATCAAGGATAACCACGTCAAATTGATCCCGAAGAATGACGCCTTCGGCTGTCTGTCCATCTTTAACCCATTCTATGGTGTGGCCGTCTTGTTTAAGCCCTGTAGTAATAGCATCACCCAGTAGTTCATCGTCTTCGACTAATAGTATTCGCATGTCCTGCTCTCTTTGACTGGTTACCCTAAGGATAATCGACGAATAAGATTATATCAAATATCCTGAATTTGAGGCGGTGTCTTAAGTATACATTTAACTTGAAGGGGTCCTGCCGTCTTGCACCCCAACATGCTCATAGCCTTGCGCGTGCTTGGGGTCCGCGCATGGCGTCACCCTGTTATTATAAATCTTAATTGAGATACTGCAGAACTGAGCTTGTACATTAGAGAATAGCAGGCCGGGCTAAAACAAGCTAAACTATAAAACATAATAAATCGAGGTATGAAAGCAGTGTCTAAGAAAAAGCCCAATTCCGAACCCTCAAAATCGCATCCGGCCCTTAAGCGAAGATTGCGTGAAGTATTGATGATTGCAGGCGCTGCCTTTGGGGTGGTTTTGCTATTAAGTCTAGCAAGCTATCACGCTTCAGATTGGACAAATTTAAGTACATTGCCCGCGCATAATATGCTGGGCAAGTTTGGCGCGGTATGCTCAGAAGCGCTATTTAGCTTATTAGGATTCTCAGCCTACTTGCTGCCAATGCTTTTGGTCTACGGTGCTTGGTTGGTCTTTATGGAACACCAGCATTCAGAAGAACCTAGTTCACGTTCACTTACCGCACTAAGATGGGTTGGAGCATTTTTAGCCTTCATTGCGGGCAGTGTGCTATCCAGCATTATATTTAGCAGCTTAGCAGATGGCTTGCCCTATGGTCCCGGAGGAGTGCTAGGCTCTTCAGTGAGTAAGGCGCTTATGCCTGTGCTCAATGAGTCGGGAAGTTTACTAGCCTTTACCGCTGTTTTTTTGGTCGGGCTTACTTTGTTTTCAGGAGTGACCTGGCTTAGAGGTTTATTAAAATTAGGGAAGTTAGTGCTTGGTGCTTTTTATGCACTGTTTAGAGCTGTTTGCTTTAAAGTGGATGGCATCTTGCAAGCGATGCGTTTGCGCCGCCAAGAAAAACAGCTGGCGAATTCGGTCATCCATTTTGAACCTTCGGTTGAATTTAACTTAGAGCAAGAAGAACCTGAGCCTGAATTTGAGCCGCAGCCTGTAGTCAAAAAAGATTTTTTAGAAAAGCTTAAAGCCAAAAAGCCTAAAGCTCCCGAGCCCGAAAAAATCGAAAGACCTAAAAAAGTTTCTAGGCCGCTTTCTCAAGGGGTGCCGAGCATTGAGCTTTTGGACCCTCAAGAGGCGCCAAGTGGAAAGGTTAGCAAGGAAGCTTTAAACACTATGGCGCAATTGGTTGAAAAGAAACTAGGCGACTTTGGAATAGCAGCCAAGGTAGTAGGGGTGTGCCCCGGCCCTGTGGTCACTCGATTTGAAATTGACCTGGCTCCCGGAGTTAAAGTGGCTCGCTTAACCACTTTATCCAAAGATTTGGCCAGATCTTTATCGGCTTCCAGCGTAAGAATTGTTGAGGTGATTTCGGGTAAAACTGTGGTAGGCATCGAGCTGCCTAATGAAGTACGTGAAATGGTGCGCTTAAGAAGCGTATTAGACTCAGAGGTTTTCCGTAAAGCCAAGTCGCCGCTGACAATGGCCCTAGGTAAAGATATCTCAGGAGAGCCTGAGGTGGCTGATCTGGCTAAAATGCCTCACTTATTAGTAGCAGGGACTACAGGTTCCGGTAAGTCGGTAGGGCTAAATGCCATGCTATTGAGCATGCTGCTTCGCGCGACTCCTGAAGAATTACGCTTGATTATGATTGACCCTAAAATGTTGGAGCTTTCTATTTACGAAGGCATTCCGCATTTGCTTACTCCAGTAGTCACCGACATGAAAGAAGCGGCCAATGCTTTGCGCTGGTGCGTGAAGGAAATGGACAGACGCTATCGATTGATGGCGGCCGTTGGCGTGAGAAACTTAGCAGGCTTTAACGATGCGGTAAAAGCTGCGGCAGCAGCGGGCAATCCTTTAAAAGATCCTATCTGGAAAGCAGCCCATCCCGGTGTTCAAGAAGATATCCCAGAGCTGCAAACCTTGCCTTATATCGTGGTATTGGTGGACGAGTTTGCCGATATGATAATGGTGGTAGGTAAAAAGGTAGAAGAGCTTATTACAAGATTGGCTCAAAAAGCCCGAGCTGCCGGAATCCACTTGATTTTAGCGACCCAAAGACCTTCTGTAGATGTAATTACCGGGCTGATTAAAGCCAATATCCCAACCCGAATCGCTTTTCAGGTATCTTCAAGAATTGACTCAAGGACCATTTTGGACCAGCAGGGCGCGGAGCAGTTATTGGGACACGGTGATATGTTGTATCTGCCTCCAGGAACCGGCGTGCCGATTAGGGTACATGGCGCCTATGTGGCCGATCAGGAAGTGCATAAAGTGGTTGAAGCCTGGAAAGAATTAGGCAAGCCTGAATACATCGATACCATTACCAAAACCGAAGCCCTGGAAGGTGAAGAAGGTGAGGGCGGCTCGGAAGGCGGCGGTGAGGACGATCCCTTATATGATGAAGCCGTTAAAATTGTATTGGAGTCCAAAAGGGCTTCAATTTCCGGAGTGCAAAGACGCTTAAAAATCGGCTATAACCGTGCGGCAAGATTACTTGAGCAAATGGAGGCCTCCGGCCTTTTGAGTGAAATTCAAGCCAATGGGATGAGAGAAATTTTGGTCTCAGACTCCGATTGGCGAGAATGAATATAGTTTTAAATTATGGTGCAGCCTGTGTAAGATTTTGCTCCTGCGCTTGCCCAACATTTGCCATTGGACTGACTGTTTGAGCAGGCGCTGAAGCAGGATGAAGCTCTGCGTATTTGGCTTTAAATTTTTCAGCGTGAGCAGGCAGGTATGTGCTTAAATATTTCAAATCATATTCATCCTCCACAACTCGAGTAAAGTGTGCATCACTGCTCAGCACTTTATCAATCAATTTTTCAGCGTGAGTAGGCAGCTCTTGAGCTAAATATTTCAAAGCATATTTATCATTCAAAATTCGAGTAAAGTGTTCATTGCTATTCAGCACTTTATCAATCACTCTTTCAGCGTGAGCAGGCAGGCATTCGCTTAAATTTATTAAATCATGCACATGTTTAATTAGTTGAGCAAAGCGTAGGTCACTACTTAGCAGATTACCTATCATTTTTTCAGAGAAAACAGGTAGCCATGTGCTTAGATTTTCCAAGGCATCTATATCTTTAACAACTCGAGCATAGTGTTCATCACTGCTTAGTACTTTATCGATAAATTTTTCTATATAAGTAGGCAGGTCTCTGGCTAAATTTCGCAAAGAATTTATATCTTTAACAACTCGAGTAAAGTGTGCATCACTGTTCAGCACTTTACTAACCAATGTTTCAGCGTGAGCAGGCAAGCTTCTGCATAAATCATACAAACTAAAATGAGTGCTAACAACTCGGACAAAGTGCTCATCACTGCTCAGCACTTTATCGAACCATTTCTCAGCATAAGCAGGAAGCTTTTTGGATAACATTTTGAAATGAAATGAATTTTTAAAAACTTGTGCAAAAAGATCATTCCTATTTAATATAGTTTGAATAAGTTCTTCAGCATAAGCAGGCAGTAAATTGATTAATTTAGGCAAATCATAATAGTTTATAAGAATGCTAGTGAACTTTTGTTTAGAAAGAACTGCCAAAGGGTAATAATGAGGGGTATTATTGAGTATTTCTACCAGAGCTTCCCTTGATGCTGCTTCTGGGAGGCCTGAAATAAAGGCGGAATGTCTTGCATAAGCCTGTTTTGTTGTTTCACCAGCCTTGATCAAAATCTCGAGATTAGGGCCAATATCTGTTAAAAGCTTTTGCTTCCATAGGCTCTCATCCTGGGACGCATCTTTCAAAAAGGCACTGACACTAGCAGTAGTAGCTAATTCCTTGGCAGTTAAGAAGCTTAAAGCTACTTTAGCAGCATCTGCATTTAGCAGTAATCTTTCAATGTTTGCTGGTCCCATGCCAGATCCTTATTTAAATAATTAATATATTCTATATAAATAAATGTTAAAAGTATGCACGCTAATCAAGCTCAACATGACAGTTTGTTCAAATTAAAGTATGCTTATCCTAATTTTAGGAAGGCGCCAATATGGAATTTATACTAAACCCGCAAATTGAAGCAGACAGTGAGTTTGCAGCGAAGCTGCCGCTGTCTCAGCTAAGGCTAATGAACAACGCGCATTTCACCTGGGTTTTACTGGTGCCTGAACTGCCCAATATTAGCGAGCTATATGAGTTATCAGCTTCTCAGCAGCAGCAATTATTAGAAGAAATTAACCGGATCAGTAAAGTTCTAAAACAAGAATTTCTCTGCGATAAGCTTAATATAGCAATGCTGGGTAATAAAGTTTCACAGCTTCATGTACATATTATTGCAAGGCGCAAAGATGATATTTGCTGGCCTAATCCCGTATGGGGAGGCCCAAGCATGGCTTATACTGATAAAGCTAAAGCTGAAATCATTGCCAAGCTACAAGGTTTAAACAAACAATGAAGCACACTCTAGTTTACGATTTATCCAATCTGTCCTATATCAGCGTTTACTATCAGCATAAAAATAAAGAAGCATTAACTTCGCAGCAGGTATTTGACAGTATGTTGGTGTTTTTGCGGCATCTTTACCGGTATTTTTCTCCGGATCGGGTCATATTTGCCTGCGATAACCATGAATATTGGCGTAAAAAAATCTTTCCTGAATATAAAAGCCATCGGCCTGAAACCCATTTAAAACAAGTCGTTAAAGCAGCTATTCGTGAGTTTAAACAGAAAAATGCTCATTTATGTGTGGAGCTGCCTGGCTGTGAGGCCGATGATGTAATATATGGCCTTACTCAATATTTACCCGATCAATTAACCGTGGTCAGCTCTGATGGGGACTTTGTTCAGCTTATTTCAGATAGGGTGCGAGTTTATGACCCTATGCAAAGGCAATACAAGCCTCGGCCCAGACACCCTGAGTTTGACCTGTTTGTTAAGTGTATTCGCGGCGATAAAAGTGATAATATTCCTTCCGCCTATCCTTATGTAACCAAGAAAAAACTTCAGGCTGCCTTTTTAAATGAGATGGTAATGGAGAAAATGCTACAGACCAAGGTGGGTGAAATACTGGTGGCCGAGCATTATTATCGCAACCGTCAGTTGATTGATATGTCTTATATGCCGGACCAAATTAAAGAGCTATTAAAAAACCATATCGAAGGAATGTTTAGTGAAGCCGTTGTTTGATGTACTCATTATCGGAAGCGGGGCGGCGGGTTTAACCGCAGCGCTGCATTTTGATGAGCGCTATAAAGTTGCCATTATGTGTAAAGGTTCCCTCCAGGAAGGTTCAACCCTTTATGCTCAAGGTGGAATTGCCGCAGTATTAGACGATAAAGATAGCATCGAGGCCCATATCAATGACACTTTGATAGCAGGAGCAGGGCTTTGTGATGAAAAAGCAGTCCGTTTCACCGTAGAGAACGGCAAAAAAGCGATTCAGTGGTTGATTGATAAAGGGGTACAGTTTACCAAGGAAGTCGATGAAAAAGGCACTAGCCGCTACCATTTAACCCGAGAGGGCGGGCATTCCCATCGTCGTATTATTCACGCTCATGACCAAACCGGAAAATCCGTTGCAGGCACTCTGATGGATTTGGTGAGAAAGGCGCCCAATATTACTTTGTTTGAAGAACATATTGCCATTGACTTAATCAAACAAAATGGGCGCTGTGTAGGCTGTTATGCATTTAATCAACGGACCAAAGAAGTTGAAATTTTTAGTGCTCAAGCTGTTTTGTTAGCAACAGGGGGCTCAAGCCGAGTTTATTTATATAGCACCAATCCTGCGGTATCGAGCGGGGATGGAATCGCCATGGCTTATCGGGCCGGGGCTAAAGTTTCTAATATGGAATTTAATCAATTTCACCCTACCGCTTTATATCATCCTGAAGCTCGTTCTTTTTTAATTTCTGAAGCGATGCGAGGAGAGGGGGCTATTTTAGTGCTTCCAGACGGTACTCGATTTATGCCTAAGTTCGATGAAAGAGCCGAGCTTGCTCCAAGAGATATCGTTGCCCGTGCCATTGACCATGAAATGAAACGATTGGGGGTGGATTGCGTTTATTTAGATATTTCCCATAAGCCGGCTGATTTTATTATTTCGCATTTTCCTAATATCTATTCCAAATGTCTGCATTATGGTTATGACATTACCAAAGGGCCCATTCCCGTAGTGCCTGCTGCACATTATACCTGCGGAGGCGTCGCAGTTGATCAGCATGCCAGAACCACGATTCCTGGGTTGTACGGGGCTGGCGAGGTGACCTGTACAGGTTTGCATGGAGCTAACCGTATGGCAAGCAATTCATTGCTTGAGTGCTTAGTTTATGCGGCAGCGGCCAGTGAAGACATTATGCAAAATTATGACTCCCATTTTGCCATTGAGCCCATTAAAGCATGGGATGAAAGCTTTGTAACGGATTCTGATGAAGAAGTTCTGGTTACAGCTAATTGGGATGAAATTCGCCGATTAATGTGGAACTATGTTGGTATCGTTCGAAGCAATAAAAGACTAAAGAGGGCGCAGGAAAGAATCGCGCTACTCAAAAGAGAAATTCAAGAATATTATAGAAACTTCAGAATTACAGGTGACTTGTTAGAGCTAAGAAACTTAATTGTGATAGCAGAACTCATTGTTGAAGCGGCTGCAGCAAGAAAAGAGAGTTTGGGCTTGCATTACAACTCAGATTATTTGGACTGATTTCTGTTATAGAAACCAGCCCAAATGTGAGTCATTCACTAAACTTATGTAAAGTTATAACCTACTGTTAACAAGACTGGAACGGTGATGCCGTCGTTATCTGCGTGCAAGCCAGCATTGGAATAGTGGATAGCATTAACAGAAGCATACATCTGTCTGTTTTGGCCAAATGTCGCACCAATTCCGCCTACGTCTTGGAACAACAATCTAGAACCAAGCATGCGGTCGCCAAATGAATTTTTTGATAGAGCAGCTGGGCCTACGCCGACTTCAACATATGGGCTCCAGCTGGACATGTTTGCAAAATACCAGCGTCCTACTGGACCAAAAGCTAGTATATTTTCGGTGCTGTTGCCGCCATTGGTAGCGGTGCTATGCCAATATGCATAACTTATTTCCGTATAAGCCACTAAAGTATTGTTAGCCCAACTCCAGTTGCTAGGCGCTATGGTGTAACCTACGCGAATTCCTGAGGTATCATGGGGTTGGCTTTGGGTGATAAAGTCGCTTCCGTAAGCAATATTGATCCCTTGGGTAGAGCTGGTAGATGCTGCAAAAGCTATGGAGGATCCCATAGCTAAAGTAGCAAGTGCTAAAGCTATTTTCTTGATTTTCATATATATCTCCGCTAGTTAAATAACTCCGAAAGTCTAGAAGAGGAGTCTAGTTCACGCAAGCATTCTGATGATTTTTTCTCTTATTTAAATTAATTCAGCTTAAAAATAGGGTAGAATTCACAGTCAATAAAATTATAGAGTAATGGAAATGAAGTTTAAGCGTAGCGTAGGGCCAGTTGGATTAATGTTTACCGCGGTAAGCGGAATATTAGGCTCAGCCTGGTTGTTCAGCCCATACTATGCGGCTCAAATTGCAGGGCCAGCGGCTTTATTAACCTGGCTAATCGGTGGTTTGGCAATGTTGTTGATAGCCTTGACCTTTGCTGAGCTAACTTGCCTGTTTCCTGTATCCGGAGGCAATGCCCGCTTTATTTTTTTTTCGCATGGGGTATTAAGCAGTTTCCTATTTAGCTGGATTATGTGGTTGGGCTATGCCGCTGTAGCGCCGGCTGAAACGATGGGAGTATTGCAGTATTTAGCCAGTGAGCTTCCTTGGTTGGTTATTCAAAAAAAACAAGTGACCGTTTTAAGCTCAGCAGGTTATGGAGTCGCGGCTTTAGTTCTGTTGGCAATGTGCATTATTAACTTTATCAGTATTAAATGGCTGTCTCGCTACAATGCGGCCATAGTTTGGGTAAAAATGATAGTGCCTGTGATTGTCGCTGTCAGTATATTCAGCTTGAGCTTTAATTTTCATAATTTTACTCAGTACGGCGGTTTTATGCCTTATGGTTTTAAAGGCGTCGCCAATGCTTTATCTTTAGGAGGAGTTATTTTTGCCTTCGCGGGCTATGCCCCTGCGATTGTATTGGCAGGCGAAGCTAAAAATCCCCAAAAGGTGATTCCTCTTGTTTTAATAGGGGCTTTGCTGATTTGCTTTTTACTGTATTTTCTATTGGAAGTCTGTTTCATCGGGGCCCAAAGCCCGGCTTCTTTAAGTCAAGGCTGGAGCAATTTGCATTTCGCTGGAGATTCCAGTCCTTTTGTGGGAATTTCAGAACAACTTGGTGTGCATTGGTTACATTATCTTATTTTAATTACGGCGGTTATCACCCCTCTTGGCACTGCTATTATTTTTATTGCGACCAGTTCACGAGTGGCTTATGCCATGAGCCAAAATGGTTATTTCCCTCATGCTTTATTGCATTTAAATAGCAAGGGAGTGCCTGTTGTAGCAGTGCTGTTGAATTTCGTGGTGGGGATGGTTCTGTTTTTTCCAGCGCCAGGCTGGCAAGGAATGGTGGGCTTTTTGGTGTCGGCCTTTGTGCTTTGCTACGCATTGGGACCGGTTAGCTTGCTGGCTCTGCGCTCGCAGCTTCCTCATCAAGTCAGGCCCTTTCATTTACCCTGGGCAAAAGCCTGGAGCTATATTGCTCTATGCATTGCCAACCTTATTATCTATTGGACAGGTTGGGCTATTTATTCGCGGATGTATGTGGGGATATTGCTTGGCGTGCTAGTGCTAATAGCCATGAGATTCTGTCAGCAATCTAAAGTAGCCTTAGACAGTAAGCATGCTATATGGGCTATTGTGTATTTAAATGGAATGGCTGTATTTTCCTACTTAGGTAATTACGGTGGGGGAAGAGGAATACTGCCTATGTATTGGGATGTATTGCTTATTGCTATTTTCTCATTAGCCATTTTGTACTGGTCTTGGCAAAGCCGCTTATCCAGTGAGCATGCCCAGCTTAATATTGCCTCGATTACGGAATAGAACCAAGCCTGTCGTATCTACAAACTTGAGTTTTGCTTTCCCAAATTCATGCGACTATGAGCTAAATACACAAGCCTAAGTGCTTTTATGTACGCTCAGTTTGAATTAAAGCAGCCCTGGTATAGTGCTTTTACTCTGCGCAAGCTTTCTCTTGTAAAAATTTCACGCAAGCTTAAGATGAGGCATAACAGACGTCCCTGATCTTGTATGCCTCATGCCGTATCCCTTGCGGCATCCTTCGGATCTACAAGCTTATGTTTGATTTTTCCAAGCGCTTGCGACCATGAGCAAAAACACTATACCAGGGCAGGTATTTAATAAGTTCAAACTGAGCGTACCTGCTTCTATCAAATTGCTGCCAATTTAATAAGCCTGTGTTACTATTAAGCTAATCTTATGACAAAGGGGTGAATTAAATGGATGATCAAAAGCGTAAAGCCTTAAGTGCGGCATTGAGCCAGATTGAAAAGCAATTTGGTAAGGGTTCGGTAATGTTAATGGGGGATGATCATCCTGCCTCAGACATCTCAGTAATTCCAACGGGTTCATTGTCTCTAGACATAGCTTTAGGGGTGGGTGGTTTACCTCGCGGAAGAATAGTTGAAATTTATGGTCCAGAATCTTCAGGTAAAACAACATTAACTTTGCAAGTCATTGCAGAGTGTCAAAAGCTAGGCGGTACTGCTGCATTTATCGATGCTGAGCATGCTTTAGACCCAGCCTATGCAAGAGTGATCGGCGTAAATGTTGATGATTTGTTGGTATCACAGCCCGATACCGGTGAACAGGCCCTAGAAATTGCTGATATGCTGGTTCGTTCCAATGCAGTTGATATGGTTGTCGTTGACTCAGTCGCGGCCTTGACTCCTAAAGCTGAAATCGAAGGTGAAATGGGCGACTCTCATATGGGTTTGCAGGCAAGATTGATGTCTCAAGCTTTGCGTAAATTAACCGCTAATATTAAGCGTTCCAATACTTTGGTTATTTTCATTAACCAAATCCGTATGAAAATTGGAGTTATGTTTGGTAACCCAGAGACTACAACAGGTGGTAATGCATTGAAGTTCTATGCCTCTGTGCGCTTAGATATTCGTCGCACCGGAGCCATTAAATCAGGCGAAGAAGTCATTGGTAGCGAAACTCGAGTTAAAGTAGTCAAAAACAAAGTTGCGCCTCCCTTTAAACAAGCTGATTTTGAAATTCTTTATGGTGAAGGGATTAGCCGTCACGGTGAGCTAATTGATTTAGGCGTTAAGGCTGGCATCATCGAAAAATCAGGAGCTTGGTATAGTTATAATGGTGACAGGATTGGCCAAGGCAAAGAAAATGCTAAAAGCTATTTAAGAGACAAACCTGAATCCGCGAAAGCAATAGAAATGGCCATTCGCGAGCACTTATTAACTAAGGCTGCTGCAGTCAAACAAGAAGACGCGGAAGAGATTGAGTAATGTCAGAGCATTTAAATGATCAGGAACGTTTAGAATCCTTAAACCGATGGTGGAAAAAGTACGGTAATTTTGTAGTGGTTGCCGTACTTGCCGCCGCTGTAGCAATAGCAGTGTGGCGATTTTGGGACAATAGGCAAGAAGCTAAATTTACGGCAGCTTCATCTTATTACCAGGTTTTATTGAACGATATCTCGCAAAATAAAACCGCTGATGCCATTTCACAAGCTAACTTCCTTGTTGAAAATTTTTCAGGCACTGCTTATGCCGATATGGCTGCTTTGTTTCTAGCTCAAAATGATGTGAACCAAAACAATTTAAGTGCAGCTCAACAGCAATTACAGAGCATATTAGATGAAAGCTCAACCGGGTCTATTCATGCAATTGCCAGCTTACGTTTGGCTAGAGTGGATTTAGCTTTGCAGCAACCTCAGCAAGCACTCAACGTATTGTCGAGCATTCCAGCAGGTTATGAAGTATCTTATAACGTGCTTCGCGGGGATGCTTATGCAGAAATGCAGCAATATAAACAGGCAAATGCAAGCTATGAGTCTGCATTAAATGCAGTTCAGCCGGGTGATAAGCCTTTACAGGATATGATCTACATGAGAATCAGCAATATTCCCGCAACAAATTAAGTATTAAACAGGTAACTATATGAAAAAATCGATTCATCGCCTTCTTTGTGTCAGCGTATTGGCAGCCCTCTTAGTGGGTTGTGAAAAAGACAATACTCCGCCACCGACCCCTCTAGCTAAAGCAGCGCCTAATCTTGTTCAGGTTCAGAATTCCTGGTCTAGAAGCACCGGTGACGGCTCAGACGAACAGTATTTATCTTTTGCCCCAGCCATTGATCAAGGCGTGGTTTATACCGTTGATTATGCCGGCCGAGTAGAAGCCGTTTCAGTAAACGGCAACAAGCTGTGGAGCATGTCTTTAGATATGCCAATTAGCTCTGCTCCAGCCGCCGCAAATGGTTTGGTCGTGTTTGGAACAATGGATGGTCACTTAGTTGCATTGAACTCATCCAATGGTAAAAAGCTTTGGACTGCAACTTTAACAAGCTCTTTGCTCTCAGCTCCAGCTATAGGCAATAACGTTATTATCGTGCATACCCATGATGGAGATGTGTCTGCTTTCAATGCTCAAAATGGTAAGCAATTATGGATGTACAGCGGATCGACTCCCGACCTTATGCTAGAGGCTAGTACAAAACCTGTTATTGCAGGCAATTTAGTGGTGGTAGGATTTGCCAATGGTCAGCTTGCTGCATTTAACCTTCAAACCGGAGTATTGCAATGGCTGCGTCCGATTGCTATGCCAAGCGGGGCAAATGCGATAGAAAGCATGGTAGATGTAGGCACGCCCGTTATAAGTAACGGCATTATTTATGACGATGCTTATCACGGCAGCGTGGTCGCAGTGAACTTAACGGATGGCAGTATGGTATGGCAGCATGCTTTATCTGCTTATCAGCCTATCGCTTTGGTAAATGGTAAAATTATTGTTACGAGTGAAACCGGCCGGGTATGGGCTTTAGACCAGAAAACAGGCCAACAAATCTGGGTTCAAGATAGCCTGCAATATAGATTTGTCACAGGGCCTGCTGTAGTGGGCAACCTAGTTGCAGTAGGAGATTACCAAGGCTATATTCACTGGTTATCTTTAGACAACGGTCAGTTAATGGCCCGCACTAAAGTGGACAGTACTGCCATTCAAGCTCAGCCTGTCGTTCTCAACAACCAATTGTTTGTTACAAGCAGTGGTGGTGAGTTAGCAGTATTACAGCCGGCGAGTAAATAATATTTTAATAGCTTATGGATCCCGGGTTCCGCTGCGGGCCCCAGGATGACAAACCGTTCTGTCATCCTGGGGCGCCAATAGGCGAACCTGGGATCCAAACTTTTTAGGTGAGAAAAATGTTACCAGTTATAGCCCTAGTAGGCCAACCCAACGTCGGAAAATCGACTCTATTTAACGTCCTGACCAAAACCCGAGATGCACTGGTTTATGATGAGCCAGGGGTTACTCGTGACCGCCAGTACGGAGAGGGCGAGCACCGTGGTCAGCGCTTTATTTTAATTGATACCGGCGGCTTAACTGAAAAAACCACAGGGATCGATTCATTTGTAGTAAAGCAGTCCATGCAGGCTGTAGAAGAAGCGCAGCTGGTTTTATTTATAGTGGATGGCAGGGCGGGCTTAAGCTCAGCCGATCAATGGATAGCTGAAAACCTTCGCAAGGTCAATAAACCCATTTTCCTCGTGGTCAATAAAACAGAAGGTCTGGATACAGACTTGGTCTGTTCGGAATTCTACCAGTTAGGCTTGGGTCATCCTTTTGCTATTGCAGCTTCCCATCAAAAAGGGGTTAAAAACCTGATGGATCTCTGCATTGATAAGCTTAAATCTGTAGCAGAGCCTGCTGAGCCTGAAGCAGAATTAAAAGGCATTAAAATTGCTCTGGTTGGCCGCCCTAATGTTGGTAAATCAACCTTAACTAATCGCATGTTAGGTGAGGAAAGGGTCATTGTTTACGATATGCCCGGCACTACCCGAGATAGTATTTATGTTCATTTAGAGCGTCATGGCAAAGATTATACCTTAATTGATACGGCCGGAATTCGAAGAAAAGGCCGGGTTTCAGAAACTTTAGAAAAGTTTTCTATAGTAAAAACCCTTCAGTCTATTGCACAAGCAGATGTCGCTATTTTGTTGATTGATGCAACAGAAGGCTTAACCGATCAGGATATGCATGTTTTGGGCTTTGTATTGGATGCAGGGCGCTCCTTGGTAATTGCCGTTAACAAATGGGACGGCATGGAAGCAGATGCCAGAGACTGGGTTAAAAAGGAACTTGAGAGAAGGCTGAAGTTTGTCGCAGATTTCGTGGACATTCACTTTATCTCAGCTTTGCATGGAACGGGAGTCGGTAATTTATTCCAATCGGTGGACGAGGCTTATCGCTCAGCCCATCAAGAAATTAGCACTTCTCAAATCACAAGAGTAATGGAAAAAGCTTTAGAAGAGCATAACCCGCCCTTGGTTAGAGGTCGCAGAATTAAGCTTAGATATGCCCATATGGGAGGCCATAACCCACCTCAGATCGTGATTCATGGGAACCAGACTGAATCCTTGCCGGAATCTTATAAGCGTTATTTAATTAACTGTTTTAGAAAGGCTTTTAATCTAATCGGTACTCCTATTAAATTAGAGCTAAAAACCTCTGAAAACCCTTATAAAGATAAGTACAAAAAACTGACCCCACTTCAAGAACATAAAGAGCGTAAGCGCCTAGCCAGAACGCCTTATAAGGCTAAATCCAAAACCGGAACCAAGCCTAGGCCTAAAAAAACTTCGCCTTAATGAAACTCATAGGGTTTGAGCTTATACTGGCCAGTAAATCCGGGTGGTATATTGATTCGCGTAAAAGAAGAGGCTGGGATGCATAAATTGAATGGATTGCCTGAAGATGTTCAGGCAACTGTTATTGCTAAAATGATTGGGGCAGGTGACCTTAAGTCCTTACGCCGTTTAGCTTCTAGCAGCAAGTCAATGACTCTCGTCGTAGGGCATATTCTATCAAAGCACCTTTCTGAAGCCAATACAAGCATAGCGAAAGATGATTATGAAAGAGCTAAAGAAAATCTTAATGCTTTTATAAAACAATCTGATTCTATATCGAGAATTCTTTGTGGTGAAACAACAGAGCAAGAGCGTGATGTTTTGGCGCTAATAGACCAAGAAATATCCTTGATTCTTGATGATATAGCTGCAAGAGACAGGCTGCAAGATGAGTATGTGAGAGCCTATATTGCCAGTGGACACATGAGTATGCAGCAAGGAAAAGATTGTTCATTTGAAGCACGCCGCGCGTTAAAAAAACCCTTTGTTCGATGGCTTCTTCTTATGAACGAGGTGTCGATGGTTCAAGTTTTGAATATCAGGTTAGGTAAAGCAGAGAATTTTGATAATCCACGAATTCAGCGTTGTTTTGAGGCTGGGCACTTGGCTGTTAAGCAAATCTTAGAGATAGATTTATGGATAAAGTCTGCTTTTGAGAGCCCAAGCATTCAGAAATATCTTGCAGAAGGAAGGTTGTCGCTAATTCAGGTACTAAAAATGACTTTCTCTACAGTGTCTGCTTTCAGCAACCCCGTAGTTCAACATTATTTTGAAACGAATAAGCTGGCTCTTGAGCAAATCTTGAATGCAAGTTACTTGGCAGGCCAAGCTTTTGAAAGTCCAATCATTCAGAGATATCTTGCAGAAGACAGGCTGACACCTGTTGAGGTATTAAATATCACGGTTAAAGCGTATGTGAATCTTAGCAAATCTGAAATTCAGTGTTTGATTTCAGATAGAAAGCTCACGCCTAGACAAGTGCTTTTAGGAATAACAAACCCAACTGTTGCAACCTTGCATCGAGTTTTTAGCTCATGCTGCGCATCAAGAAGTACTGCAGTAGTTGCCGCTCCAGTAAGAGCTACAATCCGAGAGAGTGAGCTAACTCAGCCTCTATTGCCCCGTGGTGCAAATCCATAATCTAATTTCTTTAAGCCCGAATTAATGTTAATATTGCCGCTATTATAAAATAGGTCTTTTATGTCGCAGTCTTCGCAAACCAAATGGGTTATTTTCGCTTTAATGGTCACCATCGTTATTGACGTAATGGGCGGTGGTTTGGTCTTTCCTTTATTCCCTCATTTATTTCTAGATGCTAATAGCGTGTTAATGCCTGCCGCAGCAAGCTTAACTACTCGGCATGCTTACTATGCTTTGGCAATGGGAGTTTGGCCTTTAGGGATATTTTTTGGCACTCCTTATTGGGGGGCGATGTCAGATCAGGCTGGCCGCAAGAAGATGTTAGCAATATGCTTGATGGGAACGGCGGCAACTTATGTATTGGGCGGTATTGCTGTTGAGTCTGGCAGCGTGTGGTTTTTTATTATCAGCCGATTGATTTCAGGTTTTTTTGCAGGAAGTTTTACTCTGGCCCAGTCTGCTATAGCGGATGTGAGTCTGCCTCATGAAAAAGCCCAGAACATGAGTTGGATTACCTTGGCGCTTTCAATCGGGCTTGTAGTGGGCCCATTTATAACGAGCATCACTGCGATGCCACAGCTTTCCAAATGGTTTTCATCGGATACTCCCTTCTTTTTTGCAGCTGTATTGGCTTGTTTGAATGTTGCCAGTATCTTGGCTTTGTTAAAAGAAACAGTAAAAGTCGAAAATACCACCAAAGTCACTTTGCTCAAGGCTTTAACTAACTTCACCTTTATTTTTACCGATAAAAGAGTGAAAGCTTTAGCCTGGATAAGTTTGGCTGTGCAACTCGCTTGGGGTTTTTATATTTTGACCGTTCCCTTGTTTTTAGCACAGCGTTTTGGGCTGAATACCCATGATATCGGCTTGTTTTTCTCAGCCCTTGGTGTGACTTTAATGATTATGCAATTATTTGTTCAGCCAAGATTATTTAAGACTTTTTCATTAAAAAGCTTGTTTATTGGGGGCTCACTTGTGGGTGGGGGCGCGTTTTTGGCTGGCTTTGCTTTCCCTTATCTGTTCATGCATTGGCTGGTCATGATTGTCGGCTCAGCGGGTGACCTTGTGTCATACAGTGCTTTAATGGCGATTTGTTCTAATAGTGTGACAAGTACCGAGCAAGGTAAAATCATGGGGAGTGCTGGAGCTTTGTTTGGCATCGCTTGGGTGATTACTTCAAGCATTATCGGGCCCGTTGTGAATTACAACATATTAATACCTTTTGTGTTGGGCGGGCTGTGTTTTATAGTCGGGGCAGTGTTAATGCTCCCGTTTCGACCTGTCATAGCGGATAATAAATAATGAGCCAAGTGAATTTTGTCACAATAGATGAGCAGCATGAAGGTCAGCGCATCGATAACTTTTTAATGAGTTATTTTAAAAAACTGCCTAAAAGCGCGATGTATCGGATTTTGCGCAAAGGCGAGGTTAGGGTTAATAAGAAGCGAGTAGAAGCCTCTTATCGTTTGACTGAAGGCGATATAATAAGAATACCTCCGGTTAAAGACCTCAATCCAGAAGCGACTGAAGCGCCTCAATTGGATTACCATAAAAGAAGTTTATTGGCCGATTGTGTGCTGTTTGAAAATGATCAGTTTATGGTAATAAACAAGCCTGCCGGGATTGCCGTGCACGGCGGCTCTGGACATAAAAGCGGCTTAATTGAGACTTTGCGTCTGATGCGACCAGAAGCAAAGTTTTTGGAATTAGCGCATCGTTTGGATAAAGAAACCTCAGGCTGTTTATTAATAGCCAAAAAAAGCAGCATATTGAAAGTGCTTCACGCTCAGTTAAGAGAGCATAAGATTAAAAAAACCTATCATGCTTTGGTTTTAGGTAAATGGCCTAAGCAGCTTAATAGAATGGACGCGCCTCTATGCAAAAGCATAGTAGGGGCAGGTGAGTGCGTCGTAAAATCTGAGGAAGAAGGCAAAGAAGCGCTAACAACTTTCCAGGTTTTAGAGCTATTTAAAGAAGTAAGCTTAATTGCAGCCTTTCCTCATACGGGAAGGACCCATCAGATTAGAGTGCATACTCAGCTCGCGGGTCATCCCATCATTGGTGATGATAAATATGCAGACCAGAATAGTAATGCGACTCTTGCCAAGCGATATGGTAGCAAGCGTATGTGCTTGCATGCGGCTAAATTAAGCTTCAGCTTAAATGAAGAGTCCTTTAGCATTGAAGCGCCTTATGATGCGAAATTTAACGATATTTTAAAGCAGCTTCGCCATGAAAAATCCTCGCTATGATCTTTTGATTTTTGATTGGAACGGCACTTTATCAACTGCAAGACAGCCGCTAGCTCATTATAAAGAAGGGCTTTCGGTGCCGGCTTTATATACCGGAGTGAAATCAGTATTAAAAGCCTTACATGATCAAGGCTACACTTTGGCTGTGGCCTCGGCGGCTTCTAAAAGCAAGCTACAGTTTGAAACGGCTCATCATGAAATTGACCGCTATTTCTCTTTATTAGCAGGAGGAGATGGCCTTTATAATAAGCCTGACCCTGAAATGCTGCTGGATATTATCAATAGGCTTGGGGTAGAGCCTCAGCAAACTTTGATGATTGGGGATACTGAGGCAGATATGGAGATGGCGGCTCAAGCTAGAATCGATGGACTTGCTGTGTGCTATGGCCTTGGAAATAAAGAGCAATTAGCACATTTTAACCCTGCGGGCTTTATAAATTCTATAAATGAATTGCCGGAATGGCTAAATGCTAAAGTTTAGGCTAAAAGTAGTCTTTCATGCCCTCAAAATAGCCCTGAAATGATGTATTCGAGCAGTGAAATTTGCAGGCCAATACATTTTTTTGGGAATTTCGAGGGCTCAATTAAAAGCAATTTTAACTGATTATAAAATGAACAATTTTGTGGATTGTTTGTCTAAAAGTGGCGTAAAATGGTGAATCTTTGCAAGAGGCTTTGTCTTTATAATTCTATATCTCGTGTAATAAATTTCGATAAACTCCTATATATTGTATCCACTGCTTATACGGAGCATCTTAACAACTTATCCACAGCTTGTGCATAATTTTGATTAAAAAGTAATCTATATGATGGCGATTTGGCCCATTCATATAAAATTATGTAACGTTATTTTATAAATAGCTTAGCCTTTCTCTTGAGCTTTCTAAGCATACGACTATACTTAGACTTACCTCAAGGATGAATTCAAAGCTTCTTGAGGTGGGCGAGAAGAGATTAAAAATAGATATATATAAAGAATAAAAGAATAAGAACAAAAAATAAGAATAAAAAGAAGAGGGCGAGAACATGAAAAGCAGAGCAATAGTATCAGTATTATTTAACTTGTTAATGGTAGGTTTTATTATGAGCTTATCGGTTTATTCTTACAGTGCTTCTTATAGCAAAGTACAGAACCAACAAGTTGAACTAGCTCAAAATGCGAAGCCATCTATGAATTTGGCGAGCGTAGTTGAACACAATGCAATGTATTTAACAGCGCAAAACTACATGCAGAATGAGTTTGTATAAGGTTTGGAGGTTACAGCATCAGTTTATAATAACAATAATAATAAAGATGTCTGAGCCTCACTTTTATCCAAGGCCCCTGTGAAGGGGCTTTTTTATTGAGGGCCCATTGCATATTTGTTGCTTGAAGCTGATGCACTGCCTCCAGCTGCACCACCAGAGCCACTGAAAACTTGTTGGGCAGCTAGATGAGGAGAGGATTCTAAATCTCTAGCTTGAGAAGTCTCTTGGGTCTTTTGTAGTTCTTTTAACTCAAGCAGCCATTTTTGTATTTCAGCACCTGTTTTTCTTGATAAACACAAGGGCGAGGAGCTCTCAAGAGCTTTGATAAGGTAATCTAAGTTACATGCCTCGGCTTTTACAGTTGCAATAAAATCTTCCAGTCTATTAGCGAGATAAAATTCAAAAGCATTGAGTGGGGTCCCACAAAATTCCAATAGCATTTCCATAAATTCCTTAGTCCTGTTAATAGGCGATGAGCCACTAAAATTTTGTGCAGCTGTTGCTAGTTGAGAAGGAGGTATCTCGGTTGGGAAAAAATGCGGCATTGCCAGTTGAGTCAATGCACCTAGGCATATTCCAGCCTGTTCATTGACCTGACTGTATAACGCATCAAATCCTTGTTGAGATGGTCCAAAGTCAGGCATTTGCTGGATGGTGGCATCAATGCACCTTTTCAAATAAGGCTTATCTTTTAAGTGAGTATGTAATTTTTTCATTCCTATTTCTCCTAAAAGACCCATTTCAAATCGGGGCTTAAGATGCATAGCAACCTGTCTTTCTTCTTCTGGACTTAGCCCCAAGGAAAGGATCTCTTCCGAAATCGGTTTTAAATGAATAACGGCGCGGACATGAAGGGCGATTTTAGTGATCTCTTGGATTTTGGCTTTAAACTCATCTGAAAAAGCGTGGTTTGCTTGTACCCAATTTAAAAAAGAAGGGCTATTAAGGCCGTGGTTTAACAAATAGTGAAGAAGCCTTTGGTCAATAAAAGCCTTATCCTCTTCAGCTTGATAAAGCTCATTATTGTCAGGCTGTTCTGAAAAAATGATTTTTTCAACATCTTCTGCAAGTTCGGTGAGGCTCTTGAAAGCTGGGTTAATACTGCTTGCTATATCAAAGAAGACAACTGCACCTAGGGCTAACAGGATTTTATAGGACTCCAATTGTCCTGCCTTGTAAGCAGACAATAGAGGGGGGGTATCAGTTTTATCTATGATGTTAACGCTATCGCCAAGCTCAACCAAGGTTTTGATTGACTCTGTCTTTCCATTGGAGGCTGCCGTCGCAAGAGGCCTGGCTTGGGAGCTATCCCTTTGATTCATAAGTTTAGGATCGATTTTAACCAAGGCTCTAATGCTGTTAACTTTACCAAGTACTGCAGCTACATGTAACAGGGTATAGTCAGCATAAGCCCTAAATCTTATGTCAGCACCTTCTTGGATGGCAGCTTTAATGGCTGGGACATCATCGGCTTCAACTGCTTTAAGTAAAGATTGATTAAGCTCGTTTTGCGTTTTTGGCATGACTGGCTCCTCGGTTTGGGAGATTTTAGCCTAAAACAAAACAAGCTTATGGTAAATGCTGTTACACTAAGTCCTGGGAAGAGTAACGCCTCGCTGTCCTTTTTTCGTGATCCTCTGCATGAATAAAGGCACCTGCATCAAGCAGCGCTCGAAATTTTTCAATAGTATCGCTTTCGCTGTTAGCAACATAATGCAGTACAGGGCAGCCATCATTATCACGGTCATTTACATCTGCGGCATGTTCAATTAGCAGCTTTACAATTGCAGCGGAACCATATTGAGCAGCTTGATGCAAAGCTGACATACCGTTATTTCTTGAGTTAGCATCCATGCCCTCATCGATGGATTTTTTTATTTCATCGATTTTGCCTAATTTTATTGCATCAAAAAATTTTTCAACCGGAGTTATCTTTATGCCACCGCCCATGCCACTCATTTATTATCTCCTTGTCATTAGGATTGGTAAAAAATTTATTATGCAGCTTATTAAAAATGAATAAAACTCTAATATTTCAAGGCTTAAATCCGCCGGCGGCGCCTAAACTGCCTCCCGCGGCTCCAGCTGAACCACCAAAGCTTTGAGTCGTTGCATAGCTGCCTGCTAAACTGCCGGCACTAATAGCAGGCGGAGTTTCAGCTTGTAATTTTTCCAAGTTGCTGAGCCAAAATTTCAATTTTTGGGAAATAGGGCACGGCAGGCTAAGGGCTGGATATTTGCTTAATGTCTCAATAATTCCGATCAAATAATCTCGTTTATCTTCCGGTATTCTATTGAAACTGGGTGTTTGTTTTAAGATAAGATGTTCAAAAGCTTTTATAGTTGAGCCTAAAATGGTGACCAATCCGGAATAGCTCTGCTTTACTGGCATGGAAACAGTAGGTTCAGGCGAGCTTATGTCTGCCTTAAACAAGCTAAACGGCACATTTATGGGAAAAGCGTCGGGGTATTTCAATATCACCATAGCGCCTAAACAAATTTCTGCATTATCTTTTGTTTGTTTGTATAGGCCCTCAATACCAAACTTGTCCGGGTTCAATTCATTGAGCTGCCTTAGAGCTTTATCGACACAATCTTTTAATACAGTCTGTTTATTGATGAAATCATAAAAGCTTACTAAGCCTAATTTTCCTATTAATCCGTGTTGCAATTGGAAGCTTAACCGCTCTATAACTTGATTTTGCTCTTGTTCGCTAAGTTCGGCAATCAATTCGGCTTCTTTAGAATTAAAGGCTTTAAGCTGCATAACAGCCCTTATCATGCAGGCGGCTTTGGCGGAAGAAAGAATGCTGGATTTTAAGCTGTCCGGTATATCAAGATGGAGTAGTGTATCTATAAAATCACTAGGGAATCCCGACTTTAAGAACCGGTGGTAGAGCCTTTCACGAATAAAGGAATTATCATCTTGGGGTTCATATGAATCCGGTATGAATAGGAGAGGTCCATTATAAATGCTATCTGCAAATTCAGCCATTGCTATTATATGTTCATCGATGGCTAAATCCTGCTGTCGTATATCAGCAGCAAGCTCTAATAAAGCGTTGACGGCCCAGACATTCTTTAATTTAGCGGCAAGTTGTAAAGGGGTTCGATTATCAGTGTTCTTGGCCTCAATGTTAGCCCCAAAAGCATGGAGGCTTGTAATCATAGGAGTTGGGTTGCATCCACTATAGATACTTACGGCATAATGCAAAACGGTATTGCCCCGTTTATCATTTGCATGAAGCTCAGCTCCATATTCTAAAAGCGGTCTAATGACTTCAGGATCACCCGCCCTTGCGGCCAAATGTAAAGGCGTACGAGTATCAGCATCTCTGGCTTTGATATCGGGCTCAAGCTCAAGCAGCGCACGGACTTTTCCAAGATGCCCATATAATATGGCATGCTGTAAGCAGTCAGTCAGTTTTTCTTTGCGTGACTTGAAGTCTAATCCAGAGGCTATAAGCAATTTTATGGTTTCATATGAAATATCTATATAGTGGCTCTTCTTATCCAAAAGCTCATACAAATCTTTTAAGGAATCAGTAAGCTTCGCGCCAAGGTCAATCAGTATTTTAACTGCTTTAGAATTATCGGTAGAGGCTGCATGGCTTAAGGGGCTTTCACCATCAGTATCTTTTTCATTGACATCGATACCACGGGAAATGATTAATTTAAATATCTCAGGGTCTTGAATATAAGAAGCGGCTATATTGAGATGAGAAAGCCCAACCTTCGCGCCTGCTTCAATTAAAATCCTGATTTGGGCACCATAAAAGCTATTATCCTCATTTAAGTTATAGCGGTTCTCTTTCAAATTCACAAATGCTAAATCCAAAGCCTCAGTAAGATTAGAGGGATTTTCAGGATTAAGTTCAGCGTATAATTCACATAGTACGCGAATTGTCTCAAGATGCTCCTTTTTGTGAGCATTATCCATGGCAATAAGCAAAAATGTCCTATCAAAATATCCACTGCCAAGATTAGCACCCAGTTTTACCAGTAGGAGGATCGCTTGGGCCTGGAGAGTACTTGTTGCGTGATTCAAAGCTACATGAGTGTCCGCCCCTAATTCGACCAATATTTGCATGGCTTCTAAATGCCCGTTCATCGTGGCAAGCTCCAGTGCAGAATCGCCCTCATCATTCTCTAACTGCGCGCCATGTTCTACAAGGCTGCGGATCAATTCGACATGCCCATTTTCTGCTGCTGCTAATAAGGCTTGGTCCTTGCCTTCTTGATTTGCCCCCAAATCGACTAAAGTTTTAATCGCAGTAATATGATTACCTGTTGCAGCTTGCCACAACGCCGAGTTTATTTGAGCTTGATTTGCGCCCAGTTGCACAAGAACTTTAATGGCCTCATCCCGGCCATATTTAGCGGCCCAATCTAATGCGCTTTGTTTCTTAGCATCTATGAACGTGTAATCTGCACCCGCAGTGATGTACTCATTGATTGCGCCAATCTCTCCTTTAGCGGCTGCTTCAATTAAATTGATATTGAGTTTGAATTGGCGATATTCCTGCTCAATGCCCTCAATTTGGCTAATAGCTTTTTCAACAAGTTCTTTAAGAATAGGTTGCTCTTTAAGATTATGATAAAGCTTTTCAAAACCCAAAGACCTTGCTCGACCTAAATTAATGAGATGATCATATGAGTAATCGTCATTAGGTCTCCAAAGATAACCATACTTAAATTGGGTCATTAAAATTTCTATAACTTGATTTTCTTCTGCTTCGCTTAATTTTGGCAAAGTGGATATATCAATCGGTTTATGATGAATAATGGCATAAACATAGCTGGCTATTTTTGCTTGGTATAAAATTTTTGCTCGAGTTTCCATCGATAGGTCGTATTGATGCAAGGATTCAGCAAAATTAACAGAGACCCCTGATTTTAAAAACTTATGATAGAGCCTTTCGATAATAAAAGAGTCATCCTTATAGGCATCGTAATCTCGTGGCTTAAGAGAGGGCGATAGCATATAAATATTATCAGTATATCGGGCCAAAACCTTTAATTTTCTCTCTAAAGGAACGTGGCTTTCTAAATGAGAGCCTAATTGAAGCATGAGTCTAACGAGTTCATTTTTTCCGTTTTTAACCGCCGAATTCAAGGCGGAATAGTCATGGTCAGCTCCCATTTCAACCAGCACTTTGACTGCATGAGTTTGATTATTATTAGCAGCAGCACCGATTGCTGAGCTTCCCCAATTAGGATGATTGATATTAGCGCCAAGCTCAGCGAGTGTTTTTATTGCCTCAATATGCCCTTCGCTTGCAGCATGGGTCAAAGCACCTGCAAATTCGATGCTTATATCGTGCCAGGAGCTATCAGCTTTATTATCTACACCAGGCAGTAATCCATTCTTAGTGCGAATGATGTGCTTTATAAGAAGTTTAATGGCTATCACATTGCCCGTTTCTGCAGCGATGTGTAAAGCTGTTAAAGTTTTATTGTTTTTAATATGAGGATTTGCGCCTAAATCCAATAAGGCTTGAACAGACTCAGTATGGCCGCTTCTCATTGCCATATGTAAAGCAGTGTTGCCTGATTTATTTTTTGCGTTAAGCTCGGCCCCAAGACTAACGAGAGTTTGGATTGCTTTGGCATGGCCTCTCATGGCGGCAATATGCAAAAGAGTATTGAGATCGCGATTGCTGGATTTAACATCAAGGCCAAGGTTATGTAAAATCCTGATAATTTTATCATGGCCTTCAAATGCGGCATTAAATAAAAGGGATTCGCCAGAACCATTTACAGTATGGACATCAGCACCATGAGCAATCAGTATTTGAATGGATTCTACTTGAGCATGCTCCACTGCATAGTACAATGGGCTATGGCCATTTACGTCACATAAGTTAACATCAAGGCCGGCAGCAATAAATACTGTTAGCGCGTTTATATCTCCCTCACGGACGGCAGTCATAAAACTTCTGTTAAGTTCATTCATATCAGGCATGGCTTCGTTCCAATTTGAATTTATGTCAGGTTTATGGAGCGGGATCTTTGGCTGGATTTGACCCGGCCGTTCCCGATGAACCTTCAATGCTTTGCGCTACAGGTATTGCTGGGCGGGCGCTCAGCTTTAATTTAAATTTGGGGCGGCTGCTATCTGCTGCTGAGCTTGAGCCTGCAGCACCCATTGAGCCACCACTTGCTTGGGGCGGAGCCTGAATTGCTTTTAAGCATATCTTCCATGATCTGAGTCTTGAAGCACTGCTATCACTAAGAATTAGAGGAGGTAATCTTTCGAGCATTTCAATGGCTCCCGCTAAATGGCCGAGTTTATCTACAGATACATAACGGATCGGCGCTTGATTTAGCACAAGCTGCTCTAAAGCATTTAAGCATGAGCCAAAAGCCATTTTGATCATTAGGTAAGCTTGCTTGATTTTCAAAGTGGCATCAGGGCTGCCATCGAGCTCCATGGCTGTTCTTAATGCGCTATAGGGGATCTCTGAGCTAAAAGTTTCAGGGTCCATGATGTTCAATAAAAATCCCAGACAGATTTCAGCACAGTCATTTACTTTATTATATAAGCCCTCGATGCCGCGATTATCTGTTTCAAATAATGAGTTGAGAGCATTATTTACTACAGCCTTTAAAGCGGGCTGATCTTTTAGGTAAAGATAGAGATTATCCAATCCTAATTGACTTATCAGGCCGGACTTAATCCGAAGGCTTAATTTTGCAATCAGGAAGTTTTGTTCATTAGTGCTTAACTCTATTAATGGCGCATCTAAGGGTTTTAAATGGATAAGAGCATGAAAATAGGCAGCCAATTTAACTTTTTCTATGATTTTTGCTTTAGTATCGGCTGAAAGATCAAAGCGATTAAGAGATTCTGTGAATTGAGAAGGAAGGCCTGCTTTTATAACTTTATGGTAGAGCCTCTTGATTATAAATACATCGTCCATTTCTGGGTTGTAGGCTTCTGGTCGTGGAACCAAAGTAAGTTTGTAAATGTTGTCAGTGTATTGCGTCAGCGCTTTTAGATTTGCATTAATAAACTTGTAGTCATCATCTATATCGGCTCCTAGTTTTAGTAGTGTTCTTGTATTGCTAGAACTGTAGATGCTAGCGGTCATTTGCAGTGCAGTGCGGCCATCTGAAGATCTGGAGTCAATCTCAGCCCCTTCATCGATGAGTCCTTTTATAGTATCAATGTCGTAATAAGAAGCAGCTTTTAACAACATCTTATTCAATTCGGTCTGGTTTGGCATGGTTTTTAAGTCCTAGGTAAAGTCACGCCTCTTTGGCCTTGATACTTACCCTTGCGATCTTTATAAGAGACTTCACAGACCTCATCAGATTGGAAAAACAGCATTTGCGCTACGCCTTCATTGGCATAAATTTTAGCAGGCAGGGTGGTGGTGTTGGAAAACTCCAAAGTGACATGGCCTTCCCATTCAGGCTCAAGCGGGGTGACGTTGACGATAATGCCGCATCTTGCGTAGGTGGATTTGCCTAAACAAACTACAAGGACATCTTTTGGAATTTTGAAATATTCAACGGTTCTTGCCAAAGCAAATGAGTTAGGCGGAATAATGCAGACATCGCTCTGTACATCTACAAGGCTGCTTGGGTCAAAGTTTTTAGGGTCGACCACGGCTGAGTTGATATTGGTAAAAATTTTAAATTCATTGGCGCATCTGACATCATAGCCATAGCTTGAGGTTCCATAGGAAACAATTTTATGGCCGTTAGCTTCTTTAACTTGGCCTGGTTCGAATGGATCAATCATGCCGTGCTGTTCGGCCATTATTTTAATCCACTTATCTGATTTTATGCTCATAATTTTTGCCTTTTATTCAACAATAATATTGGGAAAGCGGTTGGCGTAATTTTTCGCTTCTAAGGATAGCTTGGCAGAGAGCTTTCTGGCAATGTCTTTATACTGATTAGCTATGGCACCATTAGGCTCAGCTACCACGGTAGGCTTACCGGCATCGGCATCTTCTCGTATTTTAATATTTAAGGGAAGTTGGCCCAAAAGCTCGGTATGAAATTGCTCAGCCATTTGTTGGCCACCGCCTGACCCAAATATTGCTTCCTCATGCCCGCAATTACTGCAAATATGAGTGCTCATATTTTCGATAATGCCTAATACCGGCACTTTAACTTTGGCAAACATGCCCAAAGCTCTACGCACATCGATTAATGATAAATCTTGCGGGGTAGTGATCACCACAGCGGCACTAACAGGAACTTTCTGAGATAGGGTCAGTTGAATATCGCCTGTGCCTGGGGGTAAGTCGATAAACAAGTAATCCAAATTGTCCCAGTCTGTATCATTGAGAAGTTGTTGTAAGGCAGTGCTGACCATGGGGCCGCGCCAAATCATGGCGCTATCTATATCAACAAGGTTGCCAATAGACATGCATTGCAGATTATATCGAACAATAGGTTTGAGTCTTTTTTCTTTGTGTTCAGGGGTTTCATAACTGCCTAAAATTTGAGGCTGGCTAGGGCCGTAAATATCTGCATCTAAAATACCTACTTTCGCACCTTCGGCTTGCAGAGCTAAGGCTAAATTAGCACATACAGTGGATTTACCGACTCCGCCTTTACCGGAAGCAATAGCAATAATATTCTTGACGTTAGGAACACTTTTTAGTCCAGCTTGGACTTGGTGAGAAGCCACTTTCCAGCTTATGCTCACTTCAACTTGCTCTAAGCCGGTTTCCTGTTTAATGAGATGAG
The DNA here is from genome assembly GCA_029256015.1 of Gammaproteobacteria bacterium. Classification (GTDB taxonomy): domain Bacteria; phylum Pseudomonadota; class Gammaproteobacteria; order Francisellales; family CACEW01; genus JAQSYQ01. Next base: position 50,200 of record JAQSYQ010000005.1, on the reverse strand, counting down.
TTAAGTCTGATTGGATCTGGTTTTTGAGATTTTCTATAGGGAAGCCAAACTCAAGCTCAACTTTAACTTTATTGTTCTCAATATGAATGGAGCGCAAGACTTTGGCGCTAATGAGGTCATTTTTCAAATACGGAACAGTGTAGCTTTGTAATAGAGTTTTGATTATTTCTTCGCGTTGATCAGTCATATGCAGCTTCCATCTTTTCACTATACTTTTCTATTTGGATCCCGGGTTCTGCTACGCAGCCCCAGGATGACAATTTGGAGTAGGGGGCGCTATAATTCCAGGCGTATAGTAGCATGAAAGCCGTAGCTTAATCAGCTAAAATCAATTAAACTTAAGCCCATTTTTCCAACTAGAACAGTTAAAATCGATGAAAAATATACGTAACTTTTCTGTCATTGCCCATATTGATCATGGTAAATCGACCTTATCTGATAGATTCATCCAGTATTGTGGTGGCTTGTCCGACCGCGAGATGAGTGCACAGGTATTGGATTCCATGGATATTGAGCGCGAGCGCGGTATTACCATTAAGGCGCAAAGCGTGACTTTAAATTACACCGCCAAAAACGGTGAAGTTTATAAGCTTAATTTTATCGATACTCCAGGACATGTGGACTTTTCTTATGAGGTTTCAAGGTCCTTGGCAGCTTGCGAAGGTGCGCTCTTGGTCGTGGATGCAGGGCAGGGAGTAGAAGCGCAGACCGTAGCTAACTGCTATACCGCAATCGAGCAAGGGCTTGAAGTGGTTCCTGTGTTAAATAAAATTGATTTGCCTCAAGCAGAACCTGAGCGAGTTGCAGAAGAAATCGAAGAAATTATAGGAATTGAAGCGACCGATGCGGTTCGATGCAGCGCGAAAACCGGCGTGGGCGTTCAAGATGTATTGGAAGTGATCGTTGCCAAAATTCCAGCGCCGCAGGGCGACCCTGAGGCACCCCTTCAGGCGCTTATTATCGACTCCTGGTTTGATAGCTATTTGGGAGTGGTATCGTTAGTTCGGATTAAAAACGGTACTTTGAAAAAGAATGACAAAATTTTAGTGATGTCCACCGGTCAATCCCATAACGTGGATATTCTAGGCGTATTCACTCCTAAGCGTTTAGAAAAAGATATTCTAAGTGCGGGTGAAGTAGGCTATGTGGTTGCCAATATTAAAGACATTCACGGTGCGCCTGTTGGTGACACTTTAACTCATGTTAAACCTGCAGCAGATAAGCCATTGGCAGGATTTAAAAAAGTACAGCCTCAGGTTTATGCAGGCCTGTTCCCAGTTAATGCTGAAGACTATGAAGCTTTTCGTGAGGCCTTGGCTAAATTGAGCTTAAATGATGCTTCTTTGTTTTTTGAACCTGAAAATTCTCAGGCTTTAGGGTTTGGATTTCGCTGTGGCTTCTTAGGCATGCTACATATGGAAATTATCCAAGAGCGCTTAGAGCGGGAATATGATTTAAATTTAATTACCTCATCGCCTACTGTGGTTTATGAAGTGCTGCTAAGAGAAGGTGAAGTGGTTTATGTCGACAACCCATCTCGTTTACCTGATCCTGGCAGAATAGAAGAAATTCGTGAGCCAATTGTGCAAGCCAATATTTTGGTCCCTCAAGAATTTTTGGGCAATGTGATCAAGCTATGTGTTGAAAAGCGCGGTACTCAAGTGAATATGCAGTATATGGGTAAACAGGTTTCTTTGGTATATGAGCTGCCTATGTCAGAAGTGGTGCTAGACTTTTTCGACCGCTTGAAGTCCACGAGCCGTGGTTATGCTTCATTGGATTACGCATTTAAGCGTTATCAAGCGGCTCCTGTGGTCAGATTAGATATTTTAATTAACGGCGAGCAAGTTGATGCATTAGCGACTATAGTGCATAAAGAGCAGGCCCAGAACCGTGGTCGAGATTTGGCTGAAAAGTTGCAAGAGCTGATTCCACGCCAGATGTATGATGTTGCGATCCAGGCTGCTATTGGCGCACATATTATTGCAAGATCGACCGTTAAAGCCATGCGTAAAAACGTCTTGGCAAAATGTTATGGTGGAGATGTGAGCCGTAAGAAGAAATTGCTGGAGAAACAAAAAGCCGGTAAAAAGCGGATGAAGCAGGTGGGTAGCGTAGAGTTGCCGCAAGAAGCGTTTTTGGCTATTTTGAAAGTTGGGAAAGATTAAAACCCCTCTCCTTGGTCCTCTCCCGCAGGGTGAGGCGGAGAAAGACAAAGCACTGCTTTGTCCCGACGAACGCCCGAAGCAAGGAAAGCGCAGGGCCGGCTTTCAAACGGAGCAGGAATGCGAAGTGCAGAAAGGAAGGAGAAGTATGTGGGAATGAGCATGAGTAATTGAAAGGTGGTGTAAAGCCCTCTCCTTGGTCCTCTCCCGCAAGCGAGAGAGGAGAAGTCGGTGGGAATGAGCATGAGTAATTGAAAGGTGGTGTAAGATGGGATTTTATTTTGAGTTACTGTTGTTTATTGCGGTAGTTGCGTCAGGAATTATCTACGTAATTGATGTTATATTTTTCTCCAAAAAACGCTACGCCATGGCTTCAAAAACTCCAGGTTTTGACAGTCTGTCTAAACATGATAAGTATGAATTAAGCAAAGGCCCTGTATTAGCAGATTATGCGCGTTCTTTATTCCCGGTTTTATTCTTTGTATTTGTTTTAAGAGGGTTTGTAGTGGAGCTATTTGATGTGCCTTCAGGCTCTATGCTTCCTACCATTCAACTGGATGAATACATTTTAGTTAATAAATTTTCCTATGGCGTAAGATTGCCGCTGTTTAATACCAAGCTCATTTCAGTGGGAACCCCGCAAAGAGGCGATATCATGGTATTTCATGATCCCGTTAACCCCAGGATTGATTTAATTAAAACTGTAATTGGCGTGCCCGGTGACTATATAAGCTATGTTAATAAGCAGTTGTTTATCAATGGTCAGCCTGTACCTCGTAAATACTTAGGTAATACGCTTGAGCCCAACAATGCTGATTTAGGTTACACCTCTGTGAATCATTATCAAGAAAATATAGGAGGGCATTGGCATGATGTTTATAATACCAACGGCGTGCCTTCGGTGGATTTTAAAGACTTAGTTGTGCCTCAGGGTGAATATTTTATGATGGGCGATAATAGGGACGATAGTGATGATAGCCGCTGCTGGGGTTTTGCTCCAAGCAAAGACATAGTCGGTAAAGCGTTTATGGTGATATTCAGCTGGGATAGCGTGAATGACAGCGTTCGCTGGAATCGTATTGGACACAAATTTGCTTAAGGCTACGTCATGAAAGCCGATGAAAAAGCCTTGCTCAATCAACTATGCCAAAAAATCGGTTATTTCTTTAATGATTCCAATTTGCTGTATTTGGCTTTAAGCCATAGAAGCAGCGAAGGGCCGCATAATGAAAGACTCGAATTTTTAGGGGACGCGGTATTAAGCTTAAGCATCGCTGAAGCCTTGTATCAGAAGTTTCCAGAAGCCAAAGAAGGAGAGCTTAGCCGACTTCGCTCAAGCTTAGTAAAAGGTGAAACTCTGGCGGTAGTGGCTCAGGAGTTCAATTTAGGGGACTACTTACGTTTGGGTTCGGGAGAGCTTAAAAGTGGGGGTTATCGTCGTAGTTCCATTTTAGAGGATGCCATAGAAGCCATTATCGGGGCCATTTATTTAGACAGCGATTTTCCCACAGCAAGAGCCATGGTTTTGGCCTGGTTTAAAAGCCGAATTCAAGCGCTTTCTTTAACTGACTCTTTGAGAGATTCTAAAAGCCGCCTTCAAGAATACCTGCAATCCAAAGGCTATGCCTTGCCTGTATATGAGCTGGTTAAAGCAGAAGGGCCCGATCATGCTCAAATCTTTACTGTACGATGTATGGTAAAAGACCTCAATTTATCCGCAGAAGCAGAAGGCCCCAGCCGCCGTATTGCCGATCAGGAAGCTGCTAAAGCACTTTTGGCATTAATCGAATTAAAATAATTTAGCTAAAAGCTTGTTGACAATTTTTTTGTAATTTTTTAGTATAAAAAAACTACATCAATAGGCGTTGTTATGAAAACTACTATCAAACAGCAAAAAAAAGGATTTGCCGCAATGGCGAATGCTGCTGTTTGTCGTCCAGTTTTTGCCGTTCAATTTAGTAAGCAGCATCATTTCCATTTGGCCTAAAGGCCAAAATCACACTTATATACCACATTTGCGCTTTTTATTTGCCGTTTTTGACGGCTAAGACTTTCATTTATCTAAAAAAATTATTAGGAGATTATTATGTTTAATTGTACGAACTTATTTAACACGACTACCAAAAAAATAGCTGCTGCTTCAGTTGCCCTGGGTACAGTAGCACTAGCAATATCAGCTTATGGATACTCTAAAGAAGAGGGCAGCTCTATGGGCCCTGGCGCCTTTACTATCGGCTCCATTTTAATAGTGACTGGTTTAGCCCTGTCTTGTACAGCTGAAAACCCTGCAAAGCTTGCTAATGCTAACGCTAGCTCAGAGTCATTGCTTTCTATGGCTGCTCAAGTATAAGTTAGAAATCTATAGATCCAGCTTGGGCTTTCAGCTTAAGCTGGATTTTCTTCATATAGTCGAATCTTTGAGCCAAAGTCTGTATAATCCTGATTTTAACAAGGAGAAAAGCTTTGGCTCGTTGCGGATATATCGGTATTATCGGTCGGCCTAATGTCGGCAAATCAACCTTACTTAATGCCATTTTAGGACAAAAGCTTTCTATTACCAGCAAAAAGCCTCAGACAACGAGGCACCAGATTTTAGGCATTAAAACCGAAGATAATGTCCAGGCTATCTACCTTGATACTCCAGGGATGCATAAGCACCAGGAAAAAGCCATTAACCGCTATATGAACAAGGCGGCTTCCAGTATTTTGCATGATGTAGATGTGATTGTTTTTATGATAGAGGGCAAGATTGGGCCTGAAGAAGACTGGATTTTGGAAAGATTAAAAAACGTAGACTGTCCGGTTGTTCTGGTTATTAACAAAGTCGATTTAGTTAAAGATAAATCTGAGCTTTTGCCATTAATTGAGGCTGCATCCAAAAAATTGAAATTTGCTGAAATTCTGCCGCTTTCAGCTCAGCAGAAAACTCAGGTTGAGGCATTAGAAAAAAGCCTTGCTAAGTATTTGCCCGAACAGGAATTTATTTACCCCGAAGACCAAATTACCAATCGTTCAGAACGCTTTTTAGCGGCTGAAATTATCAGAGAAAAGCTTATGCGCTCATTGGGCCAGGAGCTGCCCTATATATTAACGGTTGAAATTGATCTGTTTAAAGAAGAGGGCGGGATGTATGATATCGCTGCGACTATTTATGTCGAGCGAGACGGCCAAAAAGCAATTGTGATTGGTGCCAAAGGCCAAAAGCTAAAGCAAATCGGTACCGAAGCCCGCCTTGATATGCAAAAGCTGTTTAACCATAAAATACATTTGCAGCTATGGGTCAAGGTTCGTGCAAACTGGGCGGATGATGAAAGGATGCTGAGGCAGCTTGGCTACGACTAGATCTTGTCAGCCTCTTTCATTACTCTTCGTTACACTGCACACTTACGTGCTCATTTATAAAAAAATAAACCGCGCGTTCATTGTTTGTGTGCCTCGATTAATTTTGAAATAGAGCTGGCAAGATACCGCGATTTTGTCATTCTGGGGCCTAATCTTTAGATTAGGAACCCGGAATCCATTCACCGTTTTTTGAAATAGCTTCATACATTGCGTCAGGTGCTAAGTCAATTTCCCCCGGCCAAGTAACGACCCCAAGTTCTATACAAACTTGATCAAATAGGCTGTTGTCACGAAGCTTAGCAAATACACCGGCATGATTACTTGTAATGAGTTCTTTTAGATTTACCTTGCCTTTGGTTCCATCGACAAATTTTACTTCAAGGCAATAATATGGAAGAACAGAGACTTCAACCACGCGCCAAGATGCAGAAAGTGTTACTCTAACGGACTTATTTTCCGTGGCATTTCGTTCTGTTCGCATAATTGCCAATCCTCCATCAGCTCGCTTTGATGCTGTGAGGCCCATTCTAGCACAAGCGATAAAGCTCTGCGAGGCATGCTGCCTTTCATTATATTCAAAGTCCGTATATCGATAACTGCTTCATATTCAGCATAGAGTGCATGGAAGTGGGGCGGTGCATGCTCATTCCAAAACATTTGAATAATTATCCCGTAAAACATGCTGATTATTGGCATAATAGCTCCCGGTTTTGATCATTATATGTTCAATTTTATTCTTCTTGGAAAAGCCCATCAAGCCCGCACTTTAGTATTTATGAGCTAACAGCTACAATAGCTTAGACATCAATATCGGATTCATAATGAACATTGAATTTCCTCAATTGCTTCCTATCACTCAAAAAATTGAGGAAATTGCTGCCCTTTTAAAAACCCATCAGGTTTTAATTGTTGCCGGAGAAACCGGCTCAGGGAAATCGACTCAGTTACCCAAAATTTGTTTAAGCCTTGGCTTGGCCGAGAAAGGCAAGATAGGTCATACTCAACCTAGAAGGCTCGCGGCTCGTAATGTGGCGGCAAGAGTGGCAGAAGAGCTGCAATGTGAGCTTGGCTCACTGGTCGGTTATCAAGTGAGGTTTCACGATCAGTTTAATGAAGACACCAAAATTAAACTGATGACCGATGGGATTTTATTGGCTGAAATCCAGCAAGACAGGTTACTCAAGCAATATGATGTGCTGATTATCGATGAAGCCCATGAAAGAAGCTTAAATATCGATTTTCTCTTGGGCTATTTAAAACAGCTTATTGCAAAACGTTCTGATCTCAAAGTCATTATTACTTCAGCGACCATCGATCATATTAAGTTTTCCAAACATTTTAATAATGCGCCGATTGTTGAGGTTTCAGGCCGAACCTATCCCGTAGAAACGCGTTATCGACCTTTGGATGAAGAAGAGGGCGATCAGATTCAAGGCATTATCAAAGCGGTGGATGAGCTAAGCGCAGAAGGCAATGGGGATATCTTGGTATTCTTGAGCACTGAGCGGGAAATTCACGAAACGGCTGAATCCTTAAAAAAATATGATATGAAGCAGTATGAAATCGTTCCGTTATATGCACGTCTTTCCATGAGCGAGCAGCAAAAAGCCTTCCATCCGGGAGTGAAAAGGCGGATTATTTTAAGCACCAATGTCGCCGAAACCTCTATAACCGTACCTCGCATTCACTATGTGATCGACACCGGATTTGTCAGGATCAGCCGCTATAACTATAAAAACAAAGTGCAAAGGCTGCCCATTGAGCCTATTTCCCAGGCTAGCGCTAACCAAAGAGCAGGGCGCTGTGGCCGTATTGCTCCGGGAATTTGCATCAGGCTGTATAGCAAGGAAGACTTTCAAGGCCGGGTCGAATATACCGAACCTGAGATTTTACGCACCAATTTGGCTTCCATTATCCTGCAGATGGCCGTATTTCGTTTAGGCAAAATAGAAGACTTTCCCTTTATTAACCCGCCCGAGGGTAAATTTATTAACGATGGATATAGGCTGCTACAAGAGCTTCAAGCCATCGATTTTACGGATGAAATTACTCAAAACGGCAGAATGATGGCAAGGTTTCCGGTTGATCCTCGCTTAAGCCGGATGATTATTGCAGGCTCTAAGTTTAATTGTCTAAGAGAAGTATTGGTCATTACAAGTTTTTTGAGCGTGCAGGACCCAAAAGAGCGTCCCAAAGAATATCAGCAACAAGCAGATGCTAAACATCAACAATACCAGAATCCGGCTTCTGACTTTTTAAGCATACTTAATTTATGGGAGCATTATCACCAAGCTATCCAGGCCCAGTCTCAAAATAAAATGAAACAGTACTGCAAACAGAATTTTTTATCGTTTATCAGAATGCGAGAATGGTCTGAGGTCTATCGGCAGCTGCTTGAAACCTGCCAAAGCTTGAAATGGACTGTTCCTATTAAGCAATTTGATAGCATCACTAAAGAATATTCAGCTCAGGACTATCAGAGGATCCATCAGGCTTTGTTAACAGGATCTTTGGGCTTAATTGGGCAATGGTTGGAGGAGCGAATTTATTTAGGGCCCCGTGCCATTAAGTTTCAAATCTTTCCGGGCTCTCCTCAAGCTAAAAAGAAACCCAAGTGGTTAATGTGTGCAAGCTTAATGGAAACCTCTCAAATTTTTGCATTAACCGTCGCTAAAATTGAGCCAGATTGGATCGAGAAGCTGGCTCCACATTATTTGTTAAAACGGAGTTATGCCGAGCCACACTGGGAGAAAACCAGGGCCGAAGTGGTGGCCTTTGAAAAAGTCACTCTGTATGGCCTTGAAATCGTAGCAAAACGCAAAGTGAACTATGCCAGAATCGACCCCAGGTTAGCTCGGGAGTTATTTATTCGTCATGCTTTGGTGATGGGAGAGTTTAGGACTCAGGTGAGTTTTATTATTCACAACCAGCAGCTGTTGCTTGATGTGGAAGAGCTTGAACATAAAGGCAGGCGTCGTGGAATTGTTGTAGACGAAGCTCAGTTGGAAGCTTTTTATGATAAAAATTTGCCTGAGAATATTGTCAGCGGAATCGAGTTTGAAAAATGGGCCAAAAGCCTAAGCCCGTCTGAACAACAAGAATTGTTTTGGCATGAAGAAGACTTGCTTACCGATCAGGCTAAAAACATTAAAGCCCAGCAGTTTCCAGATTATCTTGAAATAGGGCAGACCCGACTGCCTTTATCCTATCGGTTTGAGCCGGGCGAAATGGATGATGGGGTCAGCATTAAAATTCCGCTAGCCATGCTCAATCAGTTAACTGAAGAAAGATGTCAGTGGTTGGTTCCCGGATTATTAAAAGAAAAGCTCACCGAGTTAATTCGAGGCTTGCCCAAACCTATCCGTCGCAACTTTGTTCCGGCCCCCAATTTTGCTGAAGCCTGTTATGAAAGGCTTTTGCAGGCTGATCATTCTCAGTCATTGTTTGAAGCTTTTGGCACTGAACTTAAAAAAATGACTGGAGTTAATGTGCCTGTTGAAACTTGGACTGAAGTTGAGTTGCCAGCCCATTTAAAAATGAACATCCAAATTTTAGAAAGAGACGGCAGCCTTATTAAACAAGGCCGAAGCCTAAAGGAATTAAAGCTGTATTTAAGCGGAGAAATGCAAGAAACTGCGGCGAGTATGCACAGTGCTATCGAGCAGTCTGGCTTAACGAGCTGGGAGTTTGGAGAGTTACCTGAGCAAGTATCTATTAAGCAAGGCAAGCTGCAAGCTTTAGCCTATCCCGCTATTATTGCCGAAGAGAACAGTGTGGCGATCAAGGCCGTTCCCGATAAAGAAGAAGCCCATCGCCTGACTCAAAAAGGCCTGCGCCAGCTTTTTATGTTGCAGTGCAAAAAAGAATTGAAAGAGCTGAAATCATTGCCGCAGCTTAATGCGCTAAGCCTCAAATTTTCTGCCAATATCACAAAGCAGCAGTTTATCGATGACTTTAGCGCTAAGGTGTTTGACCGGGTATTTTTATCTGAAGCTGAGATCAGAAATCAGGAAAGCTTTAATGAGGCTTTAAGCCATCGCGGACAGCTTTATCCAGAAGGCCTGAAATTAATTCAGCAGCTTGATAGCATGGCCAATCCTTATCAGGAGTTAATGAAGCTATTTAGCAAACCTGCTCCCGGTAATTTTGCAGCTGCTTTCCAGGACATGCAAACTCAAGTGAAACAATTGGTTTATGCTAATTTTATGCAGAACACTGCTGATGAATGGTTTAAGCGTATAGGGATTTATCTGCAAGCTCTGTTAAAACGCTCGGAAAAATTAAAGCAAAGCTTTGATAAAGATCGGCAAAATATGGCGATTGTCCAAAATCTCGCAAGGGCTTATCAATCATCAGGTGATATTAAAAAAGCCAAACTTGATTCAGCTGATTTTAATTGGCTATTGCAGGAGCTTCGGGTTTCATTGTTTGCTCAAGAACTTAAAACTGCGGTTTCTATTTCAGAGCTAAAGCTGAAAAAGCTTTTGGAAATTTAATTTGCGGTCTGCATTGCATTTATTTATAACGTTTAGCGCTGTATAATATTTGATCAATAGCATCTAATTTCTCTCGCCCATGAATTCTTCTTAAACAAATAGCGAGTTGACTTCTGTGTCCTGTGGAGTACACTATGGAAGTGACCAGATTTAAAGAAATTTACTTATATAAAGCGAAGAACAATAAAGTTCCATTTATTGAATGGCTAGAAGCATTGGATAAAAAAGTACGCTATCGTATCAAGGAGCGGCTAGATAGGATAACCCTTGGTAATCTTGGAGATTATAAAGTAATAGAAGCTGGCGTATGTGAATTAAGACTAGCTTTCGGCCCAGGCTACAGAATTTATTTTGGACAAGAGCAAAGCACAATAGTCATTCTTTTGTGTGGTGGAGACAAATCCAATCAAAATAAAGATATAAAGAAAGCAGTTAGGTATTGGCAAGATTATTTAGCAAGGACAGAACATGGCAAATAAAATAGCCTATCAAGATTACTTGATCGAATCACTAAAAGACCCTGTTGAAGCCTCAGGATATTTGAATGCGGCTTTAGAAGGCGGGAGTATTGAAGTATTTTTGCTAGCTTTGCACAATGTCGTTCAGGCTCAGGGCGGGGTGAGTAAGCTTGCAGAGAAAGCTAATAAGAGCCGAGCGAGCTTATATAAAACATTGTCTAAAAAGGGCAACCCTTATTTGAAAAGCACTCACGAAATTTTAAGCGCTTTAGGCCTGCATTTGGCCGTACTTCCTAGCCGATTGCAATAAAAATTAAAGAACTGGCCTAAGCAAAGCCTCAAGCACTGCTTGCTTGCGTCTTTGTTCTCGGGAGCTGGTGCATTGATAAGACTTTTCATTGATTTGGCTCATAGCTTTTTCAAATACTAAACAAGCATTGTTAAATTTTGCTTTTATGACCGACTTAATATTGTTGTTTTGCTTTTGACTAAACATATCAGGCCTCCTGCTCTGGTGTTTTTTTAGATTATAAAGCAAAAAAGATAAATCTTATAGCCGAGCACAAGGAGCTTATTTTTGCTCTGGGCCTTGAGATTGATTAAGCTGTTCTTCTATAGCAGCTCGTTTTTTAGCTGACTCTTCAATAAATTTTTGAGTGTCCTGGTCACCGCTTTTGGACGGTTGTCGAGCCTTGCCTGAGACATAGTGGGCAAAAGCTAGTGCAACTATGGCGTTTACAGTAATAAAAATTCGATTTTTCATGACTTTTCCTCATTTAATGTAGTTCAGGTCCTTTTGAGCTTTTTTCTGCTTCCTTGCTTGGGCCTCGTTTAGCTGCAAATAAATTAAAATACCAAGGAGTTGAGCTTGAAGCTTCTAAGTTTTCTATTCTAGTTTGAAGAGATGCAACTTCTCTTGCATGGGCCTCACGCTCACTTTTGGCTGATTCGCTTAGTGCTTTAAGAGTGGCTATATGAGCTTCATGCTGTTTTTGAAGTAGATCAAAAACCATCTTATTTTCTGCTTTTAAAGCCGCTTCATTAGCTGATGTCTGTGGCGATGGAGCAACAAATTTCTCATATGCATATACAGGCGCAGCCAGGGCCAAAGCGCCCAAAACTGAACCTGCTGCCCCTGAAAGAGTGGGGCTTTCATTGATTCTATGCATCCCTCTTTCAACAGCTTGAGAAATACTGCCAAGCTTGGATGCAGCATTAGCGCCTATTTTGCTGAAGGCCATGGGGTTCTCCTTCCATTTTCTTTAAGCTTAGACGAGAAAAGCAGACTTTTTAGGCTAGTGCAGGACTTACCCACAGATTTTGTGAAAAACTCTGTGGATAACTTGGTGAATAAAGCTGGGAATCAACTAAATTGGCAACAACTAGTAATTTGATTAAATATTAAACAGAGGGTATGTCTTTAACCTGACAGTCTAAAACGCCTTCGGATAAAGTGACTTTAATTTTATCGCCGATTTTAACTTGGGCTGCTCGAGTAATCAGTGATTTGTTTTCATCTTGTGCAATGGCGTAACCTCGCTGCAAAGTCGCAAGCGGACTCAATGTGTGTAGTTTTTCGGCATTAGCGACAAAAAGGTCGCGTTTACTTTTTATAGCGAATTGCGTGATCTGTTGGAGCCTTTGATTCCATTGCAGAATTTTGCCATTAAGTTGATTGACCTGCTCAGAAGGGCTGCATCGGTTTAGGCGATTTAAATGCATTTTTAGATCATATTTTCGCCTTTCTAAAAGATTGTGAATAATTTTTAGCAAGCTAGTGGATAAATCGTCAAGTTTTTGTGTGTGGTGATAGAGCTTTTGTTTCGGGTGAATTAATCTTTTGCTTAAATGTTGTAAATGCTGCTCAACATTAAAGAGTTTGTGCCTTAGGCTTTGCTCAAAGCGCATTTGGATTCTATTTAATTGTGCAGTTAATTCTAGTTGATCTGGACTCACCATTTCAGCTGCAGCAGAGGGAGTAGGAGCTCTTTTATCCGCTATAAAGTCAGCAATAGTAAAATCAATTTCATGACCCACCGCGCTCACTATCGGAATAGTAGAATTGAAAATGGTATAAGCTAATTGCTCACTGTTAAATGCCCATAAATCTTCTATGGAGCCACCGCCTCTTGTTAAGAGTAATACGTCGCAAATCGGTTCTTCATTGGCTTTTTTTATCGCATCGATTAACTGGGGCACGGCCTCATCTCCTTGAACTTGGCAAGGATATAAGGCGATGGGAATAAGAGGGCAGCGCCTTTTTAATACGCTTAAAATGTCTTGCAAGGCAGCGCCTGTTTTAGAGGTAATAACTCCGATGCTTTTAGGGAAATTCGGAATAGATTTTTTATGAGCGGCATCAAATAAGCCGGCTTCGGCCAGTTTTCTTTTTAAAGCTTCGTAGCGTTGTTGAAGCTGACCTTCCCCTGCCAACTGAACATCTTCAACCAGAAGTTGGTAATCTCCTCGCTCAGGATAAAGGCTTACAGTGGCTAGCACGGTAACATGCTGACCATTTTGAGGTGAAAATCTCAATAATCTTTGTTTGCCACGAAATAGAGCGCATTTGATTTGGCCAGTGTGGTCTTTTAGAGTGAAATATAAATGTCCTGAGGCGGGCTGGGTTAAATTAGAAATTTCACCGCTCACGAAAACTTGTGAAAAGTTTTTTTCCAACAAATCACGTACAGCGAGGTTAATTTCGCTAACGCTAAATATGTATTCACCTTCCAGGGTATAGTTCTGGTACATTTGTGCTCTCGCTTTTCATCCGTGGCAAAATTGATCATAATATAATCAATGAAAAGCCTGTCAATTTTATTGGGTTTCTTGATTATAGCCTTGCTAGTTTGGCATGCAAGCTTAAGCTTGAGAGAAGCGCATCATCCGCAACTTGCCAGAGAGCAATTTAATCATCCATTCTGGGCAATAGGAACAGTGGTGGGCCTACCGAGTATCGCCTCTCATCATCGAACTCGGTTTATATTCAAAACTAAACAGGGCAAATTTCTATTAGACTGGTATGGAAGAGGGCCTAGATTAGAGCCGGGTGATACATGGCGATTATTAATAGAGCTTAAACCTATTGGCATTTTTCATAATCCGGGTGAATTTGATTATGCCAGCTTTTTACAAAGGCAGGGCATTATCGCAAAAGGTTATGTTCTGCCTAAATATTACTACCATCGGTTACACTCAAGCTTTTGGGCACAGCCTTTAAATTGTTCTCGCTACAAACTTAGAGAGCGTTTATTGCAAGCAACTCGTGGTGAGGTCAATCAAGGAGTAATGATTGCCTTGGTGCTGGGGGATAAAAGCGGGCTAAGCTCAAAGGCTTGGCAGATTTTAGTGAATAGCGGCACCAGCTACTTTGTAGTGATCTCAGGGCTCCATATCGCTTTGCTGGCAGGGATAATCTTTTTATTTTTAAGATGGGTTTGGCCGATAGTTCCCAATTTAGCTTTAATCATTCCTGCTCAAAAAGCGGCGGGCATTGCAGGGTTGATTGCGGCTTTAATATATAGCATGTTAGCGGGATTTACCGTACCGACTCAGCGGGCTTTTATTACTATTACAGTGCTAGGCTTGGCAAGATTGCTCGAGAGAAATATCAGCTCTTACCGAGCTTGGTTTGCGGCACTTTGCATTGTTCTGCTCTGGGACCCTTTAAGTGTTTATGAAGTAGGGTTTTGGCTGTCCTTTTTAGCGGTGTGGTTTTTGCTATTCACTTACATGGGAAGAATAGGGCCTCCTCGGCTTTGGCATAAATGGGTCTATCCACAGTGGGTGATATTTTGGGGGATTTTGCCCATTTCGCTTTTATATTTTCAGCAAGTTTCTATGGTAAGTCTCATTACCAATATCATCGCCATTCCCATGATGATGCTTTTGATTATTCCAGGCGCCTTGTTCGGCACTTTAATGTTATTTATTTGGCCAAGTTTAGGTGCCTTGATACTGCACTACTCAAGTTTAATCATGGATATCCTGTGGTGGATTTTGCAGTACTTTGCTACGAGAGAGTGGTGGGGCCTGTATCTGCCTGAGCCCTCTATTTTATTAACGGCTTTAGGCATATTAGGCGCTGTTTTAATTTTGTCCCCAAAGGCTGTGCCAGCTAGATGGCTGGGTTTAATTTTTTTGCTTCCTCTTTTTATTGGTCTACATAAAGCGCCGGATTTAGGGCAGGCTGAAGTGCAACAGCTCAATGTTCCCGATGGAAAGCTACTAGTCATTAGAACCACTAAACATATATGGGTGGATCAGGTGAATAGCAACAATAGAGAGGCTTATAAAGTAGCAAGAGAAATATTGCTGCCATATTTGAGAAGTGAGGGAATCAATAAAATTGATCTTTGGGTTATCGACTCACCCAACCCCGTTAATTTAAAAACCTTTAGCCAGGTTTTAACGGGAATTAAAGTTAATTTATTCGAGGCAAAACATTTCAAAAATGCAGTAGGCTTTCCTGTAAAATTTTGCAGCCCAAATGAAATTTGGCAATGGGATGGAGTGAGTTTTAGCTTAAGCAATTGCCATTTTAAATACCCTCCTTTTTTAAAGGAGGGCTAGGGTGGATTTAGATATTTCCTTGTGGGGAACGAAAACGCAAAGTAAGTGAATGCTAGCTCAAGCAATTACCATTATCACCTCTCCCCTCGTGGGAGAGGTCGAAAACGCAAGGCGTTTGAGGGAGAGGGTATGAATATATCAAAATTCAAAAAACATCTTAGATCTAATCAAACTAATGCAGAAACTAAACTCTGGTATTTCTTGCGAGCCAAGCGTTTTCATGGGTTTAAATTTCGTAGGCAAGTAGCAATTGGTCATTATGTTGTTGATTTTATATGTTTCAAAAGCAAGCTGATAGTTGAGCTGGATGGTGGGCAACATAATGAAGTCGCTAATAAGCGGGCTGATTTAGTTAGAACCAATTACTTAAGGGCACAAGGCTATAGAGTAATACGGTTTTGGAATGATGAGGTGTTTACAAAAACAAGTGAAGTGCTGAATGAAATTTTAAAGAATTTAAGCCCTCTCCCTCGGAACCTAAAGGCTCCTCGACCTCTCCCACAAGGGGAGAGGTGATAAATGACAATGGGATGGGAATTTAAATCTTCCGCAAGGGGGAGCTGAGCTAAAACCAATTCCGGTAAATCTCATTACAAGTAAACTCAAGGGCATAGTCCATGGTTTCGCTTCCTCTTAAATAAATTTGCCTAGAGGCTTTGCTACTTTTGCCATTATGAATAAACTCAAGCTCAATCACAGTTGAGGTATCTGAAGGCTTGGGGTCCCAATATTGCTCAAGCCCTGTAATGACCACACAATGATTATGGCAAGGTTCGCTAATGGCTCTGATTTTTGAATGAGTGGAGGGGCTTAACAGTCTTGATAAAATTTGGCCTTTGCTAGCCTGATCTAAAAACCCAATTTGACCGTTGAAATTAAGCAAGCTGGCTTGCAGGAGGCTGGAAATAGGGGAATTTATGGTAGTGACCAAATAGGGCGCTACCACTGTATTGATTGCCGCTAAAATCTCAGGCAATTGCGCATTTTGTTCCAGCATTAGTTTGATATCGACATAAGGATAAGCCGCGCGATAAGCAAATTCCAAATTAAAAGGCTTGCCGATTTCTTCAAGCTGTTCGGCAATAGCCGATTCAGACACGCCCATTAAGCGCCAGCGATAGAGCTTACGATGACTGAAAAACCCGTGCTGCTCTAAAATAGGCGTGACATATTGATCAAATAAAGGCAGGCATTCTCTAGGAGGCCCTGGCAACATAAATATCAATTTATTATGACAGCTTAAGAAGCAGCCATCTGCGGTGCCGTTTAGATTGGGAAATACAGTGGCAGCTTTGGGAAACAAAGCTTGCTGACGATTGTTTTCAGGGATAGGAATATTGCGTTTACTTAAGCGTTCAACAATTCTTTGCCAGCTTGCTTCATTAAATTCTAATGTCTGATTGCAAAAGTCGCTAATCACGAACCTTGTTCTATCATCAGAAGTTGGGCCTAAACCTCCGCTTACGATCACGGCATCATGCTGTTTAAATAAGTATTCCAAGCCGGATAATATATTGGCTTCTCTGTCATCAACAATGACATGTTCGCCGATTTCAGCGCCATGCTCTAATAAAATCTGAGCCATTGCTTGAACATTGGTATTAAGAATTTCACCTGTGGTGAGTTCAGAGCCTGTTGCTAAAAATCCAATTCGTTTAACAGTTGTGATGCTCACAGTTTAAATCTCCTTGACCTTGCTCGATTTGGATGGTGGCATGATGAATATTGAATTGTTCTTTTAATTCACAGTTAATTTTTTGGCGCATTTCATCATTGCAAGGCGCACCTGGCATCACTAAGTGCGCGGTCAAAGCATTTTCTCGGGTGCTAAGCCCCCAGATATGAAGGTCGTGCACGGCTTTAACGCCTGGTAAAGCCTTTAAATAGTGCTGAACTTCTTCAAGATTGACGTTGTATGGAACGGCATCCATGGCTAAACCCACTGACTGCTTCAATAGTTTAATGCTTCCCCACATGATAATGGCGCCAATCATCAGCCCAACAATAGGGTCGATCCAGTCCCAGTTGGTGAAGTAAATAATCGCTCCACCCACTAATACGCCAACTGAAATCAAAGCATCATAAGCTAGATGTAAATAAGCTGATTTAATATTAAGGTCATCCTGGCCTTTAGCAAAAAGTAGGGCGGTACCGCCATTCACTAAAATTCCCAGCAAAGCTAATGCCATTACATCTACAGCTAATACTGTATGGGGGTGCATAAAATGAGAGACGGCTTGTTCTAAAATAACGGCGCAGGCGGATACCAAAATCAAAGCATTGATTAAGGAGGCCCAGATAGTCATCTTTTTAAAACCATAGCTATAGCTGCTAGTGGCGCGCTTTTTGAGCATAAGGCTAGCGAGCCAAGCTAAAATTAAACTTAAAACATCACCCATATTATGGCCGGCATCAGCTAAAAGACTGGTGGAGTGGGCAATATAAGCATAAACAGCTTGAGTAACGGTTAGGCTGAAATTGGCAGCAATTGAAATCAAAAAGGCCTTGTTAAATTGATCGGGAATAACATGGTGATGATGTCCATGGTGCTCATGATGATCGTGGCTGTGAGACATATTAAGCTACCTGTTTCAATTTATAGTGTTTGCGGCATACCGAGACATATTGATCGTTGCCGCCGATGGCGATTTGCGCGCCTTCATCAATCGGGTTGCCTTGCTCATCTAACCTGAGTACATGAGTGGCTTTGCGCCCGCAATGGCAAATGGTTTTAATTTCACTTAAAGATTCTGACCAGGCCAGCAAATATTTGCTTCCCTCAAATGGCTCGGACTGGAAATCGGTACGTAAGCCATAGGCTAATACAGGAATATCCAATTGATCGACAATTTCAGTCAGCTGATAAACTTGTTCTTTGGTTAGAAACTGAGATTCATCAACCAGTACGCAATGGATTTCCTGTTTGGTACGATGCCCTTGAGTGATCGCGAATAAGTCGGTTTTAGCGTCAAAGGTTACTGCTTCGGCTTCCAGGCCGATTCTGGATGCAATTTTCCCCTGACCGTATCGGTTGTCAATTTTTGGAGTTAAAAGCAGGGTGTTCATGCCTCTTTCGCGGTAGTTGTAATTTGATTGCAAAAGGACTGTGGTTTTGCCCGCGTTCATTGCTGAATAATAAAAGTGTAGTTTCGCCATAAATTTAACTTTGTGCTATTTTGATAATTAGAGTTTACATCCTTTTAGGAACTTGTCATCCCCGACGTAAGAACTCCCTCCCTCCTCGCGGGGGAGGGTTGGGGAGAGGGGGAGTGAGTGATTAAAATTGACAAACAAGGCTGGGTGGAAGGCATTAAGCATTGTCCATCGCCTTTTTTTAATGAACGTCCGGCCGACTGCAATATTGATTTATTGGTAATTCACAATATCAGCCTGCCTCCGGGTCAATTTGGTGGGCCTGAAATCGAAGACTTTTTCCAGGGCAAACTTGACCACTCAATGCATCCTTATTTTGAAACTATAAAAGGCATGGAGGTTTCGGCGCATTTTGTCATTAAAAGAACGGGTGAAATGATTCAGTTTGTTTCGCTTAATGACCGGGCCTGGCATGCAGGAAAGTCTAGTTTCAAAGGCAAAGAAAACTGCAATGATTATTCAATCGGCATTGAGCTTGAAGGTACCGATGATATTCCTTTTACAGAGGAACAATATCGCTCTTTAGTTGGGCTGACTCAATCCATTCTGCAGGCATTTCCAGACATTAATTTGCAAAGAATTACCGGCCATAGTGATATTGCACCAAGCCGCAAAACAGACCCTGGCCCTTGCTTTGATTGGAAATACTATCGGGAGATGATTTCATGAAAATTTTAAAACTTAGCGTAGTGGCTTGCCTTTTATCGGCAGCTTTCTCAGCTTATGCCGCTGTTTCAGTGCAGGATGATATGGGTGATACCATTACTCTAGCTAAACCTGCTAAAAGGGTTGTGAGCTTATCTCCCGGCATTACCGAGACTTTATTTGATATCGGCGCGGGCAAGCAAGTGGTCGGTGTAAGTGTAGATAGTGATTATCCGCTAGCGGCTGCTAAATTGCCTCAAGTCGGCGGATTTCAAAATGCTAATATTGAGGCCATCGTCGCCTTAAAACCTGATTTAGTGGTGGCCTGGGAGCCAAGCGGTATAGTGCCGCAGTTATCTGCATTGAGCAAATTCAATATTCCCGTATATGTTGTAAATAATGAAACTATTCCCAATATAGCCGGGGAAATGCGCAATTTAGGTGAGCTCACCGGCAATTCCGTGCGGGCTAACTATAAAGCGGCCCAGTTTTTAGCGGAGTATCATCAGCTTTTAAATAAATACGGCTCAGCACAGCCTCAGCCTAAAGTTTTCATGCAGGTTTCAAGCAATCCTATCTATACGGTGAGTAACCGAAGCATGCCTGGCCAAATTATCGGCCTATGCGGCGGGCAAAATATTTTTGGCAGCATGAAAACCTATGCCGGAATGGTAGCGGTTGAAGAAGTGATTGAAGTCAATCCCGATGTGATTATCGGATTATCTCCGTTCACTCCATCCACTTGGAGCCAATGGAACCAAATCAATGCTGTGAAAAATCACAATATGGTGAATATCAACTCTAGTCTTATTGCAAGAGATGGCCCAAGGATATTGGAAGGGGCAAGCCAGGTTTGTAAAGCGATTGCTAAAGCCAGAAACCAATAGTGACCTGCCATTTGTTAGCTTTCTTAAGGTTTCCTTAAGAATTTTTAAGTAAAATACCTTAAGTTTAATGGCAAAGGACTAAAAAATGATTTTTGGAATGGGTTTAGCTGCGCTTTATAATGCAGCTTATAACATATCGGCCAGTCTGTTATCTAATATGCAGGGAAATGTAAGCTTAAATGCTGAGCAAATTCATGGCTTAAAGGAATATCAAATCCAAGGCCTTCGTGTTGGCTTGAGTAAGGATCAGGTCAATCACGACTGGTTTAGCTATGCTCATGCAGAAGCTGCTGAAAAGGGAATTCCTTATGAAGCCTACGCAGGGTTAAACTATGATCAGGTTGGATACGGAATTCTACAAGGTCTAACGTGTGAGCAGTTAGAAGGTTTAGATCAATACCAAATCCAAGGTCTTCATGCTGGCTTAAGCAAGGAGCAGGTCAATCACAAGTGGTTTGAAGGTTCTCATGCAGAAGCTGCTAGAAAAGGAATTCCTTATGAAACCTACGCAGGATTAAGCAATGTTCAGGTTGGAGGCGGTATTTTACAAGGTTTATCTCGAGAGCAGGTCAATCACGAATGGTTTAGTGTAGCCCATGCTGATGCTGCTAGAGAAGGAATTCCTTATGAAACCTACGCAGGATTAAGCGATGTTCAGGTTGGAGACGGGATTTTACAAGGTCTAACGCGTGAGCAAGTAGAGGGTTTATTTTATTGGCAAATCAAGGGGGTTTTCGCTGGTTTGAGTAGGGAGCAGGTTAATCATAGTTGGTTTGGTTCTAATCATGTAAATGCTGCTGGAATGGGGATTCCCTATAAAGTATACGCTCATTTACCTGATTCAGAAGTTGAAAAAAGAGTTGCTGATTATGAAGCAGCCAAAGCAAGAGCATTGAAATTTCAGTGTTTGTCTAAAGAGCAACTTGGCGTTTTAGGAATTAGCCAAATTCTTGCCGTAGTAAATCATGGAATGACGTTCGGCCAGGTTGTGGCGCTTGAAGGACTAAGACTAGACGCTGCAATATGTGAGCATCGAGCGCAGCAGAAACTGGCTTTATGTCTTGCACACCATTCTAAAATGGAAGGAAAGGCTCCTAAAGCCTTACAAATTGATGATATTTATAATCAAATAAAGGCTTTTGTCGGAGGCAAAGACCAACCAGTAGTGCCTCATCTGGATTTAAGTGTCGATTAGACTCTTTAAGCCTATCTTTTATTAATAGGCTTAAAATCTCTTTCTTTCTCACCAACATAAAGCTGTCTTGGGCGGCAGAGTTTGGAAGCGGGATCGCCTACCATTTCATGCCATTGAGAAATCCAGCCAACGGTCCTTGCTAGGGCAAAAATCACGGTAAACATATCAGCAGGGATGCCGATAGCATTTAGGATAATGCCTGAGTAGAAGTCGACGTTTGGATAGAGTTTTTTCTCAATAAAGTAAGGATCTTGAGTTGCGATATCCTGTAACTGCATTGCCACTTCAAAAATAGGGTTGTTGCCTTGGCCTAATTCTTTTAATACCTGCTCGCAGGTTTGACGCATCACTTTAGCGCGTGGGTCAAAGTTTTTATAAACTCGGTGACCAAAGCCCATTAAGCGGAAGCCGTCATTTTTATCTTTAGCGCGAGCGATGAATTGTGGAATTCTGTCAGGAGTGCCGATTTCTTTTAGCATATTTAAAGCTGCTTCGTTAGCGCCGCCGTGAGCAGGCCCCCATAAAGCTGAAATACCCGCTGATACGCAGGCGAATGGATCAGCGCCTGTGGATCCTGCTAATCGCACGGTTGAGGTTGATGCATTTTGTTCATGGTCGGCATGCAGGGTGAAAATAACGTCCATCGCCTTAACAAACACAGGGTTGGGTTTGTATTTTTCGCATGGAGTGCCAAACATCATATAAAGGAAGTTTTCAGCGTAGCTCATTTCATTGTTAGGGAACATAAATGGTTGACCGATGGTGTGCTTATAACACATTGCTGCAATGGTTGGCATTTTAGCAATTAAGCGATGAGCGGTAAGCTGGCGGTTGGCTTCGTCATGAATATCAAGCTTGTCATGATAGAAAGCTGAGAGGGCGCCCACGACTCCAATCATAATAGCCATTGGGTGAGCATCGCGTCTGAATCCTCTGAAGAAGTTAACCACTTGCTCATGCAGCATGGTGTGATAACGAATGCTGTTCTCAAACTCCGCTTTTTGCTTTTCATTCGGCAGTTCGCCGTTTAGCAGCAAGTAGCAAACTTCTAAGTAACTGGCTGAATCAGCTAAGTCTTGAATTCGGTAGCCGCGGTGCAGCAAGATGCCGTTGTCCCCATCAATATAGGTAATGGCTGATTTGCAGGCTGCAGTAGACATAAAGCCAGGATCATAAGTAAAAATCCCGCTTTGCGCTAATTTGCTGACATCAATTACATCAGGGCCTAATGTCCCTGAATAAATAGGTAGCTCAAAGCTTTCATTACTGCCTTCGATAGTTAACTTAGCGGTTTTGCCAGACATTTTAATTCCCTAAATAATAATTGGATTCTGTTGGCATTATAGAGACTGCTTGGGTATAGATGCAATGGTAAATTAAGGATAAAACATTCATTCCAAATTGGAAATAATCTATTTTTTTGGCCTCGTTCTATGGAAGGCAAAAAAGAATGTGGTAAACTGACAAAGCTTATCAGAGTGCTTAAGGGTGGAAAATGTCTTTAAAATCGCGCAATGTAGACCTAAAGTCTATTTCAAAATATTGGATGTCGATGAATGCAATCGTTTCTATTTTGCATAGAATTTCGGGCATCATTTTATTTTTATTAATTCCGTTTATGTTATGGCTTTTGGATCAGTCTCTACATGCTGAATCCAGTTTTCAAAGCCTTCAAGGTTATTTTGGCTCATTTGAGGTAAGATTTTTGGTCTGGATTTTATTGTCTGCACTGATTTATCACCTCTTAGCAGGACTGAAACACTTATTAATGGATATAGGTTTTTTAGAAAGCATTAAGGGTTCACGCTACAGCAGCATGGCCGTCTTTGCCTTGTCTTTGGTTATCATTATTGCTTTGGGAGTAGGAATAATATGGTAAGCAGCGTAACAGCCTTAACCGGAAATGGTTTAAAAGATTGGTTTGTACAGAGACTATCAGCGATTGTTTTGGCAGTTTACAGCTTATTCATCGTCGGCTTTATTATCGGTCACTCTCCGCTTGATTATACGACCTGGTACAGTTTGTTTCATCATGCTTGGATGCGGTTCTTTACCATTTTAGCTTTATTAAGCTTGATTGCTCATGCCTGGGTGGGGATTTGGACCGTATTAACTGACTATGTGCAATGCCGATTAGTGAGAGGCACTGTACAAGTACTGATTATTCTTGGTTTTCTGGCTTGCATCATTTGGTGCATCGATATATTGTGGAGCTAAACTAACATGGCAATTGCAAGATACGAATTTGACGCGATTATAGTAGGAGCGGGTGGAGCAGGCTTAAGGGCTGCCATCCAGTTGGCTCAAGCTAATCAAAAAGTAGCGGTCATTTCAAAAGTATTCCCCACTCGTTCTCACACAGTTTCAGCTCAAGGTGGTATGGCTGCCTCTTTAGGTAATGCCCATCCTGATGACTGGCGTTGGCATATGTACGACACGGTTAAAGGTTCTGACTATCTAGGTGACCAAGACTGTATCGAGTATATGTGTGAAGTTGCTCCTCAAGTGGTATATGAACTCGAGCACATGGGTATGCCTTTCTCAAGACAGGAAGACGGCAGAATTTATCAGCGCGCTTTCGGCGGGATGTCTAAAGAATACGATGTTAGCAAACCTGCTCAAAGGACCTGTGCTGCGGCCGATAGAACAGGCCATGCTTTATTGCATACTTTGTATCAAGCCAATATCAAGCACAAAACTGAGTTTTTCACAGAATGGTATGCATTAGATTTAATTAAAAATGACAATGCAGTAGTCGGTGTTACTGCGATTCACATTGAGACCGGCGAAATTGCCTTTTTCCATGCCAAAGCGACTGTGTTAGCCACTGGCGGAGCTGGAAGGATTTTTGAATCCACCACCAATGCTTATATCAATACTGGAGACGGAATTGGAATGGCGCTACGCGCTGGTCTGCCTGTCCAAGACATTGAATTCTGGCAATTCCACCCAACCGGCATCGCAGGAGCTGGTGTATTGGTAACCGAAGGTTGCCGTGGTGAAGGTGGCGTATTAAGAAATAAAGATGGCGAGCGTTTTATGGAGCGCTATGCGCCTAATGCTAAAGATTTGGCTTCTCGTGACGTGGTTTCTCGTGCCAGCACGGTTGAAATCAGAGAAGGTCGTGGCGTGAAAAGAAATGGGGTGGAGTGCGTATTGCTTGACCTCACTCACTTGGGCGAAAAAATCATTTCGGAAAGATTGCCTGGGATTCGTGAACTGGCTAAAACCTTTGCTCATGTGGACCCAGTCAAAGAGCCTATTCCAGTAGTACCCACCTCCCATTATATGATGGGCGGCATCCCAACTAATATTCATGGGCAGGCAATCACTCAAAATGCTCAAGGTCAGGACGAAATTGTTCATGGACTTTATGCAATTGGCGAGTGTGCAAGCGTTTCAGTGCATGGTGCTAACCGTTTAGGAAGCAACTCGTTATTAGACTTAATCGTATTTGGTCGAGCCGCTGGTATTCATATCACTGAAAATCTGCCTCATATGGATATCGGTTTTGTTACCGATGATCACATTAACCAAGGTTTAGAAAGATTAAACCGTTGGGAAAGCGCTAAAGAAGGCGAAAACATGTTTGAAATTCGCGCTGAAATGAAAGCAATTATGCAGCGAGATTTCGGTGTATTCCGTAAAGGTGAGTTTATGGAAGAGGGCTTTAGAAAATTAAAAGTCCTTCAAGAGCGCCTTAAGCATGCAGTATTGCCTGATCATAGTAAGATTTTTAACACCATGAGAATCGAGGCTTTAGAGCTTGATAACCTCATGTCTATTGCTATGGCAACCGCAGCTTCTGCATTGTTCCGTACCGAAACCCGTGGTTCACACAGCCGTGAAGACTTCCCAGATCACGATAACGTGAACTGGTTAAAGCATACTTTGTATTTTGAGCAGGACAACCGCATGTCAAGCCGTGCTGTTAACATGAAGCCAACCAAGGTTGAGCCATTCCCTGTTAAAGAAAGAGTTTATTAAGAGGAATTGATTATGCGTTTTGAAGTTTATCGATATAACCCTGAAAAAGATGCTGAACCTTATATGCAGACTTTTGAGATCGATGTTCCAAAAGATTCCAGCATGATGGTTTTAGGCGCCATTGAAAAAATGAAAGAAATGGACCCAAGCCTTGGTATAAGACGTTCCTGTGGTGAAGGAGTTTGCGGTTCAGACGGAATTAACATTAACGGCAAAAACCGTCTGGCTTGCTTAACTTCAGTTCACTCATTGAAAGAGCCTGTGGTTTTAAGGCCTTTACCTGGTCTTCCCATTATTCGCGATTTAGTCGTGGATATGAACCAATTCTATAAAAACTACGAGCAGGTTAAGCCTTACTTGCAACCCGATCCAGATAAACCCGCTCCTGCTAAAGAATATTTACAGTCCCCAAAAGACAGAGAAAAATTGGATGGCTTGTATGAGTGTATTTTATGCGCATGCTGCACCAGCTCTTGCCCTTCATTCTGGTGGAACCCTGATAAGTTTATCGGGCCGGCTGGGTTATTGCAGGCTTACCGCTTTGTAATTGACTCCCGTGACAAGGCGACTGACCAGCGTTTAACTGATTTGCAAGATCCTTTTAGCCTATTCCGTTGCCGAACCATTATGAACTGTGTGAACGTTTGTCCAAAAGGGCTAAACCCGGCTAAAGCAATCGGTAAATTACGTTCTTTAATGCTGAAAAAGGCGGTATAGAAAATTGTCATCCTGGGGCTGCATAGCAGAACCCGGGATCTAAAAAGGAAGCAGAGGAAATGAGTAATATTAAAGAGAGCATGCAAGAACAATGGAGTAGCTCTCAGCTTTTTGGCGGAAACAGCGATTATTTAGAAGCGCTTTACGAATCTTACATAAAAGATCCAGCCAGCGTGGATGCTTCTTGGCAAAAGTATTTTTCAGCAATTGCATCTAAGCAAGAGCCTATTCATTCTGAAATTCGTCAGCATTTTATTGAGCTGGCCAAACATCCTGTTTTAGCTCAAGCAGTTTCTACAGGAGGAGATGCCGCTAAAATTTTGGCTGTTTATGAGCTTATTGAATCCTATCGGGCTATCGGTCATAGAAAAGCTAAAATTGATCCATTAAATTTAATGCAAGCTCCTAATTTGCCTCAATTAAACCTCAGTACTTATGGTTTGGGATCAGACTTAAACACTGAATTCAGCTTTGCTGATTTCAACGCTGGAAAGACTTTATCTTTAAAAGCACTTGTTGAAAAACTTGAGCAAACTTATTGCGGTACAGTCGCTTATGAATACATGCATATCAGCGATGTCAAAGAAAGGGCATGGTTGCGGGACAGAATTGAAAACAAAAACTTTTCATTAAGCCCTGAGCGTAAAAAATGGTTGTTGCAAAGATTGATTGCAGCCGATGTGCTTGAGAAGTTTTTCACCACTCGATATCCAGGAAAAATTCGATTCTCCTTAGAGGGGAACGACAGTTTTATTCCTATGGTAAATGAAATTATTGCCAAGGCCGGCGAGAAAAAAGTTAAAAAAGTCATTATGGCGATGGCACATCGTGGTCGTTTAAACGCGATGGTAAACGTTTTGGGTATGCCTATGCCAAAAATACTCACCGAGTTTGACGGCAAGCCTGATCCTAACTTATCTGCAGGGGATGTTAAATATCACCTAGGTTATTCAGTGGATCTCAAAACGGCCGGCGGGCCTTTGCATTTGGTCATGCCGTTTAACCCATCCCATTTGGAAATTATTTCCCCAGTGGCCGAGGGCGGCATTCATGCTTACCAAGATCAACTCAACGGCAATAAAAATGAAGCTTTTGCCATTGAAATCCATGGAGATGCTGCGGTTGCAGGCCAGGGCGTAAACATGGAATTGCTCAATATGGCGCAAACCCCGGGCTATGGTAACGGTGGGGCGATCCATATAGTGATTAACAACCAGGTAGGTTTTACCCTGGCTAATTCCAATGAAGCTAGAAGTACTCCTTACTGTACTGACATTGCTAAAATGTTTGAGCTTCCCGCTTTTCATGTTAATGCCAATGATCCAGAGGCCGTATTGTTTATTGCGGAATTGGCTTTAGATTATCGCATGACCTTTAACAAAGATGTATTTATCGATCTAGTTGGATTTAGACGTTATGGCCATAACGAAGCGGATGATCCTACAGCGACTTCTCCTTTAATGTATCAAGCCGTGAAGAAAACTCCAGCGACTGCTAAATTATACGCAGACAAGCTTATTGCTGAAAACGTGATTACTGCTGAGCAAGTTGAAGAAATGAGTAAAGCCTATCGCGCTTCTTTAGATACCGATCAGCCTTTGGTTGAGCTTGAAAACGTAAGAGACCATAACGAAGTTTGGAAGCCGTTTTTAAAACAATCTTGGAAGGCTCAATACGATTCAAAATTAAGCAAAGAAGAATTGGTTTCAATTGCTAAGCAATTAGAAAAGCTGCCAGAAGGATTTGCGCTTCAAGCTCAGGTTGCAAAAGTCTACGCCGAGCGCGCTAAAATGACCGCCGGCGAGGTTGCTGTAAACTGGGGTTATGCCGAAACCTTGGCTTATGCCACTTTGCTTAAAGCGGGCTATCCCGTTCGCTTGTCAGGAGAGGATTCGGGCCGTGGCACTTTCTCTCACCGCCATTCCGTTTTGCATGATCAAAGCAACGATACTATTTATGTTCCTCTAAACCATGTTGCCGATAAACAAGCCAAATATACCGTAATCGACTCGTTATTATCAGAAGAAGCGGTCTTGGCTTTTGAATACGGTTATAGCTGGACCGAGCCTAATACTTTAGACATCTGGGAAGCTCAGTACGGCGACTTTGTAAACGGCGCTCAGGTTGTCATTGACCAGTTTATTTGTTCTGCCGAAGAAAAATGGGGTAAGCTTTCAGGTTTGACCATGCTGCTACCTCATGCCCAAGAAGGAGCGGGGCCTGAGCATTCATCCGCAAGATTGGAACGTTTCTTGCAGCTCTGTGCCAATGATAATATGCAGGTCTGCTCACCCAGCACTCCGGCTCAGATTTATCATTTGCTGCGTAGACAAATTTTAAGGCCTTATCGTAAGCCCTTAATCATCATGTCGCCAAAAAGCTTATTGCGCCATCCCCTGGTGACCTCCACCCTGGATGAGCTCGCTAACGGCCAGTTTGCCTTAGCCATTGATGAAATCGATCCCATCAATAAAGCTGAAGTGAGCAGAGTGATTTTCTGTCACGGTAAGGTTTATTACGATTTACTGGCAGCGCGTCGCCAAGAAAAAATCCAAAACATTGCTTTAATCAGAATTGAACAGCTTTATCCGTTCCCAACAGATGAAGTCAAAGCCATATTGGCCCAATATAAAAATGCCAAAGAATTTATTTGGTGCCAAGAAGAGCCTTATAACCAAGGGCCTTGGGGCAAAGTTCGAGATGATTTAGCGCCATTGGTGTCTGCTTTATCTTATGTTGGAAGAGAGGCGATGGGTACAACTGCTGCGGGCTATGCAGCTCTGTATCAAGAGCAACAGAAAAAATTAATTAACGAAGCATTGAAATTAAAAGAAAATAGTCAGCGAGAACCGCTAAAAGGAAAGTAAAATATGGCAACAGAAGTTAAAGTCCCTGCGTTTCCAGAATCCATTTCGGAAGGTAGCATTGCCACTTGGCATAAAGCCGTTGGTGACCATGTTACTGAAGGGGAGACTCTGGTTGAAATTGAAACCGATAAAGTGGTCATGGAAGTTCCTGCTACTGCAACCGGGATATTAGCCAATATTCTTAAAAAAGAAGGCGACACGGTAACAAGCCAGGAAGTCATTGGTGCTATCGAAGCCGGTGCTGCAAAAGCTGCAACAAAACCTGCAGAAGCGCCTAAAGCTGCTGAGGCCCCCAAGGCCACTGCTCCTGCTGCAGCTGCTTCACAGGACGCAGGCCCATCCGCTAGAAGAGCATTGGCTGAGCACGGTTTGAAAGCTGATGAAATTCAAGGTACAGGCAAAGACGGGCGTCTAACCAAGCAAGATGTTGAAAAACATATTCAAAGTCCGGCTGCAAGCCCATCCAGCGTAGCGCCTTTATTATCAAGCGGCGCAAGGGCTGAGCAACGTGTACCTATGTCACGTTTACGTGCCACCATCGCTAAGAGATTGGTTGAAGTTCAATCCACCGCGGCCATTTTGACTACTTTTAACGAAGTGGATATGAAAGCGGTGATGGACCTTCGCGCTCAGTACAAAGATGCATTTGAAAAAGAGCATGGCGTAAAATTAGGCTTTATGTCATTTTTCTTGAAAGCCACCCTTGAAGCTTTGAAAAAGTTCCCAGCAGTGAACGCTTCTATCGATGGCAATGATATCGTGTATCACGGTTACTATGATGTCGGTGTGGCGGTTTCTTCTCCTCGTGGATTGGTTGTTCCTGTAGTGAGAAACGTGGACCAAATGAGCTTGGCCGATATCGAAAAAGCTATTAAAGATTACGGTATGAAAGCCAAAGACGGTAAGCTTGCGATTGAAGACATGCAGGGCGGTACATTTACTGTGACCAATGGCGGTGTATTTGGTTCTATGCTATCCACCCCTATTATTAATCAACCGCAAAGCGCTATTTTAGGGATGCACAATATCGTTGAGCGTCCAGTGGTGGTGAACGGTCAAATCGTGATTCGTCCTATTATGTATTTGGCTCTGTCTTATGATCATCGTATTATTGATGGTCGTGAATCTGTGAGCTTCCTCAAGACCGTTAAGGAATTGATCGAAGATCCAGCCAGAATGTTGCTCAACGTATAGTCCGGGGTCCTGTCACCAATCCAGCCCCACATGCTCATTTATCATTGCGCGTGTGGTGGGCCCCGTTTGGTGTCACCCCTTAACGTAATTCCGTTGTGCTTTTAAATGTGGTAAAGTGTGCCGGTTTTTATTTGTTAATTAAGGAAAATAACTAAATGAATCTACATGAGTATCAAGGCAAACAACTGTTTGCTGAATATGGTTTGCCTGTATCAAAAGGTTTTGCAGTTGAGACTGCAGAAGAAGCAATGGCCGCTGCCGATAAAATTGGCGGCGATATGTGGGTAGTTAAAGCCCAGGTTCATGCCGGCGGCCGTGGTAAAGCGGGCGGTGTGAAGCTTGTTAAAACCAAAGAAGAAATCAAAGCATTCGTTGAAAAAATGATGGGAACCCGTTTGGTGACCTTTCAAACCGATGCCAAAGGCCAGCCTGTTAGCAAAATTTTAATTGAAAGCTGTACTGATATCGACAAAGAATTGTATTTAGGTGCAGTAGTAGACCGTGTGACTCGTCGCATTGTGTTTATGGCATCAACTGAAGGTGGCGTGGAAATTGAAGAAGTTGCTCACAAAACCCCGGAGAAAATTTTAAAAGCAATTATCGACCCATTAGTGGGTGCTCAGCCTTTCCAGGCTCGTGAAATCGGCTTTAAATTGGGTCTGAATGATGAGCAAATCAAACAGTTTGTTAAGGTATTTGTAGGCCTTGCCAAAATGTTTAAAGAAAAAGATTTGGCCCTATTGGAAATCAACCCATTGGTTATTACCAAACAAGGCAATCTGCATTGCTTGGACGCCAAAATCAATATCGATGACAACGCTTTGTATCGTCAGCCTCAGTTAGAAGCGATGCGCGATTTATCTCAAGAAGACGAGCGCGAACAAGAAGCGACCAAGTGGGGCATTAACTACGTTGCACTCGAAGGTAATATCGGTTGTATGGTAAACGGCGCCGGCCTTGCTATGGCGACCATGGACATTATTAAGCTGCACGGCGGCCAACCTGCTAACTTCCTGGATGTGGGCGGTGGGGCGACTAAAGAGCGTGTTACAGCTGCATTCAAACTGATTTTGTCAGACAGCAATGTTAAAGGTATTTTCGTAAATATCTTTGGCGGAATCGTTCGTTGCGACATGATTGCAGAAGGCATTATGGAAGCAGTTAAAGAAGTCGGTATCAGCATTCCAGTTGTGGTGCGTTTGGAAGGGACCAACAAAGATTTAGGTCTTCAAAAATTGGCCGAAAGTAAGTTAAACATTATTGCAGCAAGTGATTTTACCGAAGCTGCCAAGAAAATTGTTGCTGCGGTAAAGGGGTAAGGGAATATGAGTATTTTAATTAACAAAAACACTAAAGTAATTTGCCAGGGCTTTACCGGTAAACAAGGAACTTTCCACTCCGAGCAAGCGATTGCTTACGGAACCAAAATGGTAGGCGGTATTACCCCGGGTAAAGGCGGCCAAGCTCATTTAGGTTTGCCAGTATTTAACACAGTTCGTGATGCAGTGGACGCGGTTCAACCTGACGCTTCCGTGATCTATGTTCCTGCTCCATTCTGTAAAGATTCTATTATCGAAGCTGCGGACGCGGGCATTAAGCTTATTATCTGTATAACTGAAGGGATTCCTGTATTGGATATGCTGGATGTTAAGCGCTATTTAGAAAATACCGGCTCTCGTTTAATCGGGCCAAACTGCCCTGGCGTGATCACCCCAGGCGAATGCAAAATCGGTATTATGCCAGGCTACATTCACAAACCAGGCAAAGTGGGTATTGTTTCCCGTTCCGGTACATTGACCTATGAAGCAGTACACCAAACTACCGCTTTAGGTTATGGCCAAAGCTCCTGCGTCGGTATCGGTGGCGATCCTATCCCAGGCAGCAACTTTATCGATATTCTAACCTTGTTCCAAAACGATCCACAAACCGAAGCAATTGTGATGGTGGGTGAGATCGGTGGATCAGCTGAAGAAGAAGCGGCTGAGTTTATCAAAGCCCATGTAACCAAACCTGTCGTATCTTATATCGCTGGAGTGACTGCTCCTGCCGGTAAGCGTATGGGCCATGCTGGTGCGATTATCTCAGGCGGTAAAGGTACTGCTGAAGAGAAATTCAAAGCATTGAGAGCCGCTGGAGTGCATACTGTGCAGTCTCCTGCTGATATTGGTAAGGGTATCCAAGAAATTACCAACTGGTAACATTATCTTCACTAATGAGTTGCTCCGGCGTTAAAGATAGTTTTTAAAATGCTCATGTACTAGTTAGTACACTCCGCTTTTTCAAACTATCTTTGCCTTGGATCAATCTCATTAGTGAAGCAATGCATTTTGACTCCTTGCTTGACGTTAAAATTGAATCATTATCCATAAAAATATGTGTGCAAGCTGGCAAAGGTCTTTTGCAGCAATTTTTGTAACGCCACAAATATTTTTAGGCGTAGGTTTCAAATCTTCATTGGCACAAACAGCGTGCTCTTTGTCTCGAGGAGCTATATTGCAAATATGCTCTAAATAAATTATTTAAATATTGCAAATATTATTTATTTTTATGTAAAATAAGGTCTTTAAAAATTATTGTGGCCAAAGAATATGACTGATGATAGAGATAGAGACTTATGGACTGCTGCATTTATTGGGGATTTTGATAAATTTCAGGCGTTATTTACCCATGCAGATGCTAACAGATTTTGGGAAGGCATTACCCTGTTGCATGCAGTAGTACGTGGCGAATGGTCAATGGGAACCCCCAGGGCACTTAACAGTGATATGATATTATATCCTCTTACTGAGTCTGCTGCAGAACGTAAAGCAATTACTCGAACTTTATTAAATGCGGGAGCTAACATTCATGCTGCTGCTAGGCGTGACGCTGTAGATGTTGAGTGGTCTATTGGCAATCAGACGCTTTATCAAATGACACATGATAGGTCTTTGTCTAGAAGATTAATCGCAACTTTTGCCCCAGATTTTGCAAGTATGGGCCTAGTTTATGATCCTCGTGAGTCTAGAAAAGTAATTGATAAAGCTACTTCTACTTGCTGCATTATGTGAAAATTTCAAAAGGTTTTACTTTTTATTCCATATTGTCATCCTGGGGCTGCGAAGCAGAACCCGGGATCTAAAAGCGGCTTAGGCCGCTTTTTTATTGTGCACGCTTTGCATTTATCTTTCAAAAAAGTTACTTTATGGCACGTACACTCAAGGAGTGCCTTATGCCAATTAAAAGTAGAAATGATTTATCTCCTGGTCAAAAAAGCATATTTTATGCATTATTTTCTGAGCGCTTCTCTTTTAAGTTTTTAGAACTCCAGCTTATATTATTGGGCCAAAATGAAGTCGTGCAAAATGGACTCGCAGAATATTATGCTGATAAATATATTGGTCTATGCAGAAAACTTATGTCCTCAGACAATACGTTAACTGACGATGAGAAAAAAAGCCTCAATTTACTAGAGAGCAAGCCTGGTGAGCTAGAATACTTGCTATCGCGATCTGACATTAGTGAAAAGATTTATCTTTTTGAAATTTTGAGAAATGCTAAAACCAAATTTACTTTAAGAGATAACCAGGAAGAATTTTGGGGATATTTAAAGGATTATTTTAAAAGGTCTCTGTTATTAAGCTATGACCCGGAAATCATCAGAACGGCCTTTTATTTCAAAGCAATGGCGGCAAGATTTTATGAGGCTGTAAGATATAAAAGAGTTCATTCTAAAAAGACTACATCATTCTTTTTATTAGGTGAAATTGAGAATATCAAAAAAGAGTGGAGTGAGCTGCCAGCAGGCATTTACCCGGATCATTTTATACTTACAGCTGAATTAGCAAGTCTCACAAGGCGATTTGGAAAAGGTATTTTTAAGCTTACATATAAAGCTTGGCTGCTTTCAGCCTTAACTTATACTATCGGCAGTTTGCTACTTTTAGGGCTCATGTATAAATATTTTGCTAATGCACTCACTGGAAGCCAGCTTTTAATAGGTGTTGCTGTTACTGCCTTAGGGTTTTTGGCGCTAAGCCTTCATCATGGATTAGAACCTAGAGTGGCAACTAAAGAAGCTGAAAAATATCTTCAACTTTTTAGAGAAACTTATACTTTTATTGAGACCCAGTTTAAAGATCCTGTGACAGGAAAAAAAGTGGAAACCCATGTGGCTGGTCCAACAAGGGTATATCAATATGAAAGATATGAAGGACCTGCAGCGCCTTCTTATACAATAGGAAGAAGACCCACTCAGGAGGTTCTGCCCCATCGTGAGGGCCCCAAGATAAAACGCCGAGGGGTAGCTGCTAATCAAGCTGTTGCTCAAGTTGCACAGTCGACACAGACTGCTTTTATATTTGCAAATGGCATTCGCTCAGACAAAGCGACTGTGCTAGATTCCGATAAAAAAATTTATGGCTATTTAAATGAGCATGCTCTTGAAAGGGCAGGAGTGAATGCGCTTTCCATCAAGCATTTTAGCGACGTTCTTACTAAGGCAAAGTTTGCTCAAGCCAGTAATGATTCGGGAATCAAGCTGGTTAAAGGCTCACCTTTTATGAGAACTCCGGAGGGAATTAGGCCGGTCCCTTACAAACTTAAAATTATCGCTTCAGGTGTCGATTCTGGGGCCAGAGTATTTGGTCACTTAGTTGAAGGAAAAAATGCTGAAAAATTAATTATGTTTGATACTTACACAAGCGGTAAAAAAGCACATCAATCACATCGAGTTAGTGCTCGAGCTGGTGAAGAATATGCGCTGTAGGGAAGCCATGCTTTTGTAAAGACAAATTGCTAAAATTTTTTTTAATGATTATCCTTGACGACTCGCAAAGCCAGATGGCATAAGCTAGCTCACAGCTTTATCCACAGAAACTGTGGATAAGGTTGTATCAGCTCTTATTCAATATAATTTTAATTAAATTTATTTTAGAAAGTGGTTCACTCAGCTATTATTTAAATCAACTCCAACATAATTTTTTGAGTAGAAAATGAAACCTTATCAAATTGAGTTTATCGAATTTGCTATCGAACATAATGTCATTAAGTTTGGAGAGTTCACTTTAAAGTCAGGTCGTAAAAGTCCTTACTTTTTTAACGCAGGACTGTTTAATACAGGAGAGGCTTTAGCCAAAATAGGACAGTGGTATGCAGAGGCTATTACCGATTCCAAAGTAAGCTTTGACCAATTGTTTGGGCCGGCTTATAAAGGCATTCCCTTGGTGAGCTCTGTTGCTATTGCTTTATCTGATAAGCAGCATAAAAACTATCCCTATAGTTTTAACCGCAAAGAAGCCAAAGATCATGGAGAGGGCGGGAATATAGTGGGAGCGCCGTTAAACGGCAAGATATTAGTTGTAGATGATGTGATTACAGCGGGCACAGCTTTTCGGGAAACCATTAAGCTATTCAATGAAGCTAATATTAAGCCTGCGGGCTTGGTGATTGCATTAGACCGGCAGGAAAAAGGCCAGGGCAGCTTATCGGCAGTTCAGGAAATTGAGCAGGAGTTTAATATTCCTGTCATCAGTTTAATCAATTTGCAAACGCTTATCGATTATCTGAGTGAACAGAATCAAGATAAGCGCTTGCTAGAATCTATTCAGGCATACAGGCAAGCCTGGGGTATTCAGTAAATTTATTCTTAATGATCAATCGCTGCATTCAATCAAAAACCATTCCTAAGATTAGCTTAATATTTAAGCTGTTACAGCTGGTTGGATTGAATTAACATGTTTTTAAATAAACTTATGATTAGGAGCTATGATGTTTGGTATTACCCCTTTACATGCAGCAGCGTTTTTAAATGACCATGCTGAAGTGGCCAGGCTATTAGAAGCAAGTGCTAACCCAAATCTAGTAGATTCAGAAGGGGAGACTCCTTTAATGGTGGCCGCTAGAAAAGGCTATATTGAAAGTTTGGACCTATTACTTTCGTCAAAGAAAACTCTGTTAAACAGTAGAGATAAAAAAGGCCAAACGGCGCTTATTCACGCACTTAATAGGGGCAATTTTCAAGCAGCGGCGAAGTTGCTTAAGTTAGGAGCTGACCCTATTGTATTAGTGCGGACATTATTTGTAGTAAATGTGCGTGTGTTAATTCAGGAGTCTTCTCGATACATTAGAAGTGGCAATGATAAAGCCTATCAAGCCCGTCTATTGGCCGTGCCCTTGCCGCTAAGCATGCAACAGGTGAGGCGAGAGGATTCAAATTTGCTAGCGGTCACAATGAAAGAAGCAGATAATTATTATCAGGCAATAAAAACAGCGGCTGAGTTTGACTATGAAGCGGTTAAAGCCCACATGAAGCCTTTTAGAGTTGAGCTAGTGGCAGAGATGAAAAAATACAACTTGGCTAAAAAAGCGGAGCCACTCATTAAGCAAGTCATTTCCGGAGGCCGTGAAGCTTTAATTGAATTTCTTAATTGTAATGATGATGAGTTTGATGAAATGGATATCACAGAAGAATTGCTTTTAGAAGTCGCTAGAGAAAAATTAGAAGCAAATGGGCCTCAACAAACAGCCACTGCATTTCAAACTGCCGGAGGGGCCGGGGCGGCTTCAAGTGTTGGAGCTGTAGCTAGCCTTGATATGTCAGCTGTTGATTAAACAAGTAGAAATCATAAAGATAAAAACAAGCCTTGGGATGAAATAAATTATTGAATTGAACAGCTACGGTCTCCTTTCTTGCCTGCTTGCGTTTCATTAGCTTCTCTTCGCTCATCGCGGTTTACTTGGAGAGCAGTGCGCATGGGGGTCGACGAGGATGAGGACGAAGATGAAGCTTCTGCGTAACTATGTATTTTTTTTAAGACATCATCGATGCTTGAATCGAAAGATAAATCAATTATTCTGGAGTAGGCGGTAAGGGTGTCAAGAGGATTGGCCAATTTTACTGCATCTTTTAATTGTTGTAATTTTTCCTGCTTGGCTTGGCCTATTATTCTTTCTGCTTCAGGAAGTTGTGTTAGGGCAATAAAGACTCTTTGAGCGCCATTGAGTGAGTGTAGCCAGGGTGTTAATGCAGTCGAAAAATCTGTGCTTGCAGCATCAATCAATAAAAGCACTGTCTTAGATATACTTGGTCTGTATGGCATGGTTGGAGTAGGGTGCCCACTAAGCTTAAAATTCGCCACCTGTACTCTAATAGGAGTATGATGAAACATAAAAGTATAGTTTTTTATAGTTAGTGTTTCGGTGTCTTCAAGAGCTTCGCTAAGACTGGTTGATAAAAAGGCTTCCTTAAGGTTTTCGGGTCCCGCTAACTCAACTAATAGATTACATGGTGCGTGCATGATGCCGCCTCTTATAAAATCTCTGATGTTTTAAAATAACAACTAGCTCTCTTTATGACAAGTTGTGCAGTATTTTGTTAGCATTGAATTGAAAGGCAATTTTCAACTAGGAGAACTCCATGAAAATAAAACAGATATTAGGCTGCTTCATCTCGGTTTTTAGCTTATCAACTCATGCTATTGCGGCACCAAATACTAGCAGCACGGTGGTCAGCAATGTGCAAACAGTATTACAAACTTGCCAGTGCCCAAACTGCGATTTATCAAAGGCAGATTTATCAGGCTTTCAGCCAGGAAATGGAGCTGCTGTAAGCCAATATGCCTTTGGTAAAAACTATAGTTCACAAGCGATGGTCACTTGCAAATTCAATCAAGCTAACTTTAGCAACGCGAATCTTTCCAACACTAACTTTGTTACGGCTAATGTGCCTGTCGACAGTATCATAGGGAAAGCGGTATTTATTAAGGCTAATTTTAGCAGTGCCAACTTGAGCAATAGCCAGTTTGGCTACGCAGATTTCACTGGGGCTAATTTTTCAAATGCTATTTTGAATGGAGCGAGTCTTTATGTATGCAATTTAAGCTCAGCGAACTTATCTAATGCAAGCTTGTTATCTGTTGTTTCGCAGCGCAGCAATATGGGAGGCTTTGGCTCTAATTTCAGTTCGGCCAACTTTTCCAATGCAGATCTGACTAATGCTAATCTCGATGGCAATTTCACTCAGGCTAACTTTTCTCATGCCAAATTTAAAAACACCATTTTGTCCACCTCTAATGATGACTATGCGGTGACGGCCGGCAAAGCGGCAAGTTCCCCCGCGGATTACTTTAAAGGAACTAACTTTAGCAATACTGACCTTCGCCAAGTCAGTTTTGAGTTTCCAGATATGGCTGGTAATCCTGAGGTGGATTTAAGTGAAGCCATCCTTTGTCATACTATTATGCCGGATGGCTCGATTAGTAATCAGAATTGTTAATTAGGGATGAGCAGCGGAGGCATGCGAGCAGCCTGCGCCCCCTGAGATTGCTGAGCGCATAGGAGTGGCTTCTTGTAAGGCTAAGCCCTCAATTTCAAGACTTACATAAGGTAAAATGCTATTGCATGCGGCCTCATCATTAACATTCACAATCCAAGGATAAACTGTAACTCCGAGGCCATTTTTTTTAAAAACACTCTCTAACTCTTTCTGTTCATCAGGCGTTTTTATGCCACTTGAAGGTGCGTCCTTAACAAATACAACAACTACTTTTGCATTTGCCTCTCTATTTTCAAGGGATGCTTGGCATATTCTAATTGTATTGCATATGTCCGCATCTTGATCAATCAGCCAAATAATGGCTCTTGTTTCTCTGAAAAATATTGAGGATAGCTTTGCATAATACTTTTGAGGGGAAGGGACATCAATAACTGAAGCATTTACAATTAAGCCAGAGCTAATTTGATAGAATTTTTTAAAGAAAGTATTGCTTTTAGGACTGCTGCGTTCTATCCCTCTCTTTCCATGATGTAGAATTTCTAAAAATTTTCCTTTCAAACCAGAGTCGCTCAATACAACTATCTTATGAGCTTTTGGGATCAGATGCGCTGGATTAAAAGGTTTATGGAGACTTGTGCTGCCAGCATCAATTACTACTTTGCCTTCAGATGTAATAGTTATGGTAAAAGGTGATGGGTTTACAGATGATTTATTTGTCTCCTTTGACGGGAAGAAACTAGTCGCCCATACCTGCAAGCCATGGAATAAGCCAGGTTTAATTTGAGAGGAGCTAGTCCCGACGGAGGCTGTCCGGAAAACATCAATATTTTGAAGTATGTGATAGATTGCCTTTAAAATAGAAGCTTTATTATCTACATCAACGGTTTGAGCAAATACTCTTACCCGCTCGCCATGTCGTTTCAAGGAATGAGATAAGTTCTCTAAACCAGTCCTTATGGTTTCAGCTGCCTCTGTTGAGTAAGGCTTTATTTGTTTTGAACCATTGAGCACATAAGTTTTATAATCTGGGATTATAACAATAGAGGACCCTGTTATTTCTTTTATCCTGCCTATCATCGTATTTAACCAAGTGATACTCTCAGCATTATCTAGTGGGCGCTCAAAGCTTGGGATTAATAGAACCAAGTCCAATTTTTGCAGCATTCTTCGGTCATCTGATAAGCTTGGATTGCTTGCATCTGATCTGAATATTTCAATATCAAATTCACCACAACCAACGAGATTGTACTTTATTCTCTTACTGCCCTCAGGACGAAAATCAGCAATATCGTCATCATAAGAGCTGTTTCTATTTATCGCTGCATTATAAAAGTCTCTATTATTGCCTTCAGCAAGAATCCATATGTTTAGCTCTTTTATTGCAATTGATTCAGTCGCGGCACCAGTTAGTCCGGCAGTTTGTCCTGTCTGTCTTTGAGCATCAGAGCTTGCGCTTCCACTTCCACCAGCTGTTGCTCTTGTGCTGCTTGCTGCTTCGGATGCGCTGCCAGCTCCTCCTGCCGGGCTATCCTCCCTGGCTAAATTTGAAACAGCCAGGGTAGGTGCAAAGTTTGCAGCGCCTCCTGTTGCGCTAGTTCCTGCTGATACTTCTAAAGGCAGGCTTTGCCTGACTGCAGAAGAGCTAGGAAGCACTGAGCTAACAGCAAGGGCTACATGTTGTTCATGGCCAGAGGAACTGGCTCTTGTGGATAGTTGGTGGCTTTCAGAACTTGCACTTCCGCTGGCAGCTCCTGCACTGTCTGATACATAATCATTATTTCCCAGCATGGCCACTCCTTCATTAGACAGTTTCTTGCCAATATCTTGCTACCAAGCTAAGAAGTCAAGTGTGTACAGAGATGCTATGTTTTCCAACATGCGAATTAGGGGCTTATATTATCGCTAATTAACCAAATAATCGCGCTAGCTCCTCGTATAAACCTAAGATTCAAAGAATCTGCACTAGGGTGAAGAGCAGAGTATGAATCCCATACCGCAGCTTTAAAACCAATGCCAGGGCGATTTTCATATGTTCGCGTTAAATGAGTTAAGCTTGATGGCTCAAGAAGCTCCTCAGTAAGGTTAATTAAAAAGTCATGCTTTAATTCGGCATTACCTATTGGAACTACTTTATAATCAGCACCTACGGGCATGCCGGAACCCATACTTCGTGTTGAACCTGTCGATACACTTGCTGCCATAGCGTCATTTCGAATAACGGCACTTGAGCTGGCACTTCCACCAGCCGTTCCAGTGCTGCCTGAGCTAGCCGGTTTCGTGGAGCTAGTATCAAAGGGAAGGCTCTGTTGTTGGAATGGATGTAGTGCTAGTAGCAGGTCTTTCAAGTTGGCTGCCTCGTCTACCAAAAAGACTCTGGAATAAGCTCGGGGCCGGAGCCACAGCCGCAGCAATAGCTCCTCTTTGCTCACCTTCTGCTAAGGCTAGCCGTTGTCTTGCGATAAGCTTTATGAATTCATGCATTGCCTGCATGATTGAGTCTTTGCTTTCAATATTTACCGCCTGATTATGGAAGCCCACTAGCTCACGATAACCGTCAATGGAATAGGATAGCTGTTTTAAGCCTTGTTTTATTACCTCAGCACCATCAGGGGAGTCAGCCTTTACTGCTTGTGAGCCTAAGCACACTGAATCTTTATAGGTGGCGATTATAATAATATGTGGTTTTGCAATAGGTTTATAACCTAAGGAGTTTTCAATTTCTCGCACCATTTTCTGAACCCAGCCGATGCATTCTTCTTTGCGATAAAGAGACTCCACGCCAGGAAGAAGTAAAATCAAATCATGACGATTTCGATATGCATTTTCTCGAATAAAACCAAAACGATCACGTGCATCAGCCTGCCATAGTTCTATTTCAAACTCAGTATCATCATCTAGCCTGACTAAAGCTTTCTTAAAATCGATAGTATTATGGTAATCATCTACATCATGCCTCTCCCAGTTGCCTCCCAGCGCACAGAGAAATCCGCAATTGTCATATCTATCAATAATTAAAATTTTTTGCTTTCTGAGTGGCGTTACAGAGGCAATCGCTGTAGTAGGCCGATCAGAGCTGGCGCTTCCACCAGCCGCTCCAGTGCTGCCTGACAAAGTGCTATTGTTCCCTCTCATCATAACATTTTCTCCTTAAGGATGTGACTGGGAGCGCCCGACACCACCTGCGGCGCCAGTAGAAGAGCTATGGACTATTTGTTGAATAGGAGTGGTTGTGACAGGTTGGCCTAATAAAGGGTCAGTTCCTTCTGCCCAGCTTATAGGCTTGGTTTTTTCAGGTTCCACTGAAATTTTGGCAGAGGCTGCCATAACGAAGTTGAGCAAAGACATATCGCGAGGGGATTCTGTGCCATGAGAAAGGAGTTGATGAACTGCTTTGATTAAGTCTTGAGCTGAGCTAGGGGCATTCATATCTATAGGCTTACTGTAAAACATCAGATTGCTATGAGCCTCTGCATGTGTAGCGACATAATCTCTTAATGTTTTTAAGTAATGATCTTTTATTCTTAAGGCTTCTTCTGGCTTGGCAAGTTGCATTTTGCCATCTAAGCCTGTAATTTTTATGTGCCAATAATGAGGCACGATAATAATGGGCGAGCGAATATCAGAGAGGTCTTTGAGCATAGCATTCAGCCATTCTATATCCAGGCTGTCTGAGTTACTTATCGGATCAGTAGGTATAATTATTACTGCCCCTTTAGATGGGTCTGTTTTTAAATAATCCAGAAAGTCCTTTTCAAAAATTTTATTTTTATAAACCGATTTGCCTAATAAAAGCGCTGTCTGCTCTTCAGTTCCTATTCGTCCCAATTTGTAGGTAAATCTATTACAGCCACCTAAATGTAAGCCAGCATTTCCAGGGCTGCAGTCTCCTGCCACAAGCCTTATAAAGTCATCATGATTATTTTGGTGAATGATGTGTATTTTCTTTTCTACTGGCATGTTGCTCTCCATATATTGGTCAATTCACTAACGCACTATTTAAAGAAGCTGGTTTTTGAAGGTTGGGGGCAAGTAGTTTCACGCTAGTTACACTTATTGCAAGTGCGGCGGTAACACCTTGATAGCCTCACTATTATTCCCCCTTTAAAAGAATGGTATTTTTAGCGTTTCCAGTTGTGGAAAAAGTCTGCCAGATAGTATTCTCACCAATATCTATCTAATTAAATATGAAGTCAAGCGGTTAATTTAGAACCAAATAGCCTTCATTTTCTAATAGGTAAGCCCATGATGAATTTAAATGAGCCATCCTTTATGATTTCATTACGCCGGATGGCTCCATTAGTAATCATAATTGCTAATATTATTCGCCAAGCAGCGGTGCAGCAGCTGTTCCTCTTTCTTCTCTTCTTCGAGAAAGGCAAGATTGGAAAGTGCAGCATGCCCAAAGTCTTTGCAATATGCCTGGTTCTTCTCTGCGAGTAGCGGGCTCTTCGGCGGCACTTTGCGCAGCAGCTTGTTTTCTTTCATCCAAGGTTTCAATGATCCCGTTAAACATCTCTTTAGCCGCTTGGAGATTGCCTGGATGTGCGCATTCTAACAGTTGGATCGATATGCCATTTTCTCTTCTAGTATCAACATAAGTTCTTAATGCGCTTAATGACTCATCTACCCCTGTCTGTTTTCTGGCTAAGACATCTCCTCGTATTCTATGATGAGGAATAATAAAGACCGGGCAACCGCTTAGGCGGATATGTTCAGCGCAATCGACATTCAGCATGCCATCAAGCCAACTTGTCACCTCGTTAGCTGGAGAACGACTCAAGTCAGGGCTAAGCACTATGCCGTCTGCCCCTCGACAATACATTGCGCTTATAGATTTATAACGATCATTCGCGCAGTTCCATATCTGGGCTTTTATGTTTCTGTCAGCTATTTTGTGAATGACTGACTCAAACTCCGCACCAATCAGCGAGTCATAATAACGATCTAATCTGCCAAAAACAATCATGTCTATTGCTTCTTTACCACCATCTTGCTGAAAGAAAGTTATTTTTTGGACATCAACTGATTGAGCTTGCTGGGGGCTCTCAACGGGTCTGCTTGCAAATACGCTGGCAGTATTTTGTCTGGCATGCTCTAAACTGCGTGGGCCTTCTTCGCCGATTCGCTCAATTCTGTCAGCAAGTGAGCGTAAAGCATCTGCGCAAGATCTGGCAGCTGTTTGTGTTGTATTTGGCATGATCTCTCTCCTTGGTGTGCATATTTTTACCAATATCTATCTAATTAAATATTAAGTCAAGATTTAATTCAGAATCAGAAAACCTTCGTTTTCCAGCATGGAAATCAGCTTAATTAAAGGCAGGCCTATCAAGGAATTGGGATCATCACAGTCAAATTTTTCAATTAAAGCGATGCCTAAGCCTTCGGCTTTTATGCTGCCGGCACAGTCAAAGGGCTTATCTTTTTCTAAATAGGCTTTAATAGTTTGAAGTGATAATTTTTTAAAGTGAACTTTAATGGTTTCCACTACGGTTTGAATATTGCCTGTATTGCTGTTCATAAGACATAGGCCGGTATGAAAGTAGATGATATTCCCGCTGGCGTGTTGAAGCTGTTTCACCGCATTTTCATAGGATTCTGGTTTGGAGACAATTTCATTGTTTAAAATGGCAACCGAGTCTGCACCGATAATCAAAGCGTCTCTGTGAGTTTCTGCGACTTTTTTAGCTTTGCTTGTGGCGAGGCGCAACACATGTTCAATCGGTTGTTCATTGGGAAAGACCGATTCATCGATATCGGGAATCACCTGGGCAAAAGGTACTTGCAATTTGCTTAAGATGTGAAATCTTGATTTGGAGGATGAGGCTAAAATTAAATTCATAAATTGTCCTTTTTAAAAATCCACCCTAGCCCTCCTTTGTTAAAGGAGGGGACATATGGTTTAGTCCTTTGGTAAAGGAGGGGATATGTGGGTTAACCCTGTGTTAAAGGAAAGAATAAGCTCCTCCCTTTGGAAAAGGGAGGCAGGGAGGGATTTATTTCAGCTTCTTAGCCAAAGTCGCAAGCCTTAATCCCAAAGCATGGGCCAAAGTCTTTTCATCATCAGACATAGGCCTGTCATTTTTAGCACCGCCCACATGAGAAGGGCCATAAGGCGTTCCACCCGTTAAAGTGGAGGATAAAGCAGCTTCACTATAGGGTACGCCAACTATAATGGCACCATGATGAATTAAAGGAAACATCATGCTAAGCAAAGTGGTTTCTTGGCCCCCATGCATAGAGCCAGTTGAGGTAAACACTCCGGCGGGTTTATTGATTAAAGCCCCTGCAAACCATAAGTCTGTGGTGCTGTCCCAAAAATGTCTCATGGGCCCGGCCATATTGCCAAAGCGGGT
Organism: Gammaproteobacteria bacterium; assembly: GCA_029256015.1. GTDB lineage: Bacteria > Pseudomonadota > Gammaproteobacteria > Francisellales > CACEW01 > JAQSYQ01. The sequence continues at coordinate 5,915 of JAQSYQ010000005.1, read as the reverse complement.
AGGGCTGCCCACCGCGATACCGGCACAGTTCTTAATATCTTCCTTAGTAACATAGAGATCGCCTTCTTTGGGAACAGAAGGCTCAAGCTTTTCGGTAACGGTGCTAATATTGGGAACGGTCCTTAATTTTGCTTCCATTCCGCCTTTTTCTACCCCGCGGGCAATTTCTTGTGCTAATTTTTTAGTGGAACCATCGCGGCTATAGTATAAAATCAGAATATAATCGCTCATTTTTTTCCTCTTGAGGTTGCTAAATGAAATTTGTTAAAAATACGCATAACTATATTATACGGCTTGTTGGATTTTGGCATTGGGTTATTGTTGAATTTTTTGATAACAGATGTTTGCTGCGGGCATCGGCTTTGACCTATACCACGCTTTTGGCTTTGGTCCCATTAATGGTGGTCATTTTGGCCGCTTTTAGTATGTTGCCGTTTTTTGATCACGTATCGCATCAGTTGCAGGCTTTTATTTTTAATAACTTTGTTCCTCATACCGGCAAAGTAGTGCAGCGTTATTTATTTGGTTTTCGCCAGCATGCTTTCCATCTGCCTGTCATTGGCATTGCTTTTTTATTTGTTACCGCCATCATGATGATGATCGGAATTGAAAATAATATTAACGATATTTGGCACTTACGCAGTTCAAGAAAGTTAAGCGCATCCGTTCTGTTGTATTGGGCAACCTTGACTATAGGGCCAATTTTATTAGGATTGAGCATCGCGATCAGCTCTTATATTACTTCTTCACGTTGGCTTAAAATCGATTTGTCTCATGTGCCTTGGCTGACTCCCTTGCCTTTTGCTTGTACGGTAATCGGTATTGGCTTTTTATACTTTACGGTTCCACGTTGCGAGGTAAAACTAAAGCACGCTTTAGCAGGCGCTTTGTTTGCAGCGCTTATGTTTGAGTTTGCTAAAAGAGGGTTCAGCTTTTATGTCATGCATTTCCCTACTTATCAGCTAATTTACGGCGCTTTAGCCAGCATTCCTTTATTTTTGTTATGGGTTTATATGTCTTGGGTGATTTTCTTAATCGGGGCCTTAATTGTTAATGGCTTAAGACTAGGGCAGGGCTTAAGGCATTTTGCAGAGCCTATTCCGCCATTTATTTTGAGTTTTCGAATAGTGGGGCATTTGCGCAAAGCTTACTTGAAAGGCAAGTCATTATCCATGGAGCAATTGCTGGATGCTGAGCCTTCTTGCAAAGTGGAAGAGTTACAATGTGTATTGGATAATTTACTTAAAGCAAAATTAATTCATATGTCGATCAAAGATGAATTCATTATGAGCACGAACCTTCACAAGATAAGCCTCTATGATTTTTATCACAGGACCCAGCATTATCTGCCTAAGGCTGCCATCTATGATGCCAGCCCTGAAGTGGCCGACTGGCAACATAATTTGAATCAACTTTTAACGATTAACGACAAACAGCAACAAGGCAGCTTACACAGCTCATTGGATCGTCTTTTCTCTAGAAAATAGCGCAATGATAAAAGCCAAAGCTAAGCTGACTGGGATCACTAATAATGCGTGCTGGTAGTCGTGCACTGAATAATAGCGAATGCCATTTAGCATCTGCCCTGACCAGCTTTTATCAAGCAAATTGCCTACTTCTCTTTGAAAAATAAGCCCGCCCATCATGCAGAGAGTATTAACAAAGGCAATCGCCATTCCTGCTGTCTGGCGAGTAGCAACGTCTCTGGCCATCGCAAAAGTTAAGATTTCAACGCTTGAGCAAGCGCCAAATATTACAAACAGAATACAGAGTAAGACATAGGGAATAGAGCTTACATATAAAGTAATGACTGAGAGAATAGTCGCAAGCAAAGCGCCTACCCAAATTACCCTAAGCCTTTTGCTAAAATGGTCTGAGAGCCAGCCTTGAATGGGCGCCCCTAAGGCCCAGCCCACGAAAATCATGGCGCTGGCTATTCCAGCTTGCTGAGCAGTGTAATTGTGTAAGCTTTGTAAATAGGGAATGCCCCAGAGGCCTGCAAATACATCAGTTGGCAAATAAATTAAATAAGCTAGAATTCCTGCCAACCAAATATAGGGTTGTTTGATAATTTTAAGAAGCTGTTTTACTGCATCTTTTAAACTTAGCGTAGGCTCGGTGTTCTCACTGTGAAGTTTTGGTGAAGCTAGGCTTAAACACAGCCAGATCACCGCCATCAAAACTAGGCCTAGAATGACAAAAATATCCATGGTGCTGCGCCAGCCGGTTGTTTTCACCACGGTGGTTAAAAATATTTCGCCAAAGGCCGCTCCCAAAAAGCCCAGCATATTGGTAAATCCTGAATAGAAGGCAAACCTATCAGCAGGCAGCCAAAGGGCAGTAAGTTTTAAAGCGCCGACAAAGGCAAAGGCTGAGCCAAATCCTTGTAAAAATCGACCGCAGGCTGCAATGCTGTAGCTGTCTGTTTTAGCCATTAAAAAAGTGCCGAGCACACAGCAAAAAACAGCGAAACTCAGCACATTCTTAATTTTAAATCGGTCTACCATTATGCCCACAACGGTTTGCATTGGGGTGTAGGCGTAGAAGTAAAATGCGCTTAGCGTGCCAAATAAAGTTGCATTGATATTAAAAGTGCTCATCAATTCAGGCTTCATCACGCTTGGCATAATTCTTAAGAAATATTCATAGCAATAGAAAATGGCACCAAGGGCCGCGATAAAATAGGCGAGTCTGGTGAGGTTGAAGCTTGATTTCATCAAATAATCCTTAATTGACGACATAAAGTCATATATTATACAAGATCGCGCGCTAATTTACAGTTTGCTCTGGGAAATTGTATACTAGCGCGCAAGTAAAATATTGGGGAATGGATTTGAAAAATCGTAGTCATTATTGTGGTGAAATTACCGAGCAATTAATTGGTCAATCTGTTGAAATTTGCGGCTGGGTGCACCGTCGTCGTGATCATGGCGGGGTCGTTTTCTTAGATGTCAGAGACCGTGAAGGCCTATTGCAGGTGGTGTTTGAGCCTGAAATGAAAGAGATTTTTGCCAAAGCTGAAACCTTGCGTAATGAATTTGTTATTCATGCTAAAGGTCTGGTTCGGCTTCGCCCGGATAATCAGGCCAATCCTAATTTAAAAACCGGTAAAATCGAGGTGGTAGGAAATAACCTTGAAATTCTTAATAGTTCTGAAGCCATTCCCTTTCAAATGGATGAATATCAAAAGGTTAGCGAAGAAGTCCGACTAAAGTTTCGCTACCTGGATTTGCGCCGTCCTGAAATGCAGCAGCGTTTAATTCTTAGAGACAGAGTAAAACGCGAAGTGCGGCATTATCTTGAACAAAATGGATTTTTAGACATTGAAACTCCTGAGTTGATTAACGTGACACCAGAAGGGGCTAGAAGTTATTTGGTTCCAAGCCGTTTGCATCCAGGACAATTCTACGCTTTGCCTCAATCTCCTCAGGTATTTAAACAATTATTAATGGTTTCAGGCTTTGATCGTTATTATCAAATTGTAAGATGCTTTAGAGATGAAGACCTTCGCTCAGACCGCCAGCCTGAATTCACTCAAATCGATATTGAAGCTTCATTTATCGATAAAGCCTGGATGATGGCGATGACAGAAGGCTTGATGAAGCATATATTTAAATCTGTATTAGGGATTGAGTTCCAGGCTTTCCCTCACATGACCTATCAAGAAGCTATGTACTTATATGGCAGTGATAAGCCTGATTTAAGAATCCCCTTAAAGTTCACTGATATTGCTGCTTTGGTTAAAGATTCAGGCTTTCAGGTATTCAGTGAAGCGGCTAAAGATAAATACGGCCGAGTCATTGCCTTAAGATTGCCTCAAGGCGCTGAAAAGCTAAGCCGTAAAATGTTGGATGACTACGGAGTATTCGTAGGGAAATACGGTGCTAAAGGCCTGGCCTATATTAAAGTTAATGATAAATCCCAAGGCTTAAATGGGCTTCAATCTCCTATTTTAAAATTCCTGGACGAGGCTTTGGTTTTCAAAATCTTAGAAGCCGCTCAGGCAGAAACAGGGGATATCGTGTTTTTTGGAGCAGGGCATCAAGATATCGTTAATGCTTCTATGGGGGCTTTAAGAGCTAAACTGGGCCTAGACCTTAACCTGTATGCCTGTGAATGGGCGCCATTATGGGTTACAGATTTCCCCATGTTTGAACGGTCGGAAGAAGGCCTAAATGCAAGATGGGCAGCTAAACACCATCCATTTACTAGCCCCAATATTAAAGATGCTAATGAGCTTAATGATCCTGAAAACGTGACAGCGCACGCCTATGATATCGTCTTAAATGGATATGAAGTGGGGGGCGGTTCTATCAGGATTCATGATCAGGCAATGCAGCAAGCTGTATTTAATCTTCTGGGAATTAATAAAGAAGAAGCCGAGCTCAGATTTGGTTTCTTGCTAAATGCTTTGCAATACGGCGCGCCGCCTCACGGTGGTTTGGCATTTGGATTGGACCGATTGGTGATGTTGATGACCGGCACTAACAATATTCGAGATGTGATTGCTTTTCCCAAAACTCAAACTGCAAGCTGTTTAATGACTCAAGCACCATCACCTGTTAATGAGCAGCAATTAAAAGATTTAAATATTCGGGTCGCAAAACCTCTAAAGGAATAAGATGGCAGAAATTGAACAGCTTTTTAGCCTAGTGAATTTGGCGGAAATACCGCCACAGCTAGATAGTCCAAGGCAGCTGGGTTTTGTAAAAGGCGATAAAGGTGAAACCGCTTTTTTAAACATAGAAGACGCCAGCCGCACCGTCATGGTATTCGAGCTTTTAGCGGGCAAGCCAAGAGGCGGGCATTATCATCAGGAAAAAGAAGAATATATTTATATTATTGAGGGCGAAGCCAAGCTTTATGTATGGCTGCCAGGCAAGCCCGAAGCGCATCGCTGTATTGAGCTTAAAAAAGCAGATTGGCTGCATATTAAACCTGGCCTTGCTCATATGTACATTGGAGCACCCAGAGCATTAGTACTGGAACAATCCCCAGTCAGCTATAATAAAGAACATACATTTATATGTGAGTTACCGAACAACATATAGCTATGAATAAATATATTGGGGTGTTTTTTTACCCCTTAGAGCGTTTAATTTTAAAATTAGACGCGGAATTCAAGAAATGAGCGGCGCAGTGTATTAGTAATCCATGAGCACGCGAATTCGATGAATGACAAAGTATAATTTTAAAAGTGAATGTTATAAGGGGTAAAAAATGGCGGGACACAGCAAGTGGGCCAACATCAAGCATCGAAAGGCCGCACAAGATGCCAAAAAAGGCAAAATCTTTACTCGATTAATCCGAGAAATCACTATTGCAGCAAGAACAGGCGGTGCAGAAGCGGGCAATAACCCACGCTTGCGTGCTGCGGTTCATGATGCTCTAGACGCAAACATGACCAGGGATACCATAGACCGAGCTATCAAGCGCGGAGTGGGCGGAGAAGAAGGCGTTCAAGTTGAAGAAATTCGCTACGAAGGTTATGGCCCTGGTGGCGTTGCTGTGATGGTCGAGTGCATTACCGATAATAAGGTTCGCACTGTAAGTGAAGTCAGACATGCTTTTAGTAAATCGGGTGGAAATCTTGGAACCGATGGGTCCGTTTCCTATTTGTTTACCAAACAAGGTATTTTGAGTTTTGCCAGTGGGGTCGATGAAGATAAATTAATGGAAGCCGCTTTAGAAGCAGGGGCCGATGACATTAGCACTAACGACGATGGCTCCATGGATGTTATTACCAGTCCCGAAAATTTTGGAGCAGTAAACGATGCCTTGGTATCACGTGGTTTAAAGCCTGATCATGCGGAAGTCACCATGACTGCTTCTACAGAAGTTCTGCAAGATCTTGAAGGAGCGACTAAGATATTAAAAATGCTCGATATGTTAGAAGAGCTAGATGATGTACAAAA
>JAQSYQ010000004.1 GCA_029256015.1 Gammaproteobacteria bacterium | reverse complement strand
GGTCACGGTGGGAATATTTAAAGCTGCGGCAAGGTGACTGAGGCCGGTGTCTACAGCAACAACTGCCTTGGTTTTTGCAATCAGCTTGGCAAGTTCGGTTAGGTTCATTTTGGGCAATACCTGAATAGAAGGCGATACTTGAGCTATTTTTTCAGCGCGCGCTTTTTCCTTTTGATTGCCGTTAGGAATGTTAACTTTTAAGCCGGCTGCGCTAAGTATTTTAGCCAGCTCAATCCAATAGCTTTCCGGCCAATGTTTGGTAGGCCAGGTTGTGCCGTGGACAAACATAATGGGCTCTTTTGTTTCAGAACTGCCAAAATAATCAGCGATACCATAATCTGGAGCTGAATTAGGTTCGGGATAATTGAAACATTTGGCAAATAGCTCTCGAAGCCTTTTTACTGCATGCTGATTGCGGGCCACTGTTTGAGGATGTTGATAAGCCCAAGCTACTGGCTCTTTGGTTGAGCCCTTGCCAAGGCCAAATCGCTTACCACGCGCTAAGCGGGTGATCACGGCGCTTTTAATCAAGCCCTGGGCATCGATTACCATGTCATATTTTTCTTGGCGTAAGCTTTTAAAAAAAGCTTTAATTTCCCCGCTTTTAAAAGCATTCCAAAGGGACCTTCGCCAGCGTCTGAATGCAATGGGAATCACTTTATTAACAGAGGGATGCCATGCAGGGATCTCACAAAAACCTTCTTCTACTATCCAATCCACTTTTAAGTCGGGAATATGTTTCATGGCATCGGTTAGGGCGGGTAAAGCATGAATAATATCGCCCATGGAGGAGGTCTTGATGACTAATACTTTCATGACGCAATCGTTCCTGGCGGCGTAATCAATTTATCGATGGCTGCTAAGGCCATTTCCGGTGAAAGCTCATTTAAACACTTCATGTGCCCCAATGGGCATTCTCTTTGAAAACAAGGACGGCAAGATAAATCCGGTACCGATAAAATGATAACTTGGTTGCTTAAAGGAGGGGTAAATTCAGCGCTGGATGAGCCATATAAAGCGATTAAAGGCTTATGCAATGAGGCGGCAATATGCATGGGGCCGCTGTCATTGCTAAGCACCACCTGAGATAAAGAAAGCAGATCCACCATGTCGGCCAAAGTGGTTTTTCCTGCTAAGTTATGGCATTGGTGCTGAGTCAGTCCATCAATTTCATCGGCAAATATTTTGTCCGCACTGGAGCCAAATAACCACACCTGCCAGCCTTGCTGAATTTTTTTCTTAGCGACTTCGGCAAAGTAGCGGGTAGGCCAACGTTTAGCAGGACCAAAAGCAGCTCCCGGACAAATCGACAATATGGGTTTGTCCAGCTTTAGGTGATATTGTTTGACTTTGATTTCAGTTTGGCTGGGCTTAATGGTTAAGGCGGGAAGCGGGTAGTCGTTAGCTGTCCAGCTTTCATCGCCATCATAGGCTAAAGCAACAAAGCGTTGCACCATTTTAGGGTATTGGGCCTCGTTTAGTTTTCGCCAGTCATTTAATAGACCATAACGCATCTCACCCAGCCAGCCTGTACGTTTAGGGATTTTGGCAAAAAAGGGAATCAGAGCGGATTTCCAGGAATTGGGTAATACAAAGGCCTGATCATATTTCTCAGCACGTAATGTCTTGCCTAAGCGGTAGCGTTCTTTTAATTTAAATTCACCATGAGTAATAGGCATGGCGATGGTTTTATGCACTTCCGGCATTCTTTCCAAAATAGCCATTACCCAACTTGGAGCCAGCACATCAATGAGAACATTGGGGTGAATTTGCTTAAGCTTAATGAGCAGGGACTGGGTCATCACCATATCGCCTACCCAGGCCGGGGCTACAATTAAAATTCTTTTCACTTTAGACCTATTGCTTCCATAAATGTTAAATATACTAGCATGCTTGGGGCTTAAGCTGAAATATTTTGATTTTATGCTTTAAGGATGCCTTAAGGTTACAGTGATAACATTCCTTATGACTGATCTGGATAAGAGGACCCACTATGTGCACTAACCATGCGGCGGCAGCGGTATTTTTACCCCAACATCTAAGTACCAGGCTTACAGAAGCACAAGCTCGTGGTATGGCAACGGGTTTAAATTTGGAACAAGTCAACCAGCCTTGGTTTGGAGAGGCCCATGCCAGAGCGGCTGAAAAAGGCATAGCTTATAGCGAATATGCGAAATTAGATGCCAAATTCATTGATCTGGGAATTTTAAAAGGCTGGACTAGAGAAGAGTTAAAGCTATGCAAAATAAGGATCTCAGAGACGCATCCTGAAGGCATGTTAATTCGCTCAGCCAATGCAGTCGCAAAAAGAGCGGCACGTGCGGGTTTAACTAGAGAATTTGAAAGAGATTTAGCGAGACAAGGTTGTAGCATGATAAGTGATGACCTGGTTCATTCCGAAGCGCATTGGAGATATAGTGCGGGAGTTTTTATGCCCTTTGTTGAAGCGGTTGAAAGAGGCATGGCTTTTAGAGACATTTCACATCTTAGGCTATACCAAGTTCGTGGAGTTTTAAAGTATGGATTGTCTATTAGTTCTGTTGAAGGATTAACTCCCAAGCAAGTCAAATCCCATGGCGAAAGGTATCAACAAAGGCTTGCGCTATCCATGGCAACACACTCAAGGCTTGGTGGAGAAGCTTCTGCAGCTTTGAGCCGAGATATCGTTGAGGAAATCGGTCGGTTTTTATAAAATTGCAGGGAGCACTCGCTCCCTGCGTCAATATGCTTTAAAATATCTCCAACTTACCTATTTTGTTGAATATTATGCCTCCACGTTCCAAAAGCAGCCATCAATGGCTGAAAGAACATTTCTCCGACCCCTATGTGAAACAGTCATGGGCGGATGGATATCGTTCTCGAGCAGCTTATAAGCTACTTGAAATTCAAAAAAAAGACCGCATCTTAAAACCAGGGATGAAAGTTGTGGATTTAGGAGCGGCTCCCGGAAGCTGGGCCCAGGTTGCCAAGGAATATATTGGCAAAAAAGGTCTGCTGATCGGGCTAGATTTACTGCCGATTGAGCCTATGCCTAACGCCACTTTTCTACAAGGCGACTTTAAGGATGAGGCCATTTATCAACAATTGACGGATTTGCTACAGCAAGAAAAAGTGGATGTGATATTATCAGATATGGCCCCAAATATGAGCGGTAACAGGGAAGTTGATCAACCGCAAGCCATGTACTTAATTGATCTTGCTGTGGATTTTGCTAAACAAAATTTAAAGCCGGATGGCAGTTTGCTAATGAAAGTGTTTTCCGGAGAAGGATTTGATCAATTGGTGAAGGATTTGCGAAAACAATACAGCAAAGTCGTCATTAGAAAACCCGATGCTTCTCGGGACAGATCTCGTGAGCTTTATTTGCTGGCGATGGGATATCGAGTATAATTAATAAAAAATCAATGGGTATAAGCCAATATGGCCAAGGTACTAACTAATGAATGATATCGTAAAGAATATATTACTGTGGGCTGTCATCATCTTAATTGTGGTGGCTGTATTTGATAATATCGGACCCAAGAGTGCAGATGCGCCTAAGAAGATGGACTATTCCACTTTTGTTCAAAGCATTAATGCCAACCAAATTAAAAATGTTGAGATTTCAGGCCGAGATATTAAAGGCACCACAACAGATGGCTCGAATTTTGTAACCTATTTGCCTTGGGTCGACCCCTTCTTAACCGATCAGTTAATCCAGCACAATGTTGATGTGGTGGCTACTCCTCCTGAACAAAGAAGCTTACTGACCACTATTTTCATCAGCTGGTTCCCGATTTTATTAATTGCCGCGGTTTGGTTGTTCTTTATGCGGCAAATGAGCGGAGGCAAAGGCGGCGCCTTTTCATTTGGTAAAAGTAAAGCCAGATTGCTGGGTGAAGACCAGGTCAAAGTGACTCTTGCTGATGTGGCTGGAGTAGAGGAAGCCAAAGAAGAAGTAGGGGAAATAGTCGATTTCTTAAAAGACCCCACTAAATATTCAAGCATTGGCGGCAAAATTCCTAAAGGTATTTTAATGGTCGGTCCACCAGGTACCGGGAAAACCTTATTGGCAAGAGCCATTGCCGGTGAAGCCAAAGTGCCGTTTTTCTCCATCTCAGGTTCAGACTTTGTGGAAATGTTTGTCGGGGTAGGTGCTTCCCGAGTTCGTGATATGTTTGATCAGGCCAAAAAACGCGCCCCTTGCATTATTTTTATCGATGAGATCGATGCAGTAGGTCGTCATCGTGGCGCAGGTATGGGCGGCGGTCATGATGAACGTGAACAGACTCTAAACCAATTGCTCGTTGAAATGGATGGCTTTGCTGACAACGAAGGGGTGATTGTTATTGCGGCAACCAACCGTCCTGACGTATTGGACCCTGCTTTATTAAGACCGGGCCGTTTTGACCGCCAGGTGGTAGTGGGTCTGCCGGATGTAAAAGGCCGTGAGCAAATTTTAAAAGTTCATATGCGCAAAGTTTCATTGGCTGACGACGTTAAACCGGAGTGGTTGGCAAGAGGTACGCCGGGTTTCTCAGGAGCGGAATTGGCTAACCTGGTCAATGAGGCGGCTTTATTTACTGCTCGTTTAGGCAAGAAAAAAGTCAGCATGAATGAGTTTGAAAAAGCCAAAGATAAGATTCTAATGGGAGCTGAGCGACGCTCTATGGCGATGAGCGACGAAGAGAAAAAGCTCACTGCTTATCATGAGGCGGGCCACGCGATTATTGGCCGTTTGGTGCCAGACCACGATCCAGTTTATAAAGTGAGTATCATTCCAAGAGGCCGTGCTTTGGGCGTGACCATGTATTTGCCGGAATCTGACCGGGTAAGTTATAGCAAGCGCCGTTTGGAAAGCCAGCTGTCTAGCTTGTTTGGCGGAAGATTGGCCGAAGAGTTAATTTTCGGTAAAGATTTTGTCACAACGGGGGCTTCTAACGACATTCAGCGCGCTACCGATATAGCTAAGAAAATGGTCACCAAGTGGGGGTTGTCTGAAAAATTAGGGCCATTAACTTATGGCGAAGACAATGACCAACCTTTCTTAGGCCATTCTATGGGCATGCCCGCTAAAGAGTTTTCCGATAACACTGCGGCGATTATCGATCAGGAAGTGAGAGCAGTCATTGATCGAAACTATAGCCGCGCTCAGAAATTGCTTCAGGATAACGTTGATATTCTGCATGCTATGGCCGATGCCTTGATGAAATATGAAACCTTGGATGCCAAGCAGGTTGATGATCTTATGTTGCGCCGCCCTGTAGGCGAGCCTGAAGCCTGGAGCCAAGGCAGCAACGATAGCAATAATATGTCGGGTGGCAAACCTGCTGCAAAACCTGCCGATTTACCTGTTATTGGCATCAATCCTAAACCAGATGTTAAACCTGCTGAATGAGTAAAATCTCTTCCCTCCCCTGTTTGTTGAAGAGGGGCAGGCCTCTGATTATGGGCGTAATTAATATTACGCCCGATTCTTTTTATGCAGGAAGCCGCTGCCAAAATGCCGATCAAGCTTTGAAGCTGGCCGAATTAATGCATAAAGAAGGCGCGGATATTATTGATATCGGGGGAGAGGCAACTAACCCTAAATTGGATGTCAGTGTCTCGCAGGTCAGTGTTCAAGAAGAGCTGGATCGGGTTGTAAAAGTGGTTGAGCTTATCAAAGCCCATGTCCCCATTCAAATATCGGTCGATACCAGTAAGCCCGAGGTGATGGAAGCCGCTGTTAAGACCGGAGCTGATATGATTAACGATCAGCGTTCTTTAACTTTTCCAGGCGCTTTAGAAATGGCTGCCAAGCTTAATGTCCCGGTTTGTTTAATGCATATGTTTGGTTTAAACAGAAAGCCTTATGAGGATTGTGCGCTGACTTTGCAGGAAGTTAAAAGCTACTTAGAACAAAGAATTAAAGCCGCGCTGGATGCCGGTATTAAGCCAGACCATATCATTATCGACCCTGGCTTTGGGCATGGCAATTACGGTAAAAGCACTACGGAAAATTTATTCATTTTGAAAAACCTTGAGCAAGTAATTGAAATAGGCTGTCCAGTCATGGTAGGCCTATCGCGTAAGACCTTGATTGGCGAAATATTAAATGTAAAAGTGGAAGAGCGTTTGGCAGGAAGCCTTTGTTTAGCTATACTTGCTGCCATAAAGGGCGCACAGATTTTGCGAGTTCATGATGTCAAAGAAACGGCCGAGGCAATAAGAATGCTGATGGCGGTACAAACGGTGTAAGAATATGGCAATGGTAAGAAAATTTTTTGGAACAGACGGCATTCGCGGTAGAGTAGGGAAGTGGCCTATTACACCTGATTTTGCAGTAAAATTGGGCTGGGCAGTGGGTAAGGTTTTAGCAAAAAAACCGGGAGCCAGGGTTTTAATCGGAAAAGATACCCGCCGTTCGGGCTATATGTTTGAATCCGCTTTAGAAGCCGGTCTTTCTGCAGCCGGAGTCGACGTTTATTTATTGGGCCCTATGCCAACTCCTGCTGTGGCCTATTTAACTCGCACATTCCATGCTCAGGTTGGGATTGTGATCAGTGCTTCTCATAATCCTCACTATGACAATGGGATTAAGTTTTTTAGTGACGCTGGCGCTAAACTGTCCGATGAAATGGAAAATGAAATCGAACAGTATTTGGATAGAGAGCTGGTAACAGTCGAGCCGGAACATATCGGGAAAGTGAGCCGTATCGATGATGCAGAAGGCCGTTATATTGAATTTTGTAAGGCTTCCTTGCCACATTTCCAGAATTTCAAAAATTTGAAAATCGTAGTGGACTGTGCAAACGGAGCAACCTATCACATTGCGCCTAAAGTTTTGCAGGAACTGGGTGCTGAGGTGATTGTTTTAGGGGCAGCCCCCAATGGATTTAACATTAATGATAACGCAGGCTCAACCGCACCACAGATTCTTCAGGAAAAAGTCTTAGAGCATAATGCCAATGTCGGTATCGCCTTTGACGGAGATGGTGACAGAGTGATTATGGTAGACCACTTGGGCAATGTAGTCGATGGAGATGAAATTCTCTATGTGATTGCTAAAGACAGCTTAAGACGCGGCAAGTTAGACGGCGGCGGCGTTGTAGGGACCCAGATGAGCAACTATGGTCTGGAAATCGCTTTGAAAAAAGAAGGCATCCAGTTTGCTCGATCGAAAGTGGGCGACCGCTATGTCATGGAAATGCTTCAAGAAAAATCCTGGCAGCTGGGCGGAGAATCTTCCGGGCATATTATTTGGTTAAGCTCCACTACCACGGGAGATGGAATCGTTGCAGGCCTTCAGGTTTTGGCCATTATGCAAAACTCAGGAAAATCCCTTCGCGATCTTTTAGCGGGAATGGAAAAGTTTCCGCAGATAGTCATCAATGTTCCGCTCAAAAAAGCTTTAGCTCAGTCGGATTGGGATAAGCTTAATAGCGAAATTAAAGTAGTTGAAGCTAAATTACAGGATACCGGACGAGTCTTAATTAGAGCTTCGGGCACCGAGCCATTAATCCGAGTGATGGTAGAAGGCCAGGACCATGATAAAGTCCAGGAATACACAGAGTATTTAGCTGAAAAAGTTAAGATTCTAGCTGCTTAAATGGCAATTGCCTCGACATCAAAATACCCCATTTCAAACAAGCTTCTTTTGGGGTGTTTGATTGGCGTGTTTCTAGAATATTTTGATTATACGCTGTACGGTTTTTCGGCCCCATTTATCGCTCATTTGTTTTTTCCCAAGGAAAACCCTGCTCTTGCTTTCATTCTCACTTGGGGGATATTTTCAGTCAGCTTTTTGGTGCGACCTTTTGGTGCAGCGATATTTGGACATTTCGCTGATAAAATAGGGCGAAGATCAGTACTGAGTTTAACGATAATAATGATGTCGGTTGCTACCCTGGCATTAGGCCTGCTTCCAACTTATCAGTCTATAGGAAACTGGGCCGCAATTTTATTATTGCTATGCAGAATATTCCAGGGCCTGTCTGTCAGTACTGAATATACTGGGGCCAGCGTTTATGTATTAGAATTTGAAACGAAGTTTAAAGGTCTTTACTCAGGAATTATTACCAGTGCATCGGGTTATGGGGTATTTGCGGCTTCATTATTGGTCATGCTTTTCAACTCTGCAGGGGCTTCACACTTTTTTTCAGCAGGCCTAGCCTGGAGAATGCCTTTTTTGATAGCCGGTCTATTGGCTGCAAGTTTAGGGGTGTATTTAAGAAGAAACCTAACAGAAACCCCTATATTTATAGAACTTAAAGCAAAACAATCAATATTAAAGCAACCAGTTAAAGTTTTACTTAAATCTTGTTTGCCCCTTTTGTTGATGACGACATTTATTTGTTCTTATGTGGGGACCGCCATTATTGGAGTGGAAGTATATTTGCCGAGCTACTTGCAACTTCACCTTAATATTGGCCGAGATACAGCTCTTGGCTTATCCACTTATACTGCATTGCTCGAAGCTAGTTGCGCTATTTTACTGGGCTATTGCTCTGATTTTTTAGGAAGAAAAAAGGCCATGCAAATCGCCGCTATTTTAATGATAGTTTTGGCTGTTCCAGCATTTAAATTGTTAGAAACAAAGCTTATAGGAAATTGTTATATCGCTGTGAGTTTATTAGCTATCGCGGTGGCAGCCATTGATGGTCCAATCGCTGCTTTTTTAGTAGAAAGCTTCCCTGCTGCGGTCCGTTATACCGGAGTTTCTTTAAGTTATAGCCTTGGTTTAGCCATGATGGGTGGTTTATCGCCTATGCTTATGGAGTGGGGGCAAAATCATGTTAAAGCTGTGGCCTTCCCTGCTGCATTTTTAATCATGACAGCTTGTGTTATGATCCTGATTTTAAACCTGCTTCCAAAACAAAAAAACAAGCTGTAATAGGAGGCTCAAATGTTTCCTTTATGTGATGCCATAGCCCTTAGCGAAAAGAGGTGCCATAAGCCGATAGTAGGCGACTTAAAGTACGCCAGCTCAGATAATTTTATGGGCAGGGTCATTGATGGCTATGATCCTCAGGCAAAAGAGGTCTGCTTACTGCTTTCTGATGTGGCAGAAAGTTTATGCCAAGTCCAAAATTACTTACTAAAACAAGATAAGCTAGGCCTAGTTATTTACGATGCCTATCGGCCTAAAAGAGCAGCTCTTGATATGTATCAATGGAGCCAGCAAGCAGAAGATGAATTTTCACGTAAAAAGTCTTATTACCCTCATATTGATAAAAGCAAACTGTTTGACTTGGGTTATATAGGTCTTAACACTCGACATTCTACCGGGGACACAGTCGATGTGTTTTTGTGGGATTTAGAATCTCGATCAGCTTGTGATATGGGGGCTTGTTTTGATTTCTTTGGAGAGCTGTCTCATTTTGATGCAGGGGCTGATCAGATTGGCGAAAAAGCCCTTTTGAACCGGCAAATTTTACGAGAAGCAATGGAGCAATTTGGCTTTATTTCTTCTGACATTGAATTTTGGCATTTTAGCTTAGGGGGCAATCACACTGGGCTGGCTTTTGATGAACCGATTAGCCCTAAACTAAAAGCCTAAGTTCGCAATCTTTAGCTGAAAAAGTATAAAGCCTTAATTCTGCGCTGAGCCAATTGACGCAGGCGTGAAATTTATGGCATGTTCCTATTCTGACTTTATCTAATTCAAAGAAGGAATGAGGAATGCATGCAGCAGATCTAGACTTGGACGATTATTATAACCTATTAAAAGAAGCCGGGATCCTGACAGACGAAACCCGGGCAATACTAGCAAGCAGCCCACGGTATGCTGATGAGTTAGCACTCGGCTTAGTCGTTTTGGCAAAAGCTAATCTACTTAATCCTGAATATACTAAAGTTCTCACCGCTTCTGATAAATATGCACATGATGCAGCAAAAGCTATAAGCTGTTTGCATGGCACTGGGCTGCTCAATAGCAATAACCTTAAGGCTATACAAGCTGCCAAACGCTATGTCCCTCCTCATTTAAGAGCAGCAGGTATAAATACTGTAGAAGAGCGTGATGAGGAAGGGCCATGGAGCGCAGAAAAAATATTTTGCTCTGCTATTGTCGTTTTAGAAAAAGCACATTGCCTAAATGATGAAAACTTATCTTTATTAAAAGAGGATAAGAAAACGGCTTTAGCTTTGGCTCATGGTTTAACTGCTTTAAGCGAAGCGAATCTTTTAAGCGCTGAGTATTCTAAATTATTGGCTGCTAAGGCTAATAGACAGAATGCCTGGAAGCTTGCTGACGGATTAGCAGCTTTGCATAAAGCGGGCCTAGCAACCCAAAAGAATATGAGTGAACTGCTGAATAATAAGCAAAATGCAAGAAGCTTAGCAGCAGCACTAATCTATATGAATGAAAATGGCCTGTTAAATGAGCAGAATTTTTCCCATATCGTCAAGAATTCACAATATGGCATAGTTCTGGTCAATGGCTTAACGACGCTAAAGAATGCAAATGTCACTGATCCTGAGCTAGTGGAGTTATTATGCCAGCATCCAAAAAAGGCCATAGACTTCGCCGATTGTGCGTTAGTTATTCGTAGTTCAGGTGCTTTTAAAAAATATCCTATTGAGTTGATCTCAAAACTCTTTATTGATCCCGTTGAATTGCAAAAATTAAGTCCATTAGGTTTATTAAATTTGCAAAATTTAGAATGGATTGCCATTGCCAAACATCAGAACAAATTTTCCCTAACTCTGAGAAATTTATATTTATACAAAAAGTCATTGTTAACCCCGGCTCTTTGCTCAATTCTGGCAGCTTATTCCGGTTTCTCTAATCAACTCTTAGAAGGTTTTATTGCATTGGACAAAGCTGGCAGATTAAATGCAGAAGCTCCGCTTGCTAGTTCTATTGATAGCTACTCTATCGCTAGTCGCAATTTTGCTGTATTTTTGTTGAAATTGCTCAGTCAAAATTTAATCAATACTAAGCAGCATAATGATAACTTAGCTAGATTAAGGGATTTATGTCTCAACCTGGCCACCTCTTTTAATGCTCTGGTTGCCAGTGGGGTTTTGAATCATTCAAGCTTCGAAATTATCTGGAAATGGTATGACCTGCTTTCTACTCATGATGCTTTCTACCATCGAACATTGAGTAGCTTAGATCGGCTGTTAGTCCACATGGACCGTGTTCATATTTTAAATCAAAGCAATCTAATGGGTCTTTTAAGTTATGCTAAACATTTGAGCTCCCTAGATACCAACGTAGGTATTTTGAATGGCCTGGGTTTGCTCAACCAAGAAAACTACAATAAGTTGCTTGCTGTTATTGCTTATCTACCAGCGATTTCTTTAGTTAATGCCGCAGGCCTGCTAAATCAGGCTAACTTTGATAGGCTATGCTTGTATGCCGAAAGAATGAATAGGACTTTAATCAATATGCCTCCTGGTTTATTAAACCAGGTGCATTTAGATCATATATTTGGATTATGTGAGAATGCTGCCAACAGCAATATTGCTAGAGCCAATGTCTTGGGCTATGTTAATCTCTTACTGCTACAGTTCAATAGGCCGGCTGATGCTGGTGTGGGTGCTGTTCCAGCTCCTCTATTCAATAATGCTCAGAGCACCCATACCAGCAGTGTTCATCGCTCGATAGGGCGGTCAGTTAGAAGCTTACGAGAATACTATATGCTCTCGCCTGAAAACGCTTATAACTCGCTTGAAGAACTAAAATCCTGGATGCGCTCTTTACCTGGCGATAATGAAAAAAATCGAGCAGCTAAAGCTGCATTCGCTAGGATTTTATTAACTGCTAGGGAATATAGGGAGCCCATCTCATATACCAATTTCGAAGTGTTGCTTGCGCTGATATGGAAAGCGATGCATGACGAAGAAAATAGATTATGCGAACTTGAAGAAGCTAAAAGCTCTTTATTAGAAGGTCTCTATGAAGTTCAGCGTGGTTATAATTTGGATGAAAAAGGTAAAGACATAGGTGGTGAAGATAAGCCTATTTGTACGGGTGGAACTTTCAATAAGCTCGTGGAGAAGTTAGTAGGAATCCACACCATGGTAGTCATTGAGTTTGTGACGATGGAAACCGCAAGCTTAAAGCTCCCCATTGTAGTCAATGAAGAAGCGAATTTATACCTTAACGAGCACCCTGAGGAGTTGATTGAGAACCAATCGGAAATCATTCCCAATATCTGGGATAAAATCAAAAACAAAGTAGCTGATAGAATGTTCGATGAATATGGCTCCTTATATCCGAGAGGAAAACAAGACCCAGGATTTATAGGGCTTATTGAAGCGGGTGAGAGCACTGATTTTAAAATCGACCCTAAGTTGGCTCAAGATTCATCTGAGCTCAGCACAGGCGGAAGCGGAGGTGCGGCAGCCGGCCAATCTGTTGCTGCCCAAGCAGTTTTTGCCCCGGTTAGAGGGGGCAGCGGGGGAGCTGCGGCAGGCCAAGCGGCACCGTCACCTTAAGCTTCAGTCGAAATCGGCAAATAAGAAGTCACCTCAAGTTCGCGGTCTTCATAGACATCGCGGTCCGGGTGCTTCTTCTGCCAGGCTTTAATGGTTTGGTCTCTTTGTTTAATCAGCTCGATAATTTGAGGCTTAAAGTGTTTGACCATCTGGGTCAGCCAGATATTCAAAGGCCAGGATGGATAGGCATGGTCCATGGCGAAATAGTCCAGCATTTTAATGACGTCTGAGGCCTTGTACCAAGTTTCCCCAGTGACCCATCGGTTAGTCGTGAATAAAGCGATAGGGTAGCCCTGTTTGTTCATGGCTATGCAGATTAAATGACAGAGCTCTTCTTCGATGCTGCCTTTGGGGCGTTTGGACTTATCAATTTTGGCTGGCTTGCAGGTTTTGGGAATGCCTTTTTTTCTTAAGAATAAATGAAAATGGCCATGTTCTTTATTGCGTGTAGAAGTCGCGGCGGCATGGGCATGATAGAAATACTGAGAAGCGGTTTCGGCATCGTAAACATCGCCTTTAGGGTAGTGGCTCCATTCGAGGAAGGGTTCGGACTGGCGTAAGATTTCCCAGACTATATTGGAATGGGCCTTACGTAAGACCCGATAACATTCCTGGATTTGCTCTAAAGGTTCTAGATGCTTGGAACTCATCTAATTAGCTGCTTGCTCCGCAAGGGGTGCAGCTGTTAACAGGTGAGCAAGGGTTCAAGCTTGCGCATGGATTGCAAGGATTGTAAGTTGGCATGCAAGGGTTGCAAGGATTGCAAACTACTGCACATGGGTTGCAGGAAGCGGCGCACGGATTGCTTGCTGCGCAAGGGTTGGCTGCAGCACATGGGTTGCTAGCGGTTTGGCTGGAATATGCCGAAGATGCTGCACAAGGGTTGCTACGGCAAGGCGGTGTAGCAGCGTAAACACTGGTAGATAAAGCGGCAGTGGCAGCGGCGACGAGTAGCTGTTTCTTCATCTTCATGGTAATTCTCCATCAATTTCATTTTACCCGAGTCATTCGTTTGACTTTAGGTTTATCCTAAGCAAGTATAATAAGATTTTGTTCAATTATCTATCAGGCTAAAAAAATATTTTTGTAACGGAGCCAGAATGCGAAACAAGTTAATTATGGGAAACTGGAAAATGAACGGTTCCTATGCCTTGGAGAAGGAGTTTATCCCTACCCTAGTGGAAAAAACGCAAGATATAAAGGCTGAAATGGCAATTTGCCCGCCTTTTCCTTATATCGCCTCTTTAAAAGATTGCCTAAAAAATACTTCTGTTAGAGTTGGGGCTCAGGATGTCAGCAGTCATGATAATGGAGCTTATACCGGAGAAGTTTCGGCTACTATGCTGGCTGAGATAGGCTGCTCTTATGTTATTATCGGCCACTCCGAGCGACGCCAATATCATGCTGAATCAGATGAACTTATCGCACACAAATTCGCTCAGGCAAGAAAAGCTGGCTTAATTCCCGTGCTTTGCATTGGAGAAACCAAAGAACAAAGAGAGCAGGGCCAAACTGAATCTGTAGTATCCCGCCAACTTGCCGTCGTATTGAAGACTGTTTCTGAACAAGATTTATCCCATTCTGTTATTGCTTATGAGCCAGTTTGGGCAATCGGTACCGACCTTGCTGCAACTCCTGAGCAGGTGCAAGAAGTCCATGCTTTTTTAAGGCAGGAAATCGCCAAAGTACACGAAAACGTTGCCAAAAAGCTCAAAATACTATATGGTGGCAGCGTAAAATCGGCTAATGCCAAAGAGTTGTTAAATTTGCCCGACGTAGACGGAGCACTGGTAGGCGGGGCTTCTTTACAGGCAGAGGAATTTATAAAGATAGCGTTAGCGCCATAATTTGGAGTGTTGTTATGCAGTTTATCATTTTATTGTTTCATGTAGTCGTTGCTGTAGGCCTGATTGCTTTAATTTTATTGCAGCAAGGTAAAGGTGCCGATATGGGTGCGGCTTTTGGTAGCGGCGGTTCAGGGACTTTGTTTGGAAGCCGTGGGCCTGCTTCATTTTTAATGAAGTTGACCGGTGGACTAATGGCTGCGTTTTTTATCACAAGTTTGACTTTAGGTTATCTGTCTGCAAGAAGCGCTTCCCAGGAAAACCAGTTGTCAGCGCCGCCTGTTCAACAAAACAATAATTTTATCCCTCCTGTAAATAATGGCCCTTCAAACTCTGGACAAGGGCAGTAAAAGACATTACATTACATGCCGTTTTAGCCGAAGTGGTGGAATTGGTAGACACGCCGTCTTGAGGGGGCGGTGGGGCAACCCGTGAGAGTTCGAGTCTCTCCTTCGGCACCAATTTTGTATGAGCTTGCTGCAATAAGGCTTTTCGCTATAATAGAAGCTTAAAAAAGAACGCTTAGGTAAAGTCATGCTAACAAATTATCTACCCATATTAATTTTTATTATCATCGGGCTGATGTTCGGCGCCGTGGCCATTATCGCCAGCAAAATCGTTGCCAAATTCACCAAGGTTAATCGCCCCAGTCCTGAGAAATTGTCCCCTTATGAGTGCGGATTCGGTGAGTTTGAAGATGCCCGTATGCGTTTTGACGTTCGTTATTATCTCGTGGCCATTCTATTTATCGTGTTCGATCTTGAGATAGCCTTTTTATTTCCCTGGTCAGTTGTGATGACCAAAATTGGCTGGTTGGGCTTTAGTGCCATGGGATTATTTCTGTTTTTACTGGTAGTGGGCTTCATTTATGAATGGAAAAAGGGTGCATTAGAATGGGAGTAACAGACGGCCTGTTCGGCAAACAAGGTTTTTTGACGACTAGCACCGAAAGTTTAATCAACTGGGCGCGAAGTGGTTCTTTATGGCCTATGACTTTTGGTCTGGCCTGCTGCGCGGTAGAAATGATGCACACAGGTGCATCTCGATATGACTTAGACCGATTCGGTGTGGTGTTCCGTCCTAGCCCAAGACAGTCTGACGTGATTATAGTGGCAGGAACTTTAGTCAATAAAATGGCCCCGGCTTTTCGCAAAGTTTATGATCAAATGCCTGATCCTAAGTGGGTTATTTCCATGGGATCCTGTGCCAACGGCGGCGGATATTACCATTATTCCTATTCAGTAGTTCGCGGCTGTGACCGAATTGTTCCTGTCGATATTTATGTGCCGGGTTGCCCCCCCACTGCTCAGGCTTTATTGTATGGAATTATTCAGCTTCAAAATAAAATTAAGCGCAGCGCTAGTCGTAATTTAGAGGAGCAAAGCTAATGCAACTCACTCAATTACAGGAACAGCTTAATGAAAGTCTTGGCGATCGACTGCTTAAAACTGAATTAGAGCACGGCGAATTAAGCCTCGTAGTCAAAGCTCAAGAAATTAAGGCCGTCTGCCAGATTTTGCGAGATCAATTTCATTTTGAGCAGTTAATTGATTTATGCGGAGTGGATTATTCCACTTATGGTTTTGATGAGTGGCCTACCTCAGAAACCACCGACGCCGGATTTTCAAGAGCGGCTGAAACTCATGTCAGAAGAGCCGAAATTCCTGAGCAACATCGCTATGGGGTTGCTTATCATCTGCTTTCTTTGCAACATAATTGCCGCCTTCGAGTGAAAGCCTATGTATTTGGCGAAATGCCAAGAATCGACTCAGTTATCGATATTTGGGCAGGTGTGAACTGGTTTGAAAGAGAAGCCTTTGATCTGTTCGGCATTATATTTGATGGCCATCCTGACTTACGCAGAATTTTGACAGACTATGGCTTTATCGGTCATCCCTTTAGAAAAGATTTCCCATTAATTGGTAACGTTGAAGTTCGCTATGATGCTGAATCTAAACGGGTGGTTTATGAGCCCGTGGATTTACAAATGCGCACGCTAGTTGCCAGGGTTATCCGTCACGATAACCGCTACAAAGACCAAGGAATTGATTTATGAGCGGAGAATTTCGCAACTATACAGTTAACTTTGGTCCGCAGCATCCCGCCGCGCATGGTGTATTGCGTTTAGTATTGGAGCTGGATGGTGAAACCGTTGTACATGCTGATCCTCATATCGGCCTTTTGCACCGCGGCACTGAAAAACTGGCTGAGTCTAAACCTTTTAACCAAAGCATTCCTTACATGGACAGGCTCGATTACGTCTCGATGATGTGTAACGAGCATGCCTATGTTTTAGCTATTGAAAAATTATTAAACGTTCAAGCCCCAATTCGTGCTCAATATATCCGAGTGATGTTCGATGAAATCACCCGGATTTTGAACCATCTGATGTGGATAGGCTCCAATGCTTTGGATTTGGGCGCGATGACTGTGTTTTTATATGCGTTTCGTGAACGTGAAGATTTAATGGATTGTTACGAAGCAGTTTCAGGAGCACGTATGCATGCGGCTTATTATCGGCCGGGCGGAGTGTATCGTGATTTGCCTAAATTTATGCCTCAATATCAGCCTTCCGTATTTCGCAATCAAAAAGAATGCGATAAGTTAAATGCCAATCGCCAAGGTTCCTTATTAGACTTTATTTGGGACTTCACCGAGCGTTTTCCAAAATGTGTGGATGAATATGAAACACTTCTGACCGATAACCGGATTTGGAAACAAAGAACGGTCGGCATTGGTGTTCTTTCGCCAGAGCGTGCTTTACAGCTAGGCTGTACCGGCCCTATTTTAAGGGGTTCGGGAGTGGCTTGGGACCTTAGGAAGAAACAGCCTTATGAAATTTATGACCGTATGGATTTTGATATTCCCATCGGTAAAGAAGGGGATTGCTACGACCGCTATTTGGTAAGAGTGGAGGAAATGCGCCAATCTAACCGTATAGTTCGCCAATGTGTGGAATGGCTTCGCAATAATCCAGGTCCTGTGGCTTTAGATGATTATAAGATTACGCCTCCGGCTCGCGAGACCATGAAACACGATATGGAATCATTAATTCACCACTTCAAACTGTTTACCGAAGGTTACTGTGTTCCTGCAGGTGAGACCTATGTGGGCATAGAGCATCCGAAGGGCGAGTTTGGCGTATTTTTGATTTCTGACGGAGCCAATAAACCTTATCGAGTGAAAATTAGAGCGCCCGATTTTGCCCATTTAAGTGCCATGAATGAGTTTATAAAAGGCCATATGTTGGCGGATGTACCGGCGATTATCGCCACGTTGGATATTGTTTTTGGAGATATTGATAGATAGTTCATCAACCCTCTCCTTGGTCCTCTCCCACAAGGGGCGAGGAGAAGTAAGAGGGAATGAATGATGTGTTATTTGAGTAATTAAAAATAGGAATGCTAATTGGTTTAATCAGGCCAATAGATCGAGGATTAAAAAGTGTCAGAACATCCCATTAAACCCGCGCAGCTATCAGAAAGCGCTATGAAGCAGATTGATCACTGGGTCAAAAAATTCCCAGCCAATCAAAAGCAGTCTGCTGTATTGGCTGCTTTGCATATAGTGCAGGATGAAAACCAAGGTTACTTAAGCCCTGAGCTCATTGAAGCGGTGGCAGTCTATCTTGATATGCCAAGTATTGCGGTGTATGAAGTGGTAAGTTTTTACTCGATGTATGACGCAAAACCTTGCGGACGCAATAAAATTTATGTTTGCACCAATATTGCCTGTATGCTTCGTGGCGCAGAAGATATCATGGAGCATATTGAGAAAAAGCTCTGTATCAAAAAAGGCCAAACTACTCCAGACGGCAAGTTCACCTTGAAAGAATTTGAATGTCTTGGAGCTTGTATTAACGCGCCTATGTTGCAGCTAAACAAAGACTATCATGAAAATCTGACCCCCGAAAAAGTCGACAAGATTTTGGATGAAGCAAAATAATGAACACGATAAGACAAAACGAAGTTTGTTACAGAACGCTTGGAAAAGAAAACCCCGCCTCCTTAGCGACCTATGAGAGCGTGGGCGGTTATTCCACTTGGCGTAAAATCTTGGCGGAAAAAATTCCAGCTGAAAAAATTATCGAAGAATTAAAGCTTTCAGGACTTCGTGGCCGCGGCGGTGCGGGCTTTCCAACCGGACTAAAGTGGAGCTTTGTGCCTCGCAATGCACCTGGCCAAAAATATGTGGTTTGCAACTCGGACGAGAGTGAGCCAGGAACCTGTAAAGACCGAGATATTTTAAGATACAACCCTCATCAGGTCATCGAGGGAATTGCCATCGCTGGCTATGTAATGAATGCCACGGTGGGCTATAACTATATAAGGGGCGAATATTGGGAACCTTTCTACGCAATTGAAAAAGCGCTGGAAGAAGCCCGTGCCGCAGGATTGCTTGGCGACAATATTTTAGGTTCAGGCGTTAACTTTCAAATGCATAACTGCATTGGGGCAGGTGCTTATATCTGCGGAGAAGAGACCGCGCTACTGAATTCATTGGAAGGAAAAAAGGGCTGGCCTCGCTTCAAACCCCCTTTCCCAGCTAACCACGGTTTGTATGGAAGACCTACCAATATTAACAATACCGAAACCTATGCTTCTGTTCCTGTTATTTTGCAGCACGGTGGTAAATGGTTTGCCGATTTAGGGGTTGCCAATAATGGCGGCATGAAGTGCTTCTCCGTATCAGGGCATGTCAACAAACCCGGCAACTTTGAAATTCCATTGGGCACGCCTTTTAGAGAGCTCTTGGCCATGGCCGGTGGAGTATTAAACGGCAGAAGAATCAAAGCAGTAATTCCTGGTGGAAGCTCTTCCAAAATTATCCCAGGCGATGTCATGATGGAACTGAATATGGACTTCGACTCGCTCGCTAAAGCGGGATCCATGTTAGGTTCAGGCGCAGTAGTGGTTATGGATGAAACCACCGATATGGTGAAAGCTTTGTGGAGAATTTCCCACTTTTACTACGATGAGTCTTGCGGCCAATGTACTCCATGTCGTGAGGGAACCGGCTGGATGACCAGAATGCTTCATCGTTTTATCGATGGAAAGGCCCAAGCTGGAGACGTAGAAAAGTTATTAGATGTGGCTGGCAAAATTGAAGGCCATACCATTTGTGGTTTGGGAGATGCGGCGGCTTGGCCGGTACAAAGTTATATTGCGAAATATCGGGCCGAGTTTGATTATTACATAGAGCACAAAAGAAGCATGTTGAACCTCTAAAAAGCCGCCTCTCCCCTTGTGGGAGAGGATTGGGTGAGGGGTATTACAAATAGGTGAGCACAGTGAGCAGTAACGAAACACCAAAAGTTAAAATTAATATCGATAATCAAGCATTGGAAGTCCCACAGGGCAGCATGATTATTGAAGCTGCGGACAACGCGGGTATTGTCATTCCTCGCTTTTGCTATCATAAAAAGCTATCGGTTGCTGCCAACTGCAGAATGTGTCTGGTTGACGTTGAAAACTCAAGAAAGCCCTTGCCTGCTTGCGCGACTCCCGTTACAGACGGCATGATCGTTCGCACCAAATCTGAAAAAGCCATTGCCTATCAAAAGTCGGTGATGGAATTTTTATTAATTAACCACCCTTTGGACTGCCCTATCTGCGATCAAGGCGGAGAATGTGAGCTTCAGGATGTGTCTTTGGGTTATGGTAAAGATATATCTCGCTACACTGAAGGTAAACGCTCCATTCCCGATAAAGATATCGGCCCTTTGGTTGAAACCGATTTAACTCGGTGTATTCAATGCAGCCGCTGCGTAAGATTTGGTATTGAAATCGCCGGTATGCGGGAGCTGGGTTTATTAAATCGCGGCGACCGCTCTGAAATCGGCACCTTTTTAGGTGATAACGTAGATTCCGAATTATCTGGCAATGTGATTGATCTTTGCCCGGTAGGTGCTTTAACCTCCAAGCCTTTTAGATATAAAGCCAGGGCGTGGGAAATGCAGGCCAATCCTGCTGTTTCACCGCATGACTGCATCGGCTCTAATATTTATGTTCACACCAGACGCTATGAAGTGATGCGCGTTGTACCTCGTGAAAATGAAAGCATTAACGAAGTTTGGATCTCAGACAGAGACCGTTACAGCTATGAAGGCTTAAAGCATGAAGACCGTGCTACAAAGCCCATGATCAAGCGCAATGGCACTTGGGTTGAGACTGACTGGCATGAAGCTTTAGAATTTGCTAAACAAAAATTGGAGCAAGTAAAACAAGAGCATGGCGTTGAAAAAATTGCAGCCTTGGCTTCTCCTAACAGCAGCACAGAAGAACTTTATCTGCTTCAAAAAATGATGCGCGGCATAGGCAGCGGCAACGTTGACCACCGAGTCTATCAAAACGATTTTTCTCATCAGGATCAGGCCGGAATGTTCCCCGGCTTAGATTGCAGCTTAGCGGATGTTGAAAATGCTGACTGCGTTTTAATGATCGGCGGCAATTTTAGATATGAGCAGCCTTTATTAAACCATCGAATCAGAAAGGCTTCATTACAGGGCGCTAAAGTTATTGCAGTTAATCCTGAGGCTTATTCTTATATTTATGAAGTGCAGCATGAGCTAAAAGCCAATTTAGATGAAATGCTTTGGACAGTGGCGGCTTTAGCCAAGGCCGTATCTCAGCATAAAAACATCGACAGCAAATTAGCAGGACTGGTTTTCCAAGTTCAGCCTACTGAGGCCGTGCAAAAAGCAGCAAAAACTTTAATGGAAGCTGAAAACCCCGTGATTTTATCGGGCAATATTGCAATAGCTCATCCGCATGCTTCGATTATCAATGCTTTATTAAGTACTATTAAAGCGGCCTTGAAAGCAAAAGGCGGTATGCTGACTCCGGGCGCTAACAGTGCAGGAGCTTGGTTAGCTGGAGCGGTGCCTCATCGGGGGCCGGCTTCCACCAATGCCAGCAAAAAGGGCTTAAATGCTTCAGAGCTGCTCAATCCTAAAGCCGGAATAATGGCTTACTGCTTGCTAAATCTGGAAGCAGAGCTGGACAGTGCTTATGGTCAAAGAGCAGTCGACAGCTTAAATGCGGCTGACTTTGTGGTGGCGATGACTCCGTTTAAAAGTCCCGCTTTATTACACTATGCTGATGTGATTTTACCGGTAGCGGCCTTTACTGAAACCTCAGGCACCTATGTCAACGCTATGGGAGAATGGCAGTCATTTAGAGGGGTTGCCAATACGCTTGGCGAAGCTAAACCTGCGTGGAAAGTCGTTCGAGTGCTAGGGAATATGTTTGCACTCCCAGGCTTTGCTTACCTTTCCAGCGAGGAAGTGCTGCAGGAATTAAAATCTTATATTAGCAGAATCGCGACCCGTAATGAGGCATGGGAATTGCCTACTCAGCTGCCGGAACGCGCTCAAAAATTGGTGAGAATAGGCTCTCATCCTATTTATGCAACGGATGCTTTGGTGAGAAGAGCGCCTTCTTTACAAAAAACAGCATTGATGAAGAACCAGGCAGTCATTAGAATCAACTCCAACTTGGCCAAACAGCTCAATCTGGGTGATGCTGATAAAGCTAAAGTGAAACAGTCTCATGGTCAGGAGTTAGTCCTGCCCTTAGTGATCGATGATAAAATAGCAGACCACTGTGTATGGATTCCAAGCGGCTTGCCCGAAACCGCTTTACTGGGTGAAGCTTTTGGAACGATTAGTATAAGCAAGGCGTAAAAAATGATGATGGCAATTGCGTGGATCGTATTAAAAATCTTAATTATAGTAGCAGTGCTTTTAGGCGCGGTTGCGTATTTAACTTTTGCTGAGCGTAAGGTAATCGGTTATATCCAAAACAGGATCGGCCCAAACCGAGTGGGTGTATTTGGACTATTGCAGCCTATTGCTGATGGTTTAAAGCTGTTTTTCAAAGAAATTATAGTCCCTACTCGAGCTAGCTCATATTTGTTTGCGATTGCGCCTATTTTAACTTTCGTCACTGCGCTTTCAGCCTGGGCAGTGATTCCCTTTAGCGCTCACATGGTGCTTGCCAATATCAATGCCGGTCTTTTATATATATTTGCGATGACCTCACTGGGAATTTATGGCTTTATTATCGCCGGTTGGGCTTCTAACTCTAAATACGCTTTATATGGTGCATTGCGTGCCTCCGCTCAAATGGTTTCCTATGAGCTGGCTATGGGTTTCGCTCTAATTGGCGTATTGATTGCAGCCGGCAGTTTAAATTTAAGCCAAATCGTATTGTCCCAGCAAGGCGGCGTATGGCACTGGTTTATCATCCCATTGTTTCCATTATTTATAGTGTATTGGGTTTCGGGTATTGCTGAAACCAACCGAGCGCCGTTTGACGTAGTGGAAGGCGAGTCTGAGATTGTGGCAGGTGTGCATGTAGAATATTCGGGAATGCGCTTTGCAATGTTCTTCTTGGCTGAATATGCCAATATGATTTTGGTTTCCACCTTAATTAGCATTTTCTTTTTGGGGGGCTGGCTCTCACCATTTGACGGTATCCCTTATGTAGGGGAATGGCTGTCATGGGTCCCCGGCATTATTTGGTTATTGGCTAAAGTTAGCCTGTTTTTGTTTTGCTATCTGTGGTTTAGGGCATCTTTCCCAAGATATCGCTATGACCAGATTATGCGTTTGGGTTGGAAAGTCTTTTTACCGCTCACTTTGGTGTGGGTAATCGTGGTAGCTTTTATGGTGAAATTCCAAGTAGGTCCTTGGTTCTTGCAGATTGCCGGAAGCTAGGGAGGCATGAATGAATAGAATAAAACATTTTTTTAAAACATTTTTGCTCTGGGAGCTTTTAGTCGGGTTAAAACTGACCGGAAGATACTTCTTTACAAAAAAAATTACCGTACAGTTTCCTGAAGAGAAAACTCCTACTTCTCCAAGATTTAGGGGTTTGCACGCATTGCGCCGCTATCCTAATGGAGAAGAGCGCTGCATCGCCTGTAAACTATGCGAAGCGGTTTGCCCGGCTCTTGCAATTACCATTGAGGCAGGACCTCGTGCAGAAGATGGTTCAAGAAGAACCACTATGTATGATATTGATTTGTTTAAATGTATATACTGCGGGTTTTGTGAAGAATCTTGTCCGGTGGACTCCATCGTCTTGACCCGAATTTCGGATTATTCGATAGAACATCGCGGCGAAAATATTATGACCAAACAAAAACTGTTGGCAGTCGGTGATTGGCAAGAGCGCATTATTGCCAAAGACCGTGAACTAGATAGACCTTATCGTTAAGGAAGTGTATGGCAACTGAAGTCTTGTTTTATATCTTTGCGAGCATCTGCGTGCTAAGCGCTTTAATGGTGATTAGCTCCAAAAACCCAGTCCGGGCTGTATTAAGCTTGGTATCAGCTTTCGTGTCGGCAGCCGCATTATGGATGTTGTTAGAAGCTGAATTTTTATCCTTGGTGCTTATAGTCGTTTATGTCGGCGCGGTTATGGTCTTGTTCCTGTTCGTGGTGATGATGCTGGACGTCGATGTGGCTGAGCTTAAAGCCGGCTTTGTACGATATTGGCCGGTTGCTGTCGTGGCAGGCACCGGTATTATCGCGATCTTGGTTTGGGCAGTGGGCCCAGGGCATTTTGGTCCGAATTATTTCCCCGCACCCGCAGCTCATGCTGGCGACTACAGTAATATTCAAGAGCTCGGTATGAGTCTTTTCAGCAATTATCTTTATCCGTTTGAAATTGCCGCAGTCATTTTGTTGGCAGCCATGATTGCAGCCATTACTTTGACTTTCAGAGGACATCGTCCCGGTACTAAGTCACAAATCCCAAGCAAGCAGGTTGCCGTTCAAGCCAAAGATCGCTTGAGCATTATTAAAATGCCGGCTGAAAAACCTCATTCAGAAGGAGAGAGTTCATGATAAGTCTTTCTCAGTATTTGGTCTTAGGCGCCATTTTATTTGGAATTAGCATAGCCGGTATTATTTTAAACCGTAAAAACATGATTGTTTTGTTGATGTCGCTTGAGCTGATGCTGCTTGCGGTCAATACCAACTTTATCGCATTTTCTCATTATCTCAACGATATATCGGGACAGATTTTTGTATTTTTCGTATTAACGGTTGCGGCGGCAGAAGCAGCTATTGGCTTGGCTATCTTGGTGGTCATTTTCAGGACCAAACGTTCTATTAATATCCAAGATTTAGATGCATTGAAGGGGTAAGACATGGCGCACATTCAAGTGATTGCATTGATATTATTGCTAGCGCCTTTATTGGGATGCTTAATTGCCGGCCTATTAGGTAAAGTAATCGGTATTCGCGCGACCAATATAGTGACCATCGGTTTAATGCTGGTTTCCTTTGGTCTTTCTTGCTACCTGTTTGATTACATTGTGATTCAGCAAAACCCTGCATTGAACTTCAATGTCTTTAGCTGGGCAGTGTTCAATAATTTAAGTTTTAACATCGGCTTTTTAATCGATACTATTACCGTGTTTATGCTGGTAGTGGTCAACTTCGTTTCCTTATTGGTGCATATCTACTCGATGGGCTATATGGAAGGCGATCCGGGCTACCAAAGATTTTTCAGCTATATTTCAGGCTTTACTTTTGCCATGCTTTCTTTGGTGATGGCCAATAACTTTCTCTTGTTGTTTTTCGGTTGGGAAGCGGTAGGTCTTGTATCTTATTTACTGATCGGCTTCTGGTTTAAAAAAGAAAGCGCTAACTACGCCAGCTTAAAAGCCTTTATTGCCAACAGGGTAGGGGATATCGGATTTTTGCTTGGGATTGCGGCAGTATTAATGTTTTTTGGATCGCTAGACTACGCTCAAGTTTTCGCAAAAATTCCAGCCGTGGTAGCAAGCCATCCTTGGATGTACTACTGGGGTATGCACACCGCTAATATTATTACCGTTATCTGTTTACTGCTGTTTGTCGGTGCTATCGGTAAGTCTGCTCAAGTTCCGCTGCATATTTGGCTTGAGGGATCAATGGAAGGCCCCACTCCCATTTCTGCTTTGATCCATGCTGCAACCATGGTAACAGCCGGCGTATTTATGCTGGCAAGGCTGTCCCCGTTGTTTGAATATTCCGATGTGGCCTTAAGCACGGTATTAATCGTCGGCTCTATTACCGCATTGTTTATGGGAATTATCGGCATAGTTCAAAACGATATTAAAAGAGTGGTAGCTTATTCTACCCTGTCTCAGCTGGGCTATATGATAGCCGCTCAAGGTGTGTCCGCTTATTCTTTAGGCTTGTTTCATTTAATGACTCACGCTGCGTTTAAAGCTTTGCTGTTCTTGGCTGCGGGTTCCGTGATCATTGGTATGCACCACGAACAAGACATCAGAAAAATGGGCGGCTTAAGGAAATATATGCCGATTACCTACTGGTGTATGTTGCTTGGCGCTTTAGCCCTATGTGCGATTCCACCTTTTGCCGGATTCTACTCAAAAGATTTGATTATCGAAGCCGTGCAAAACTCCACCCTTCATGCTCACAGGCTATGCGGCTGGATGTTGGTAGCCGGTACCTTTGTGACGGCTTTATATACCTTTAGAATGTTTTTTATGGTATTCCATGGCAAAGAGCGCATGTCTGATGAGGTAAAAGCCCATATTCATGAGTCTCCGCTTTCCATTATTATTCCATTAATTCTGCTAAGCATTCCTACCCTGTTAGCGGGGATGATATTTTTCGAACCTGCTTTAAACGGCTTTTTTGGAAGCAGCATAGTCGTCTTGCCACAGCATAACGTGGTGGGTCAATTACAGCAGTCTTATACTTCTAGCTGGCAATTTTTAGGGCATGGTATTATCAGCCTGCCTTTCCTATTAGGCCTATTAGGGATTGGTTTAAGCTATGTTTGCTACGTGATTTACCCCAGTGTTCCAGAGCGTTTGAGCCGTTGGTTCTCTTGGCTGTATTTGTTCATTAAACACAAATATGGAGTCGATGCGGCTTATGACTTTATATTTGGAGGTGGTTCCCGAGTGGTCGGATTTATTTTATGGCGAGTCGGTGATGTATTCATTATCGATAAGGGAATTGTTAACGGTTCGGCCAAATCGGTAAGAACTTTAGGAAATATGTTGCGTAAGTTGCAAAGCGGTTATTTGTATCACTATGCTTTTGCGGTAATTGTAGGCTTGGCCTTGATGCTAGGCTGGCTGTATCTACAGAAATAAGGAAAATTCATGCTGGCGAATTATTTATTAAGCCTGTTGATTTGGCTGCCTATCGTAGGCGGCATGCTGGTTTTAATGCTGTCTAAAATACATTCCGGTACGGTGCTGCCGCGCTGGGTGGCTTTGCTGTTTGCAGTGGCTACATTAGGCTTATGTGTGCCGCTTTATATGGGCTTTGATGCTTCTTCCTACCACATGCAGTATGTGGAGAACTATAGCTGGATTCCGCAGTTTGGCCTGCGTTATGCTTTAGGTGTGGACGGCATTTCCCTATTATTTATCGCCTTAACCTGCTTTACCAACCTGATTATTATTCTGGCCGCTTGGCGAGTAGTGAAACATCACGTCGCTCAGTATATGGCAGTGTTTTTATTTTCTACCGGGATTATGAACGGAGCATTCTGTTCTTTAGATGCGATTTTGTTTTATAGCTTCTGGGAAGCGTCAATGATTCCGATGTATCTGGGAATCGGGATGTGGGGTGGCCAACGCCGGGCCTATGCTGCGATTAAATTTTTCCTTTATACCCTATTGGGTTCCGTGTTTATGCTGATTGCCTTCTTGTATTTGGCCGGCAAATCAGGAAGCTTCTCTATTATTGATTTCCAAAATATTAGCCTTAGCCCCTATACCCAAAACTGGGTATTTTTAGCCTTCTTGGCGGCTTTTGCGGTGAAAATTCCCATGTGGCCGGTGCATACCTGGCTGCCTGATGCTCATACCGAAGCTCCAGCTGGAGGCTCTGTAGTATTAGCAGCATTAATGCTTAAGATGGGAGCTTATGGATTTATTCGATTGGCAATGCCGATAGTCCCTGGCGTTACTCAATCCATGGACTGGTTATTGATTGCCTTGTCTTTAATTGCAATTGTTTATGTGGGCTTTGCTACCATCGTTCAAAAAGACATGAAGCGACTTATTGCTTACTCTTCCGTATCCCATATGGGTCTTGTCACCTTGGGGATATTCATGGTGTTTAGATTGGTCCGTGAAGTGAACGGTATTAACTTCCCTGCTCATGAAGAGGCTATTATCAGCGTGCAGGGGGCGATGTTCCAAATGATCGCTCATGCTTTCTCTTCAGGCGCATTGTTCTTGGGAGCGAGCTTGCTTTTCCAAAGATTTGGTTCTCGACAAATCAATGATTACCGAGGTCTGGCCAACGTGATGCCGATATTTGCAGCTTTCTATATGCTGTTTGCTATGGCCAATGTGG
Organism: Gammaproteobacteria bacterium; assembly: GCA_029256015.1. GTDB lineage: Bacteria > Pseudomonadota > Gammaproteobacteria > Francisellales > CACEW01 > JAQSYQ01. Next base: position 125,540 of record JAQSYQ010000004.1, on the reverse strand, counting down.
GATTGCCAGGGACCTCAGGCTTTGTCGGAGAATTTTTAATTATATTAGCGGCCTTTAAAGTGAATTTCTGGGTAGCTTTAGCGGCAGGCTCTACCTTGGTCATTGCCCCAGCTTATACCTTGTGGATGTACAAACGAGTTTTATTTGGCGAGGTGAAAAATCACAGCTTGGCTAAAGGGAAAGATGTAACGGGCTTGGAGTTGTTTGTCTTTATTTTATTGGCAGCCCCCATTTTAATTTTCGGAATTTACCCAGATTTGATTTTGCAGGTTTCTCATGCCACGGTGGCGCATTTTGTTGACTTGGTCGTCAGCAAAGTTGCTGCCAGTAGCTAACTTTTGAGGTTTGACTATGTTTGAACAATTGCTGTTGCTTTTATCCCCCATTTGGCCGGAACTCTTTATTTTAGGGATGATCTGCCTGATTTTGCTGATTGATCTGTTTTTGCTCGAATCCAGTAAGTGGATAAGCTATGTTTTGGCGCAGCTGACTTTAATTGGCGCAGCTTTTATAAGCTGGCATCAATTAGCTCTTGGTAGCCAAACTTCTTTAAACGATCAGTTTGTACTGGATCCTTTAGGAGTAGGCCTCACGCTTTCCATGTATTTATCCGTGTTTCTAACCTTTATTTACGCTAGATGCTATACCGTTGAGCACAAAATTATGCGAGGCGAATTCCACATATTGGCTTTGCTGTCTTTATTGGGCGGCATGATTTTAGTGGCAGCCAATAGCATGCTTACGCTTTATTTGGGCTTAGAGCTTTTATCCTTACCGCTCTACGCCATGATTGCGATGAGAAAGGATGCAGCTAAAGGCTCAGAAGCGGCCATTAAATACTTTGTAATGGGCGCGATGGCTTCAGGTATGCTGCTTTATGGCATGTCTTTAGTCTATGGTATGACCGGCAGTTTAAACCTCGATGACATTACGGCAAAAGTGACCACTGATTTAGCGGGGAACAGCACTTTATTAGTCGGCTTGATTCTGATGATAGTGGCCACTTCCATTAAGCTAAGCGCTGTACCTTTTCATATGTGGGCTCCGGATGCTTACGAGGGTGCACCGACTTCAGTGACTTCCTTGCTGGGTACCTTGCCCAAGCTAGCCGTATTAGGCCTGGTATTTAGATTAATAGTGATGGCTTTGCCAAGCCTTTCTGCTCATTGGCAGCCTATTTGGCTCGTACTTGGGGTATTGTCGCTATTTATCGGTAATGTGTTGGCTGTAGTTCAACGAAACATTAAAAGAATGCTGGCCTTTTCCACCATTAGCCATGTTGGATTTGTGTTAATTGCCTTATCCATGAACACTCCGGATGGCAATGCCGCAGCCTTATTCTATATGCTCACCTATGCCCTGATGACTGTTGGAGGCTTTGGTGTGGTCATGCTTGCTAGCCGTCAGGGAGAAGATGCCGATAATATAGAAGACTATACCGGCTTAAACGATCGCAATCCTTGGTTGGCCTTTATGATGATGTTAATTATGCTATCCATGGCTGGAATCCCTCCTCTAGTCGGTTTTGACAGCAAATTCTATGTGCTAAAAACTCTAGTTAGCGGGCAGCATTTCATTTTGGCAAGCTATGCCATGTTGATGTCTATGGTAGGGGCTTATTACTACATTCGGATTATTAAGGTGATGTATTTTGACAAGCCTTTGTTTATAGTGCCTGTTGAAATGTCCGCTGATACGACAACAGCCATTACTTTAAACGGTTTGGCGATGATTGCGCTAGGGTTTGCGCCCTCATTTCTCCTTGCCTTCTGTCAAAGCATATTCTAATATCTCCATTTTTTAGCTTAGTCTGCGGTATGCCTTGGTTGCGAACGCCTTGATTAAGCTAAAAACTGAAAATATTCTTACTGGTCTCTCATTGCATGACATTGTTTCCAGCACAGTTAATCGATAAAATCCCATTAAAATAATGTTAAGGAAAACATTATGCCAGACATTCAATATCCAACTTATTTGCAAGAAGCAGATAGAGCAGAGCTCAATGATCTTATTGCTAGCATCAATGAGGCTACTGCCGCTATTGAAATAAGTGCGAATATCCAGCTTGCTATAAACTGGCTTTACCAGAAAAAAGTAGCGATAGCGACAAAACAGGATTTGCCTGTGTTGGCGGACGGCAAATTCCCTCATAACGCTTTTGTACAAGAAAAATGGGATAGCTTTCTAGTACAACTAAGTGAAAGCTCTGATAATGACGCCAAATTTTTGGCATTTACCGCACTTCGAAAGGCTATTGAGCAAGCTTTGTTAGCCCTTTATCCCGAAAAATCAGATGAAGAGAAGGCCGAGCTGCTTTGTACTGATAATCTTATGGCTTTTGGTACGGCATTTTTAGCAAGCCGCGGGCTAAGCTCAAGGCAAGAACATGCTTTTGCTGCTTTGTTAAAAGCAATGCCTTCTGATGCTGACTCGGCAGAACAATTTTTTGCAATACAATATTTAGGCATTTTAATTCATACCAGTACTGAAAAATTAAAATGCTGCGAAGCTTTGGCCAAAGCGGGTGCTAATAAGTATGAGCTTGTAAAAAGAGCAGATGAAACGCTTTTCATGGATGATAAGGAAGCTTTGTTATTTAAACTGCAAATCTATTTGGCCCTGTTGCCTCATTATGTGGGGCCTTGGGGAGTGAAGCTCAGCAGACTTGATGAGTTTAGATCTAGCTATCTTTTTAGTATTAACAATAGTCGCGACAGTTCGCATGAGAAATATTGCAAGATATTGGAATGCTATCAAATGGTATGGCTGAGTGCTATTCCGCTTGAGTATTTAGCAAAAACTTTAAGCGAAGTACAAATGATTTATCTTCGTGAAGATTGCTATGAAGCATTTGCAAAAGCTGTTTTTTCAATCAAGCATGCAGGAACTGAAGCAGCTAAGAGCAATCTAATTAAAGCGGTTACTGATCAAATTTGGCAATCTGGCGCAAGTTTGCAGCAAAAAACAATGTGGCTGCAGGCCGTTGCTAGAACAGATGAAAGCCAAATAATGCGAGGATACTTGCGGGATAGGCTTGAGAGCATCCCAAGCAAAGAGCTCATTAAAGCTGCCAGCCCTAAAAAGGCAAGCCATTCGGTTGCTTTAGCCCATTTTTCTGTCAGGGTGGAGTTTAGGCCTGCTGGATTAATGGCGCCTTCTTCAAAGCCAAGCCCGTAGAGCTAGCTTATTTTTAGTATATTGACCCCCTACCAATTGCGGGGTGGAGCAGCCTGGTAGCTCGTCGGGCTCATAACCCGAAGGTCGTAGGTTCAAATCCTGCCCCCGCTACCAAGTTTTAAGAAAAGGCCCCTGATGGGGTTTTTTTGTAACAAAAGTTTTTGAAAAAGAGGGCCTTTAGGCCTTTTTTGTTTTCTGGAGTAGTGATGGCGAATTTAACGCAAAAGCTATATGAAATGTTATTGCCGGCAGTAGAGGCAGTAGGTTTTGAACTTTGGGGAATTGAATATATTCCTCAGGGCAAGCACTCGATTTTAAGAGTGTATATCGAGCATGAAAACGGTATTACCGTAGATAACTGTGAGGCAGTAAGCAGGCAGGTAAGCGCGGTTTTGGACGTAGAAGATCCTATTTCCGCGCATTACAGCCTAGAAATCTCATCGCCTGGCTTGGATAGGCTTTTGTTTTATCCACATCAGTATCATAGTTTTATCGGGGAACAAATTACAGTCCGTTTGCGTTTGGCTATTAATAATCAGCGCAAGTTTACTGGCACATTAATGGCGGTATCAGAACAAGGTATTGAAATTGAAGCGAAAGGCACAAAGTTTGAAATCGATTGGAATAATATCGACAAAGCTCAAGTAGTGCCAAGCTTTGTTAAGACTGGGAGAGCAGGGAAATGAGTAAAGAACTATTATTGGTCGTAGAAGGCGTAGCCAATGAGAAGGGCGTAGACCGCGAGATTATTTTTGAAGCGATGGAAGCCGCTTTAGCAATGGCAACCCGCAAAAAAAATGGCACCGATATTGATGTCCGTGTAGATATAGATCGCAAAACCGGTGAGTACCGTACTTTTAAACGCTGGGCTGTGGTTGAAAACAAAGAGGCCATCTTAAATCCCGATGCCGAAATCACTTTAAGTGAAGCTCAAGAAGAAGATTCAAGCTTGGAAGTGGGTGACATTATCGAAGAAGAAATGCCTTCTATCGAATTTGGACGAATTGCAGCGCAGACCGCTAAACAGGTTATCGTGCAAAAAGTCCGTGAAGCAGAACGTGAAAAAGTAGTATCAGAATATCAAAGCCGCTTGGGCACTTTAATTAATGGAACCATTAAGCGAGTTACCCGTGACTTTATCTCAATCGATTTAGGAGAAAACGCAGAAGGCGTTATTCCTCGTGCTGAATCTATTCCTCGTGAAGCGCTAAGAGTGGGCGACCGAGTTAAGGCTTATTTAAAAGAAGTGGCAAGAGATACTCGCGGCCCACAATTATTACTAAGCCGTGCCTGCCCTGAAATGTTGATTGAATTGTTTAAACTTGAAGTGCCTGAAATCGCTGAAGAAGTGATTGAAGTGAAAGGGGCCGCTCGCGATCCTGGCTCTCGAGCTAAAATCGCGGTGAAAACCAATGACCGTCGTATTGATCCAGTTGGGGCTTGCGTTGGGATGCGTGGTTCAAGAGTACAGGCTATTTCAAACGAATTAGGCGGTGAGAGAGTGGATATTGTCTTGTTTGATGACAATCCTGCGCAATTTGTTATTAATGCGATGTCTCCAGCCGAAGTAGTTTCCATCGTAATGGATGAAGATAACCACACCATGGACGTTGCTGTTAAAGAAGAGCAGCTTTCCCAGGCTATAGGTAAAAATGGTCAAAACGTGAGATTAGCAAGCCAATTAACGAGTTGGCGCCTGAACGTAATGGCTGAAACCGAAGCTCAGGAAAAGCAGGACAGCGAATCTCAAGCCTTGTTAGAGCTCTTTATGCAGAGCCTTGAGATCGACCAAGATGTGGCTGAGCTTTTAATTAGTGAAGGCTTTACCAGTCTGGAAGAAATTGCTTATGTTCCAACCCAGGAATTGTTAGAAGTGGGTGGCTTTGATGAAGAAATCGTAAACGAGCTTCGTGAACGTGCAAAAAATGCTTTATTAGCTCAGGCCTTGTCCGGCAATACTAAAAAAGCTGCACCTGCCGCAGACCTCTTAGGAATGGAAGGCATGACAGAAGTTATTGCACAGCGTTTAGCAGAGAACGGCATCACTACAATGGATGAATTGGCTGAACAGGCAGTGGATGACCTGCATGGCATTGAAGGCATTGATGAAAAGAAAGCTGCTGAATTGATTATGACCGCGCGCGCACCTTGGTTTAAATAAGACCAATAAGTAGGCGCATTAGGTCGACGGGAGATCAGGAGTTCTCAACTGAGTAAAGCACAATGTGTAAACTCCTTTCCAAGTAAATACGCCGGGCTTGAAATGAATTCAGGCCTGGCGGCAAAGTGGGTGAATTCGCGATTCTCCCCCTTTGCAAACCCCCATCGCGTATAGTCAGCGAGTATCGCTGAGCGGAGAATAAAATATGGCGGATGTAACAGTAAATGTATTAGCCAAAAGTGTAGGCATCAGCACTGAAATGCTGTTGTTGAAACTCAAAGAAGCAGGCTTGCCGCAAAGCAAAGCTGAGGACCTGGTGACTGACCAGCAAAAACAAGTATTGCTGAATCATATGCAAGGCGAAAAAGCGCCAGCCGGCAAATTAACTTTAAAAAGAAAAAGTACCACCGAGCTTAAAGTCTCTAGTGGATTGGGCAGAGGTAAAACGATTAACGTGGAAGTTCGTAAAAAACGGACTTTTGTAAAACCGACTCCAGAAGAGATCGCTGAGTTGCAGCGTGAAGAAGAAGCAGCCAAATTAGCCCAGCTTGAAGCTGAGCGCCAGGCACAAGCCGAAGCAGAGCAAGCAGCAGCTGAGGCAGCTAAACCGCAGGAAGTTAAGCCTGTAGAAGCTCCCAAAGCCGCAGAAGAAACGCCGGCTACTTCAGTTGAAGCTCAAGCTGCTCAAAAGAAAGTTGAAAAGCCCGTTAAAAAACCTGGCTTTGCTGAGCCTTCCTCTGAAGAAGCGGACAGAAAAAACAAAAAAGGCAAACCTAAAATGGATGACAAGCCTAAAAAGCTTGTTCTTAAAACTTTTGGTGCGAGCGAAGAGGAAGAACAACATTTTAGAGCACGGCGCCGTAAGCGTCATCATCACGAAGCGCTTAGCCAAAAATTTGAAAAGCCTGCTGAGCCTCAAGTAAGAGATGTACAAATTCCAGAAACCATTAAAGTGGGCGATTTGGCCCAAAAAATGGCGGTTAAAGCTAGCGAAGTCATCAAAGTTCTTATGAAGTTAGGCGTGATGGCGACTATTAACCAAATGCTGGATCAAGATACAGCCATTCTGGTCGTGGAAGAATTAGGTCATAAGCCTATCGCCATGAAGGAAAATGCTTTAGAAGATGAGCTGATGCAGCAAGATCTTAGTGGAGATATGGTACACCGAGCTCCAGTTGTGACCATTATGGGCCACGTTGACCATGGTAAAACCTCTTTGCTCGACTATATCCGACGCACTAAAGTGACTGCGGGAGAGGCAGGCGGAATTACTCAACATATTGGTGCTTATCACGTTGAGACTCCAAAAGGAATGATTACCTTTTTAGACACCCCAGGCCATGCGGCATTTACCGCTATGCGTGCTAGGGGAGCTCATGCAACTGATATCGTAGTTTTGGTAGTGGCAGCTGATGACGGGGTGATGCCTCAAACCATAGAAGCAATTCAGCATGCTAAAGCGGCCAATGCTCCTGTTGTGGTTGCAGTAACCAAAATGGATAAGCACGAAGCCGACCCTGAAAAAGTAAAACAAGAGCTTTCCCAACATGGAGTCATTCCAGAAAGCTGGGGTGGTGAAAACATGTTTGTGAATGTTTCTGCAAAATCAGGTCAAGGTATCGATGAGCTTTTGGAAGTAATTTTATTACAAGCTGAAGTCTTGCAATTAAATGCCGTAGTGAATGCTCCTGCTAAAGGCGTTATTATTGAATCTCGCCTAGATAAAGGTCGCGGAGTGGTTGCCACTATTTTGGTGCAGAACGGAACTTTGCGTAAAGGCGATATTTTATTAGCGGGATCTGAGTTTGGCCGAGTAAGAGCCATGTTGGATGAAGTAGGCAGGCCAGTAGACTCAGCAGGCCCTTCTATTCCAGTTGAAGTGCTTGGACTTTCCGGCGCGCCAGGCGCTGGGGATGACGCCATCGTAGTAGCGGATGAAAGAAAAGCTCGCGAAGTGGCTTTATTCCGTCAAACCCGTACTCGTGATGTGAAGTTAGCTCGTCAGCAAGCAGTTAAGCTTGAAAACATGTTTGACCGTATGGGTCAGGATGGCGCTTCTCAGAGCTTAAATGTCATCGTTAAAGCAGATGTTCAAGGTTCGGTAGAAGCTTTAACCGAATCTTTGCAAAAACTTTCTACTGATGAAATCAAAGTTAACGTAGTGGTTAGCGCGACAGGTGGAATAACCGAGTCTGATGTAAACTTGGCAAAAGCTTCTAATGCGGTTGTTTTCGGATTTAACGTCCGTGCAGATGCTACAGCAAGAAGATTGGCAGAAAGAGAAAATATCGATATTCGCTACTACAGCGTAATCTATAGCTTGCTTGATGATGTGAAAGCCGCCATGACCGGTATGCTCTCACCTGAGCTCAAAGAGCAGATCGTAGGTATTGCCGAAGTTCGCGAAGTGTTCCGTTCTCCTAAGTTCGGCCAAATTGCCGGATGTATGGTGACAGAAGGTGTGGTGAAACGTAACAACCCAATCCGTGTATTGCGCGACAACGTGGTAATCTATGAAGGTTCATTGGAATCCTTACGTCGCTTTAAAGATGATGCCAATGAAGTCCGCCAAGGTATGGAATGCGGCATTGGAGTGAAAAACTATAACGATGTTAAAGCTGGCGACCAGATTGAGGTGTTTGAGACTATATCTGTCGCCCGCACTTTATAAAATCCCTCCCTGCCTCCCTTTTTCAAAGGGAGGAGTAACACCCTCCCTGAAAAGAGATGGTCTAAATTCCCTCCTTTAATAAAGGAGGGTTAGGGTGGATTTTAGAGATTAAAGGAAATAAACTATGGCAGGACAATCAAATAGAACCCAAAGAGTCGGGGACATGATTCAACGCACCTTGGCTGAGTTATTGCAGCGTGAAGTGCATGATCCTAGGATTTCTATGGTGTCAATTTCCGGAGTGGAGGTCACCCGGGATTTAGCTCATGCCAAAGTCTATATTTCAGTATTGGGAGATGAGGCTAAGGTAGAGGCGGCTATGACTGCCCTCAATAAAGCGGCCGGCTTTCTAAGAACCATGCTTGCCAAAAACTGTGAAATCCGCACCATTCCCGCATTGCATTTCTTTCACGATACCTCCGTTCAATACGGCAGAGAGATGTCAGATTTAATTGACAAAGCCCGTGCCAAAGACAAATCTAACGAACCGGATAGTGATGGTTAAACGTTTTCCTGAGTATCCTGTCGATGGAGTAGTCCTCCTAGACAAGCCCGAAGGCTTAAGCTCCAATTTCGCTTTGCAAAAAGTCAAAAGACTTTACCAGGCTATTAAAGCCGGGCATGCCGGGACCTTGGATCCCATGGCAACAGGTATGCTGCCGATTTGTTTTGGCAAGGCCACCAAAATTGCTGAATATTTGCTGGATGCCGATAAAACCTATCAGGCTACCATTCAATTAGGCTCAGCCACTAACACCGGTGATAAAACTGGCGAGTTTGTCGAATCAAAATCTGTTCCTGAGCTTGATCAAGCTTTGATTGAGTCTGTCTTAAAAAATTTTAGAGGGGAAATTGAACAGGTCCCTCCTATGTATTCCGCAATCAAGCACCAAGGCAAGGCTTTGTATAAATTGGCCCGTAAAGGTCATGAGGTTGAAAGAAAGAGCCGAAAAATAACTATTTACGAATTAGAACTTGTCGATTTTACGACTGACGCTGTGGTGATTAAAGTGAGTTGCAGCAAAGGCACTTATATCCGAGTATTGGGAGAGGATATTGCTAAAGCTTTAGGCACATTAGGTCACTTAACTGCTCTAAGAAGAGTATCAAGCGCAGGCTTTGATGAAAAGCAAATGATGAGCTTAGAAACCTTGGAGAGGGCAGAAAATCGGAGCTCATTTTTAATCCCAATAGAAACTTTATTGCCTGATTGGCAGCATTTTGAAATTAGCGAAGGCGAGCTAGAAGCTTTGCTTCAAGGCAAAAAAATTCGGGCTTTACATCAGGATTTTAGCGGCAAGACCAAATTAATTTGTCAGGACAAATTGGCTGCTATCGCTGATATGAAAAGCGGCCATATTGTTTCTCGAAAATTCCTTTAAAGTTTAAAAATAGTTTAAGTCACTTAGTCGCTTCTTTGGTCTTACTATGAGCAGAACTTCGAGTGCTACGTAGATTACTTAGCCAGGAAGTTGCCAATGTCATGACAGAGCCATTATCACTCGGTAACTCTAATTGAGGTCTTGCCTCTGGTGAAGCCATTCCAAGGGATGAGCGCAAAACAATTTCTGCTATTCTGCGAATTTCAGCGGAGTCATTGAAGTTGAGTATGGCTTCATGGAATTTCCAAGGAAGTTTGCTGATTTTACTTGGACTATCAAGGCCTAGCTTTTCTTCTATCATGCCTTGAAGTGCTGCTGGCTGCATTGATAAATTTTGCCCATTAGTAAAGGGAAGCACAAATATTTTAGCTTGAGTAGATTCGTTTAAATGATGGTTTATTTCAAACAAGAAGTTATCTAAATACTGATCAATATCAGTTTTATTGAGGTTAAGCCATAGTATTATGCCATCAGTCTGTTCATCCAGGTTGAAGTTTTGCATGATGTCAAAAGCCTGTATCTGAGGGGCAATTTCACTACCAGAATAGTTATAAAGCCTTAACTGGCTTTGTAATGCATATAAGCTGCCAGTTTCATTGCTGGCAATGGCTAGTTTTGTTGCAAAGGGCATATTATCTCCTTAAGGGCTAGGTTTTAAAAAGCTGGTGACTGCGCCCCAGGTACTGCTTGCTCTTCTTTGTAATTCGCTAAAACTTGTTCTGGCCGCTTCATTGAGTTGAAACGGTCCTGGGCTAAGCTGATTACTATGGTTTGCTACAAGGCTCTGCTGAAGAATGAATTGAAACCTGGCCCGGATGCTTTCCTCATGAAAAGGGTTAACAGGCTCAAGAACTTTCCAATCCAAGGCGCGGACCCTTTCAAAACCAGGCTCATTAATTATTTCGGACCAAGTTTGTTGAATTTTTTGGGCCGAGGTGATTATATTTTGGGCTGGATTATGGAAAGGTAAAATAAAAACTTTTGCTTCGCAAAAAGGGATTTCATTGGAATTAAGTCCAGGTTTTAAGTCTTCTTTAAGCTGGTTTAATTTTTGCCGAATAAATTCAATTTCATTATTGGCCAGATCGGTCCAAATAATAATGGCGTCAGTGTCTAGGTAATGAGACCTTGATAAGCTGGTACGATAAAGCTGCCAGCAGTCACTTAGGATTTGAGCGGTAGCTTCCTGACCTTGAATATTAAAAGGGCGAGTATTTATGATTTGCCCAGTCCGTAAAGGTAAGTTACTGCCTTCAGGCAAAATGGGCCTAAAAAAGGAAGGATAATTAATATCTTGTTTGCTTAATATTAAAATTTTAGCTGAGGGCATTTTAAAGCCTCTATTGTTAGCAGTGCTACAAAGAAGGAAAAGCGGGCTAGCTTTTACTCTATAAAAGCCAGCCTATAAAAACAAGCTTGCCACAAAAAAGGGCTTAGGTGTAATTATTGACCAGGGCCTGCTGATTGAGATTCTTCTCTACCAGCCCCGCCTGCCGCTTCAGAAGGAAAATGCTCGGGCCTAACCGCTTGGGCCGCTGCTCTGCCACTAGGTGACATCAGTCCTCTTCCTGTTCCTTGTGGGCTATAAACAGATTTTGGGGTCGCACCATCGGGAGTGGCTGCTCCTATAACTGCCCTCATTGCTGTGGCAGCAGTAGGGGTTTGAGCCCTTGTATTATCCATTCCAGAAGCGGCTCCTGCCGAGCCACCGGATTGTTCTGATGCGCCAAAGGCTCGGGCAGCTGTTGGACTTGCTGCTGGGGCGGGCACAGCGTTACGTTCTTCCGCCTGTTTAACCTGCATTTCAAGGTGTTCTGCTGTAAGTTCATATTTTGTAGCAAGGTCTGGATCTTTGCAAATAGCATGAGCTAAACAATCGATGATTATTTCGGGTGATCTAAAAGGCTGTGAATCAATAAAGTCTATAACCGCTGCAGGTAAGGCAGTTATCCGCTTTTCCCTGGAATGAACTCTCATAAATTTAGCCAATTCAAATTGGTATTGTGAAGAGATAGCAGCTCTTAGCAAAGTGAAGGGATCAAATCTGCCGGCAGGGGCTTCTAACAGAGTGTACATTTCTGACATGGCTTTCTTAACATACGCAGCAATGTTAGGAAAAGGGGTGTCTCTAATAGAGCCTAGCAGTACATTTTTTAGTTCATTAGATCTTCCTGAATTAAATGTCGGATGCTCTATGCATAGGTTTTTTAATAGTCCAAGATAGGTTTTAGCGATATCTACTAAGGTCTCTGAATTTGTTTCGTATCCAATAGGGTAGCTTCTCACTTTCTTCTCATAATCCGCCAGTACCGCATGAGCCATGAGATAAGCGAGTCTTCGATCATTTTCTGCGGAAACTTTGCAGAGATTTTCAAGGTTGATGGATTCCCAAATTTCAGGCTTGATTGATAAGCGATACCTTTCTAATTGTTTAATCGCTCGGACTTTTAGGGCAGCAGTCTCTTCTGCTGTAAGCTCAAAACTTTTATTTTTATGCCGCGTAGTAGCGTATGCTTCTAAAGCATCTAGAAAAGGTTTTTCAATAGCAACTAATATGCCGATAACAGTTTGTCTTTTAGCTTCGATTTGTTGATTATTTCTATCAGCTTGTAATGCACGAATTCGTTCAGCAGGCCCCATCATCATTCTTCCCCTTAAATCAGTTGAAATTTAATCTTAATAAAAAAGAACTTGGAAGAATAGAGCGGGATAGGCTTTATTTTTTTACCATGCTGTAAAAAACAATCAAGCCCAATAGCCCTAGAATTAAATATACTATCCCTAAGAGGCTCGCTCCCCCATAGGAAAAAGAAGCAATTAAAGCACTGCTGATAAAAGAAGTGAGCATTTGAAAGCCGCCAAATAAAGCCCCTGCGACCCCTCTTTTGTCATGAAATGGGCTCATGGCTCTTGAAGTGGCATTGGCTCCAATCATAATTTGGCAAGATAAGGTTAAGAATACCGAGAGCATAATAAGCGGGACATTGATTAAGCCTAAGACGGTAAAAAACAATATCCATAGCCCTGAAAAAGCCAGTATGCAGAGACCTAAAATTAAAGTTTTGGCACTGCCAATGCGCTTAATGAAAAAAGGATTGAACAGCCTTCCGACCAGTCCGCCAATGCCTGCCAGGCCTGTGATCCATCCATAGGCCACAGGACTTAAATGAAACTCAACTTGAAATACATAAGCACTAATGGTGGCATAGGCCATTACTGCGCTCATGGCTATTCCGGTTAACAAAGTACAGCCCAAAAAAATTCGATGGCTAAGCAAATGCCTATAGCTTTCACATAAGCCTTTTAATGAGAGTGCTTTGGGATTTTTATAATGGTTGGTTTCGGGGCAAAACACCGCATAGATCAGCATAACGCAAGTCAAAATAAGGCCTAAAGCTAAAAAGTTTTTCTGCCAACCAAACGCTTGCTGGATATAGCCTCCCAAGGTGGGGGCCAATAAAGGGGATAAACCTACAATCAATCCAAAGTAAGAAGCCATTGAGGCTAATCTGTCGCCTTGGAGGGTATCGGCGATAATTGTTCTGCCTAAGCCGATGCAGACCCCGGCCCCAATTCCTTGTAAAAGGCGAGTGACTAAAAAAGCCTCGATATGAGTAGTATACATGGCGGCAAAACTGCTTAGCGCAGCCAAGACTAAGCCAAATATAACGATAGGCTTTCTGCCATGTTTGTCTGAAAGCGGGCCGTAAAATAATAAGCTTGCACCCATGCCAAGCAGATAAATGGAAACCGATTGCTGAATATGCTGCTTGTTGGTGTGCATAAATACCATAATGTGAGGCATGGAGGCCAAATGAATGTCTACGCCAAGCATTCCGCACATCGCCACTAGCATGGTGATCAGCATGATTTTAAATTCAGATAAGCTTAATTTTTGATAGGGCGAAGCCATGTTTTTCTCCTGAGAGCTTAATCATAGACCAATTTGCGAATATTCAAAATCCCTCATCAAAATCCACCCAGGCCCTCCTTTAAATAAAGGAGGGAGGACTTCCCCTTTTTTTAAGGGGGATAGAGGGGGATTTTACTTGCCCTTAAGCGGCTTTGCAGGTAGAATAGCGCCGCGTCTTACTCAACCATAAATGGGTTCGATTAGCAGAACTTAAATCAAACTAGGAGAAATTTTATGGCATTAACCAGTGCTGATACAGCTAAAATCATCGAAGAATATCAAATTGCTAAAGGAGACACAGGCTCTCCAGAAGTGCAAGTTGCGTTACACACAGCTCGCATTAAAGATTTGACCCAACATTTTGAAACTCATACTCATGACCACCACTCCCGCCGCGGTTTGCTGCGTTTGGTGAGTCAACGTCGTAAATTACTAGACTACCTTAAAAACAAAGACATCACACGCTATCGCAAACTGATTGAGCGTCTTGAGTTACGCCGTTAATCATAAGGAAAAAATTAGTGAAAGTATTTAAAAAAATCTTTCAATATGGTGAACAAGAATACACCATTGAGACAGGCGGCATAGCTAGACAAGCAACTTCCGCTGTTATGGTCAGAGCCGGGGATACCGTGGTATTGGTAACCTTGGTTGCTGCAAAAAATGTTAAAAACGGTCAGGATTTTTTCCCATTAACCGTTAACTATCAAGAAAGAATGTATGCAGCAGGTCGTATCCCTGGCGGTTTTTTAAAAAGAGAAGGCCGTCCCTCTGAAGCTGAAACTTTGATTTCACGTTTGATCGACAGACCCCTTCGTCCATTGTTCCCAAATGGTTTTTACAACGAAGTACAAATTGTTGCAACCGTGCTTTCTTTGGATCCAAACGTTAGCCCTGATGTTCCAGCTTTAATTGGAGCTGCAGCAACCGTGGCTTTATCCGGAGTACCATTTGACGGTATTTTGGGCGCAGCTCGAGTCGGTTTTCGTGATGGTCAATATCTGTTAAACCCAAGCGAAGAATCTTTGCAAACTTCTGAATTGGACTTGGTTGTTGCAGGAACTGAAAGCGCTGTATTAATGGTTGAATCCGAAGCAAAACAATTGTCTGAAGAAGTGATGCTTGGTGCCGTTTTGTTTGGTCATGAGCAAATGCAAGTTGCTATTCAAGCGATTAAAGAGCTGGTTGAAACCTGCGGTAAGCCTAAATGGGATTGGCAGCCTCCAGCGCCTAACACCGCATTGATTGACGCGGTGAAATCTTTGAGCATGGAAGGCATTAAAGCCGCTTACCAAGTTCGTGAAAAACAAGAACGCTATGCCAAACTTAATTCATTAAAAGACTTGGCAATAGCAGAGCTTGTTAACGACACCACTGGCTATACTGAGAACCAAATCAAAGATGTATTTTTTGACTTGGAACAAAAATTGGTGCGTGACACTATTATCTCAGGCGGTTTGAGAATTGACGGAAGAGACACTCGTTCCATTCGTCCTATCCGCATTGAAACCAAACTCTTGCCTCGTACCCATGGTTCCGCTTTGTTTACTCGCGGTGAAACTCAAGCCATCGTTGTGGCAACTTTAGGTAACGATAGAGATGCTCAGCTATTGGACGCTATGTCCGGTGAATCTCGCGACCGCTTTATGCTGCACTACAACTTCCCTCCGTACTGTGTAGGCGAAACTGGCATGATCGGTAGCCCAAAACGTCGTGAAATTGGTCACGGTAACTTAGCGCGTCGTGCGGTTCAAGCCGTATTGCCTCCAGAAGAAGAGTTTTCTTACACCTTGCGTGTGGTATCTGAAATCACCGAATCCAACGGTTCAAGCTCCATGGCTACCGTTTGCGGCTCAAGCTTGGCGATGATGGATGCCGGCGTTCCTTTAAAAGCGCCTGTTGCGGGTATCGCGATGGGCTTGATTAAAGAAGGCGATAAGTTTGCGGTATTAAGCGATATCTTGGGTGATGAAGATCATTTAGGCGATATGGACTTTAAAGTAGCCGGTTCTGCTAATGGCGTGACCGCACTTCAAATGGACATTAAGATTGCTGGGATTACCAAGGAAATCATGGCAGCAGCTTTGGAACAAGCCAAAGCGGGTCGTATGCACATTTTGGGATTGATGAACGAAGTCATCAGCGTCCCAGGTGAGCTATCAAACCATGCTCCTCGCATTTACACAGTGAAAGTTCCTTCTGAAAAAGTGAAGGAAGTGATCGGTAAAGGCGGCGCGACCATTCGTTCTATTACTGAAGAATGCGGTGTAACCATCGATATCGCTGATGACGGCACAGTGAAAATCTTTGCTGCCAACGGCGAAGCAGCGCAAAAAGCGATTGCTAGAATCGAAGGCGTTACTGCAGAGGCTCAAGTGGGTGCAATTTATGAAGGTAAAGTAGCTCGTTTGGCTGACTTCGGTGCATTTGTAACCATTATGCCTGGTAAAGACGGATTGGTTCACGTATCTCAAATTCGCGAAGAGCGAGTAGAAAACGTGAGCGATTTCTTAAACGTTGGCGATATCGTCAAAGTTAAAGTATTAGAAATCGACAAGCAAGGCCGTATCCGCTTAAGCATGAAAGCGCTTAATGATCCAGCTCAGCCAGCTTCTGATTCGAGCGAAGCTCCATCAGACGGCTAAAAGCTGTCACCCTGGGGCTGCATAGCAGAACCAGAATCTAAAAAGGCGCCGATGGCGCCTTTTTTATTTTAGTGTTTAAGCTGCCTTTTAAGATTGCTATAAAAATTTTCATGCGATGCAAAGCCTAGCAAAGTGATTGTGGCTTTCTTCCCATCTTCATATAAATAAGCCAGCTATATTCACATATAATGCAACATTTTGTTGTTAATGGCTGATAATCCTGCTTATTTCAACAAAGTTGCTATTCCCACGACAAAACTACAGGAGTAAGTTTTGAGATTTATATACCATCTTATTATTGCGAGGGTTCAGCTACGTTATGGACATGGCCTGCTGCGCCCAATGATCCAGCAAAGACATGCGATTCATGCTGGCTGTGGCTGTCTTCAAGAGGATAAGAAAGCGATAAATCCAGCATAGTCTTTAATTTAGCTCTCCACTGAATCAGGCTTCGATAAACTTCATTGGATACAAGCAGAGGTTTAATTGTCATCAACATTTCATGGAGTATTTTGGCGTGGCTATACTCTATTTCAGTTAGAGATTTTAATTTATCAAGTTTAGTCAAAATGACCGACTGAAAAGCTTCTAATATTGAGTCATGGCTTTCCATGACCGCCAAATAGCTTTCATGGGTCTTGGTTTTGTTAGCGCTGCTCCCCATATTTTCATTAGGAGCGCTAGCGCTATAGGGAATGACAGCAGGAAATAGCTGTGGATTCGCTATATGAAAATAATGCGCCAAAAATACCTCGGCGTTCTTTTCTAAATTTTCATGAATCATTTCTAGGTCTCTCTCGTACTGAGAAATGCCAAAAGCTATTGAGATAGCCAAATTAACAAGCTCTTTTAGCAAGGGATTATCTTTAACCTGCTTAATCAGTTTTTTGATGCCAAATTGACCTATAAATCCACATTTTATTTTGAATGCTAATAGCTTAACAGCCGCTTCTTTTTCATCTTCAGACAGCGCTTCAAGCGCAATTCCTTCATTATATCGACCCGTAATGGCAGCCATATAGTGAGCTTTTTTAAGAGCAGAACGTATTTTGGTTTTTAGGCTATCGCTAATGGCTGCTCCGCTGAGATATTCGTTAAAGCAAGCCGGCACGCCGTATTTCAAAAATTTATGATAAAGCCTCTGAGCAATGAAGTCTTGATTTAATTCATTATGATTAAGAACCATATCATGATCATGTAAACCATAGTTTAGATCATCAGACTTTGAATAGAGATTGTCTGCTAAAATCCCGGCTAATACGGGTTTATCATTAGAAAACATCGATAAAAACTCAGAGTTCAGCTCAAACCCCGCATCTAAACAAACAAGCGTTTCAACGGCTTGGATATTGTCTAAGCCTGCTGCAAAAGAAAAAGCAGGGATGGCGCGGTTGTGTTTGACCCCCGTATCAGTACCCAATTCTATAAGCGATACCATTGTGAATCTATTACTTTCAGCAGCAGCAAGATCTAAAGCTGTATGTCTATTTTTATCTTTAGCTTCAATATTCGCACCGAGTGCTATAAGTGTGCAGATGGCTCCAACTTCATCATTTTGTGAAGCATAATGCAGGGGAGTTAGGTCATCCTTATCTTTGGCAGAGATATTTGCGCCTGCGGAAAGAAGCCCTTCAATAGCGCCTACCTTTCCATTGGCAGCGGCATAATGTAATGGACTGGCTCCTAACTTATCTTTGGCATGAATATCAGCACCTAGTTCTAAAAGTTTATTGATAGCATCAACATGCCCATGTGTTGCAGCGTGGTGTAGTGCACTTAGGCCTTCATTGTCTTTATCTTCAATATTTGCACCCATTGCGACAAGTTTTTTAATTGCTGCGAGCTCTCCTTCTTCTGCAGCATAATGCAGGGAAGAAAGACCATTCTTATCTTTAGCAGAGATATTTGCGCCGGCTGAAACAAGCCTATCAATAGCACTTATATGCCCTTTTGTCGCTGCATGATGCAAAGCGGTTGTGCTGAAATTATCTTCAGCATGAATGTCAGCATGTAATTGCAGAAGCTTATCAATAGCATCGACATACCCATAGTCTGCAGCATGATGTAAGGCTGTAAGACCATTATTATCTTTAAGCTGAAGGTCCATGCCAAGGTCGTGGAGTTTTTGAATAACGGCAGTATGGTTCCTTGCAGCAGCTAGATGCAGAGCAGTCATACCATTATTTGTTTTTTTGCGTGGTTAAGCCTAAATAAATACATGACTGTATAGTTAATTCATCATTTCTGCTCAGGGCTTCGGCAAAATCTTTTTCAATGCTCGCGATATTAGGCATCATTATCTCTTGTGTTATCTTAAATTTAAATAATCCCATTATGCTGCAATAGAGCATCAATCTTGGGTTCTCTTCCTCTAAAATCAATAAACAGGTCCATGGCATCTTTAGTGCTGCCTTGCTCTAAAATGCAGTTCAAAAAGGCCTTGCCTGTATTGGGATTCAGCACGCCTTCTTCTTCAAATTTGGAGAATGCATCGGCGGATAAAACTTCAGCCCACTTATAGGAATAATATCCGGCAGCATAGCCTCCCGCGAAAATATGCGAAAAGCTGTGTTGGAATCTGTTAAAAGCAGGGGGCTTGAGTACCGCGATTTCTTTTCTGACTTGATCCAGTACTGCTTGGATATCCTGAGGATGCTTAGGGTCATAGAGATAGTGCATTCTAAAATCGAATAAAGAAAACTCAAGCTGGCGAAGCATCATTAGGCCTGCCTGAAATGATCTTGTTTTAAGCAATTGCTCAAACATGGCTTTAGGTAAGGGCTCCTGAGTTTCAATATGAGAGGAAATTAAAGGCATGACTTCCTCGCACCAGCAGAAGTTTTCCATAAATTGGCTGGGCAGCTCCACGGCGTCCCACTCCACTCCATGGATTCCTGAGGCAGCTAAATAGTCCACCTTGCTCATCAAATGGTGCATCACATGGCCAAATTCATGAAATAGAGTGGTCACCTCGTCATGAGTGAGGCAGGCGGGCTTGTCTTTTAATGGAGGGGTGAAGTTGCAGGTAAGGTAAGCTACCGGGCTTTGGATTGAGCCATCTTCTAAACGGCGTCTTGTAATATAGTCATCCATCCAGGCCCCGCCTCTTTTATTAGGCCTTGCGTATAGGTCAACGTAAAAGGAGCCCCTGAGCTGCTTGTTATCATACAGGTCGAAAAACTGAACGGATTCATGCCAGGTATCTACCTTGCGCTCTTTGACGGTTAACCCATAAATTTTTTCAACTATTTCAAATAGGCCTTTTAAAGCTTGAGTAGCCGGGAAATAGGGCCTTAGGCTTTCCTCGGACAAGCCAAACTCAGCCTGGCGCAGTTTTTCGCTGTAATAGGCAATGTCCCATGACTGTAGGCTTCCTTTAAGCCCTTGGCTTTCTGCAAAGCTTTGCAGAGCTTGAAGCTCTTTTTGAGCCATAGGTTTGGATCGTTTAGCCAGGTCTTCCAAAAAGCCTAAGACTTTTTTAGGATCTTTGGCCATTTTGGTATACAAAGAAACTTCGGCGAAGTTAGAAAAGCCTAAAAGCTCAGCTTCTTCGTGTCGGAGTGCCAAAATTTCTTGCATGATTTTAGAGTTGTCCCACTTGCCGGCATTTGGGTCTTGGTCTGAAGCTCGAGTGGCATAGGCCGTATAAAATATTTTACGTAAATGACGATCGTCGGCATAGGTAATTACCGCATAGTAAGTTGGAAAATCAATGCCCAGCATCCAGCCAGCTTTAGACGCTTTTTCGGCTTTTTCTTTCGCAGCCGCAATGCTGTGCTCCGGCAAACCTTTGAGCAGGGACTCATCCTCAGTATGATAAGACCAGCTATCGGTCGCATCCATAATATGATTTTCAAATTGGGTGCAAAGCTGTGACAGACGTTGCTGAATTTCCTTATATCGCTGCTTTTTATCATCCGCTAAAGAGACTCCTGACAATTTAAAGTCACGCAAAGTATGATCGATAATTCTTTTTTGAACCGAATCGAGCTTTTGATATTCGGGGCTTTGGGATAATTCTTCATAAGCTTTAAATAATGCCAGGTTTTGCCCCACATCGGTGTGGTATTCGGATAGCTTAGCAATACAATGCTCATAGGCTTCCCGTAGCTGTGGTGAGTTCTTCACCGAGTTTAAATGGCTAACGGGCGACCAGACCTTAGAAAGCTTTTCATCTTGAGTTTCAATAGGTTGAACCAGTTTTTCCCAGGTCCAAGGCGCTTTTTGAGCTAGAGTTTTCTCTATGGTCCGGCGGCATTCTTGTAAAAGGGTATCGATAGCGGGCTCGACCTGCTCTGGCTTAATAGCTGAAAAAGGGGGTAAAACGAAAGATGATAATAAAGGCGTATCCATTGAAATTTTCTCCTCTGATCCCCATATCCTACTATAAAGATATTATTTTGAAAGAGAGTGGCGTATATGCAGTTTGATTTAGCACAAAAAATATTAGTTTGGCTGATTCCATTAATTTTTGCTATTACCGTACATGAAGTTGCTCACGGATGGGTGGCAAGCTTGTGCGGGGATAAAACGGCCAAAATGCTGGGAAGGTTAACTTTAAACCCAGTTAAGCACGTCGATATTTTAGGAACTTTGGTATTGCCTGTTTTATTATTGCTGCTTTCAGGCGGTAAATTGGCTTTCGGTTGGGCCAAGCCCGTTCCTGTAGACTGGAGAAACTTAAGGTCTCCAAGATGGCAAATGCCATTGGTTGCTCTAAGTGGCCCGATGAGCAATATAGCCATGGCAATAGTCTGGGGCTTGGTTGCAAAGCTAGGCTTAAGTATGCAAGCTACAGACCCGTGGCCTTCCTTTATTTTGATGAATATGGGCATTTCAGGAGTCATGATCAATGTGGTATTTGGCGTATTGAATTTACTTCCCATCCCACCATTGGACGGAAGCCGAGTCATAAGTAGTTTTTTGAGCCCTAAGGCCGCATACAGTTATGCTAGGATCGAACGCTATGGGTTTTTGATCCTAATATTACTGCTGGTTACCAATATTCTTCCCAAAGTCATTTGGCCCCCGGTGCAGATTTTAACTGGGCTTATTTTAAGGCTCGTAGGTGTGTACTAAGCAGACTTAAAAAAATTAACCTATAATAGAATTATGAATGCTGAAAAGCAGGAGGGTGAAGATGAACGATTTAAATTGGAAAACAATGGAACAAGATTTGTCGACAGCTCAAGATATTATCGCCTGCCATTATGAAAATTTAGAAGAAACAGTGGTCGGCATTCAAGAAGTGACTTATGTGCCTGAGGGCAGCATTCAAATCTCAAGAGCCGACTGGGTCGTTGAACTCGAGGAAACTTTAGAAGCCAAATATGGTGAAGAAGAAGGCTGCGAGTTGGCGAGGAAAGTGATGACGGCACTTATCACCCAGGGCGAGTTCATTCACTAAATTTAGCTCCTAAATAGTACTTGAGGCCGTGAGCTGTGTTAAAAATGGCTCAAAATTGCTCATTTAGCTATTTGTAAACTCCGCTTTTTTCGCCATTTTTGCCTTGCTCACAACCACAATCCCAGATTTAGGAACTAAATTGATGATGCTAGTGGGCAATTTTTTTGTTGCAGCCTTTTAAAAAGAATGCGCGTAATAATTCAAATCTAAATCCTTCCTAGCCTCCCTTTATAAAGGGAGGAACTTAAATCCCCTCCTTTCTTAAAGGAGGGTTAGGGTGGATTTTTTAG
This sequence comes from Gammaproteobacteria bacterium, assembly GCA_029256015.1. Lineage (GTDB taxonomy): Bacteria > Pseudomonadota > Gammaproteobacteria > Francisellales > CACEW01 > JAQSYQ01. The sequence goes on along the minus strand of JAQSYQ010000004.1, from coordinate 103,894 downwards.
TTCCCTGCTTTAACAAAGGAGGGCTAGGGTGGATTTATTGCTTTTGCAATTTGGAATAAAAGAAGCCATCGGTTCCCATAGGTTCTGGGAAAAACTGCCAGCCATGCTCTGTTGCTATGCCTCTGCTAAATTGCAGGGGCATTGGCTTTGCGCTGTTTTCATGGCTTAAAAAATGCTTGATAAGCTGATCATTTTCCTCGGGTAATATGGAGCAGGTCGCATAAACCAATATTCCACCGGGGCTTAGCATGGCCCAGAGGTTTTTTAAAATACTCAGCTGGAGCTTGGCTAAGTTTTCGATATCAGAAGCTTGTCTAAGCCATTTAATATCAGGGTGGCGGCGGATGACTCCCGTTGCCGAGCATGGAGCATCCAGCAATATCCGCTCGAAGGGCTTTTTGTCCCACCAATGCTGTTGGCTGGCATCGGCTGTCATTATTTTGGCGCAAAGATGCAGGCGGGATAAATTTTCCTCCACTCTTTTTAATCGAGTAGCATCTTGATCAATGGCAATTAATTCAACTTTAGGCTCTGTTTCTAAAATATGGGCAGTTTTTCCCCCTGGAGCCGCGCAGGCGTCTAATATTCTCATGCCAGGTTCTAAGTCTAACAAGTGGGCAGCTTGCTGGGCTGCAATATCCTGAACTGAAACAAAGCCTTCGGTAAAATGAGGCAGGTCTTGCACATCGACGGCTTCTTCTAAGGTGATTCCAGCCAAGCTTAAGGAGCTCGCTTGGGCTTTAATTTGTTTTTGCTCAAGTAAATCTAAGTAAGCATCCCTATCAATCTTTTGCTTATTTACCCTGAGGTGCATAGGAGGTGCTAAGTCGTTTTTCTGCAAAATTTGCAATAATCTGTCCGGCCAGGCTGCTTTCACTTTACTGACCAGCCAGCTTGGATGGTTTTTCATCGGGCTTAATTTGGCTTTGGCTAGAATGCTTTCTTGTTCCCGAGCAAATCGACGCAATATCCCGTTGATTAAACCAGTTGCCCACTGCTTGCCTAATATTTTAGCGGCATCCACCGTTTCAGAAACAGCTGCATGTTCTGCTACTCGCATCGACAGAAGTTGATACAAACCTATTAAAATGAGAATAGCTGTATCCTGCTCTTTAGCGTTTAGGGGCTTATCCATTAAACATTTTAAAATGGCTTGCAAGTTGCCGTAGTCACGAATCACGCCATAGACCAAGGCCTGAACAAAACCTGCATCATTTTTGTTTAAATCACGTATATACTGAGAGAGTACCTGCTGTAATGAGTGCTTGTTAATCAAGACTTCGATTAAAATTGTGGCAGCAATGACTCGGGAGTTAGTTTTGTCGGACATTTTTTGATTCAGAACAGTTTTGAAGGCTTAGTATAAGCATAAATTTCGCTTAATTCCACCAAATATATTGGTAAAATAAGCTCTGCTTAGCTAAAGGATTAGCATAAATGAAGATGACTTATTACGTGGTTGTACCCAATTTACAAGAAAAAGGGATGTCGCCGGCTAAATGCTTAGTGCGTGCTCTGTTGCAGGTTAACCAAGAAAAGCTGGCAGAAGGAATCCATTTTTTTGCCGATCATGAAAATGAGGCTAGGGCTTATATGCAAATTTTGCCGAGCAAACCTGAAAAATCCCACTGCATGTTAACTTTGAGCATTGCTCATGATGCCGAGCCATTTTTAACCACGGTTAATACAGTCAAAAGGTTCTATTCAATCAATACTCAAAAAGTTGCTCCCATACTTCCATCATGTGTGAGTGGCATTTACATTTACCAGAAAGAAGACCTTAGCTTGGTAGGCAGTGAAATGGCCCCTAGCCCAAGAGCCTGCACGCCAATTGCTCATGTTTCTTCCGTGTCCACCCCTGCTTCAGATCCGGCCTCAGTTTCACAATCCTCAGCCTTTTCCCAAAAAGGATTTAGGGAATATTCGGTTCTTTCTGATCTGCCCTGCTTTTTGGGGGGAGATGACGTAGAGTTGGAAAGTTTCTTCTAAGTATCCCTTGCTAAATTTTTCAAAAAGCTTTCAACTAAGCATATAACTTAGAGGGCTTGTTATGAAAACTTTAGCCGAACAGATGGGCTTTTATCAGCTCTATCACGAGAAAATGATGACCAAAGTCACCCATTTAATTGGAGTGCCTTTACTGGTGTTTGCTTTCTTTATTTTATTAAGCTGGGTGAAGCTAAGTATTCCTGGATTATTTCAAATCAATATCGCCTGGCCGGCTTTGATTATTTTAAGCATTTTCTATCTTAGGCTCGACTTTAAAATTGGCTTAAGCTCAGCAGTGGTCTTGGCTATTTTAGGATATATTGCAGGCTGGTTTTCAAAATATGAGCCCAATTGGATAGGCTTTTATGCTTTTTTAGTGAGCTTTATATTGGGAATCGCTTTGCAGTTTATAGGCCATGTTATTGAAGGCAAAAAACCGGCTTTATCAGATGATCTTTCGCAGATTTTTATCGCACCGATTTTCTTATGGACCGAAGTTTTGTTTATGCTGGGCTATTTTCCTGAATTAAAAGAACAGGTATTAGCTTTAGGCAAAGCGGAACAAGTTTATCCATAGCTTGCTTATACTATTAACGATATGAAACAATAGCTAAGCATTCATATCCAAGCCGTAAGGAGCGCAATATGCCTATTTCAGATATCAAAAAAAGCCATCCATTAACTTCACAAAATATTTTCCAAAGCTTAAGTGCAGAGGGCTTAAAGACCCTATTTTCAACAGGTATCAGCTTTACAGCCGTATATTTTGCAAGCCTGTACGGTAATTTGCCCCCTGTTGCTTTGCAACTGCTTCCCGGTGCGCTATCTACAGCAGCTTATACCAGCGCCTTTAAAGTGCTTATGCCTATTTTGGGCAATGATGTTGATAATTATGCTTTACGTCTAAGCGATCTGTTGGAAATTGATGTCAATGTGGCCAAAGATTTACTCATGCAGCAAGTAGCTTGCAGTAGTATTGTAAACAGTAGACAACAGCTTTTAAGCCATGATTATATTTTTGAGAAGCTCAATGCAGGCGAATATAAGATTTCCAGAGCTGAAATAGTGCAGCTTTTCCCCGAAGATGTCTCAGGCCGCGCAAGACCTTGGGTTATAAAATCAGTGATGTTTGAGGCACTGCGCATGGGAGTGGGCATGACAGCAAGTTATTTACTTAGCAATCACACCGAGCTTACAGAAGATGCGGAGGCAAATCGTGCGATTATTGCAGCCCTTGGCCTTGCCGCAGCTAATGCCGTGGTAGACGCGGGTGAGTGGGGGCTTGCTTGGTATCAGGCCAGAAAAGTAGCCAAAGGAAGTGCTGCTCCAGAGAGATCAGCTCCAAATGATGTTTATGTTACATTAACCCAAGATGATCCTGCACGGTCACTTAACAGCCCTTTGGTGGGAGGCCCTACCACTACTAGTAATACAGACGAATTAGAAAGTTTTTGGGGGAGAAGATAGCTTAAAACAGTTATTCAGCCCCATGGCTTAATTCCGTTGGCTCTGGGGTTATATTTTCAATACCCTTCTCATCCCTCTGAATAATGTGCTGGGCTTGTCCCGACTGCTTTAGCCCTTTATCCTATATCTTTACAGCATAAATTTTTTAGTTTGTCTCTTATGAATTTTCATTGCAGTCAATTGGCATTGCTTGATTTCATTTATCCATAAAGGAGATATGCGCATGGCAAAAAGAAATGCATTAACTGGGCAAAATGTGTATCAATTGGTGGGGGCGGAGGCTTTTGAGTCTTTTGCAGCTGTCGGGATCAATGTTGCAATAGGAAGCATTTTAGGGGCTGCCGGAGTGCTTAAAAGTGCGCCTCAACTTGTGCTTAGAATATTGCCGGGTTTGGGTTCGACGCTTAACTATATTGTGGGAGCTAAACTTGTCGGACCCGCAACTCATCCGCAATTTTACAGGTATAAAGCTGAGCAGCTATCGACCCTTTTAGCTATTACTGGGAATGATGCTGAAGACTTGCTGGCTCAAAGAAAATCTTTTAAAGAAGTAAGGGAATTTATAAATCAGCAAACATTGAGCCATCAATATATATACGATCGTTTAAATCAAGAGTCTAATACTCTCTCTATGGCTGAAATTAAGCAGATGTTTCCTGAGACTGTATCAAGACCCTATCATACTGTGAAACTTGCTGATACCGGCTATGAAGTTTTGCGTTTAGGAACGGCTGCTGCGGTTAGCTATGCCATGCCAGCTCAGATGACAGATAATGAACCCGCTGACAGCGCCCTGAAAGGAGCGACAGCTTTAGCGGCAGGTCATCTGGCAGTCACTGCTGTGAAAGGAGCATTGACTTGGTTTGAGAATAGAAGTACACAGGCTGCTGATCATTATCGCTCTCTCTCATCACAGGAAGCGGTCGAGGTTTCACTAAAGTGATTTTTTAAATAATAAATCCCATACCCCATGACCTAATCGTTGGCCTCTTTGCTCAAATTTAGTCAGAGGCCGGCTTTCCGGTCTTGGGGCAAATTCATTGAATCCAGCTGCATTGCTAAAACCGGGATCTGCACTCAGGACTTCCATCATGTGCTCTGCATAATGCTCCCAGTCTGTCGCTAAATGAAAAAATCCATTAGGGGCTAGCTTTTGCCAAATCAATTGAACAAATTCAGGCTGTACTATTCTTCTTTTGTGATGGCGTTTTTTATGCCAGGGGTCCGGGAAAAAAAGCTGAAGGCCGGCAAGTGAGTTATCAGGAATACATTGCTTCAACACTTCAACCGCATCCTGATCATAAATCCTGATATTGGAAATATCATGATCTAAAATAGCCTTAAGCAAACAGCCTACTCCGGGGCGGTGGACTTCGATGCCGATGTAATCGTTTTCGGGATATTTTTGCGCCATTTCTGCTAAAGATTGACCCATGCCAAATCCGATTTCCACTATACAGGGAGCTTCTCTCCCGAATACTTTTTCAAAGTTAATTGGGCCGTCTTCAAGGCTTAAGCCGAACTTGGGCCAGCCTTGGTCTAAAGCTTTTTGTTGGCCTATTGTTAGGCGGCCTTCTCTTCTTACAAAACTTCTGATGGGTCGATGTGCTTTTTGATCGTTCATGGCTATTAGGGCTTTTTAATCATCTCATCAATAGGATTATAGTTGTCCATATCAGCTCTATGCTGCCAGCTATCTTTTTGCACGATATGCATAATCAAAGGCGGGATACAGAATACGACAAGGCCTATGCCTAGAATGGACTCATATTCCAGTACGCTGTGATAAGGAATGCCTGGTGGAGGAATAAAGCCGATATAAACCGTAAACAGCATGCTGGCAATGCCAAGTAGGGAAATGAACCACATGCCAAATTTTCCGCCGGGAATTCTGAAAGGGCGGTGAGTTTGCGGGTGCTTATAACGCAAGCGCAAGAAGGCAAAAAATACGCATAAATACATCAGCATATAAAGCTGAGTGGTCAATACGTTTAGCAGCCAATAGGAGCTGTTCACTGAAGGCATAAATAAAAACAGCGAGGACAAAACGGTAACAATGGCGCCTTGGATATACAGCAAATTAGTAGGGGCGGCTTGCTTGTTTTGCTTTTGTAAAAATGGAGGCAGATAACCATCTTTGGCCGCGACCATTAAACCTTTGGTGGGGCCGATAATCCAGTTATTCAGGCCTGCGACTGCGCCTAAAATTAAACTCACTGCAATAATCGGAGTCAACCAGGCTAGGTGATACACCGATAAAAAGTCAGAAAAGGCATCCATAATGCCTGAGATCAGATTCAATTTGGCTGAAGGAATAACCAGAGCGATGGCTAATGATCCCATAATCAAGGTTAGCAAAATAAATACAGTCGAAATCAATAAAGCTCTTGGGTAGCTTTTTTGCGGGTCTTTTACTTCTGCAGCGTGAATGGTGGTAATTTCCACCCCGGTCAAAGACATCACAATCGCGCTTAATGAAATCCACATGCTAGTATCGTTCCAGTGAGGCAACATGCTTTGTTTGGTGAAAGTGATTTGATGAGGATAAGGTCCGCAAAGCCAGATTAAGCCTAAAACAATAATTAGCAGCATTGGGACGATTAAGCCCAGTATTCCGAATATTTCGGTCAGTTTAGCAGAGAGTTTTAAGCCTTTTAAGTTAATCCAGGTACACACCCAAAACACGATATTGATCAAAGCAAATACATAGAATTTATTGGTGGCCAGTTGAGGGGTAATCAAATAGGTTAAAGTGCCCGCGATAAAAGAAAGAATCAATGGATACCAAATTACGTTTTCAATCCATTGGAACCAAACTGTAAATAGGCCAAAACCTTTACCAAATGCCATTTTCCCCCAGGTATAAATACCGCCTTGCTCAGGCCAGGTGGTGGAAAGTTCGGCACAAATTAAAGCGGTGGGGATGAAAAATACCAAGGCTGAAAGGATAAAAAAGAACACAACGCTGCTGCCAAATAAGGCGCTTGCTGGCAAGTTGCGTACGCTGTCTACGCAGGTGATCGTTATCATGACTAAGCTAAATGTGCTTAGGATTTTAGCCGGAGTAGACTTTGACATAAGGCTTCCTTGATCGATTTTTATTAGGTAAAATAACTGACATTATGCCCTGCTGCAAGCAATTTAATTCAGTTAACTGTCATCCTGGGGCTGCAAAACAGAACCCGGGATCCATAGCGATTTTATTTATAATGTTCGAGGTTTAAATGCTGACTTATCCTAATATTAGCCCTATCGCCTTTTCCATCGGTCCGCTAGAAGTCCATTGGTATGGAGTAATGTATTTAATCGGTTTTGCTTTAACCTGGGGTTTAGGCATTTATAGAAGCAAGAAGCCTTGGGCTCCAGTGAAATCCGATCAGGTAGCCGATGCCATTTTCTATGGGGCATTGGGTGTAATTTTAGGTGGACGCACTGGTTATATGTTGTTTTATGACTTTTTTGGATTCATCCATCAACCTTGGACTTATTTTGAAGTCTGGAACGGAGGCATGTCGTTTCACGGTGGATTAATCGGTGTGGTTATTGCTATGTGGTATTACAGCCGTAAAATCAAAGTGAATATATTTGATTTGACCGACTTTTTTGTGCCGATGATTCCAATTGGTTTGGGCTTAGGCAGAATTGGTAACTTTATCAACGGGGAGTTGTGGGGAAGAATCACAAATTCACCGATTGGTATGATTTTTCCAACAGGTGGGCCTTGGCCAAGATATCCCTCTCAGTTAATTGAGTTTAGTTTGGAAGGAGTCGTTCTGTTTATTATCTTATGGACGGTTTCAGCTAAGCCTCGCCCTAGAATGCTGATTTCAGCTTTGTTTTTGATATTCTATGCCATGTTTAGAATTACTGCTGAATTTTTCAGGCAGCCTGACCCGCAGTTAGGTTATATTGCTTTTGGCTGGCTGACGATGGGGCAATTGCTTTGTCTGCCTATGCTGCTGCTTGGGGTGGGGATAATGCTCTATGTCATTCTTGGGCTTCGAAGCAAGCCGAAGTGTTAAGCTGAAACTTTATTGAATCGAACAGTTTTTTTCGAGGGTATTGGAAGCTTGGGTAGAAAATTTATAAAGCCAAGCAGACCATTTAATGCTTTTAGGTGCTTGAGGAGCAGCAGCGATTACTTCCAGCTCTAAAGGTTTGAAATGACCGGCACGAGCTCTTTTACACTCTGCGGCATCTTTGATAGCAAAACTTGTTTTCGCGACTCCCTTGAATTTATTCGGATAATCTAAGAAAGAGTCTGTGCATTCATCTGCTCTTTTGGCTGCTTTAAAGATTTCTACAACTTGGGTAGTTTTATCGATAAAAGAAGAGTCGTAACCCTTTTCATGATCTTCAAACCATTTGAATGCGTTGGATGCCGCTCGAATGGTGTGAATTTCCGTTTTAGTCAAAAACTCATTGAGTTCAGCATCAGCTATTTCCATTTTATCTAGTTCTTCTGTTACATACTTAAGAAAATGGAAGGCGGTGGTTTTATCAGTATCTTTAATATCGGGATTTTGATTCTTAATTATTATATTTATAAGATAAAACTTAATTGCTGCTACAGTGAGTTCGAATAAAAATATAGCCTCAAGCGCATTTTTCTTTTCAGAAAACTTGGGGTCTTTTAAGTCTAGCTTATGATGCAGAATGCCGGCTTGTATTTTTGAGGAAATTTCCGATTTTGTGGTGAGCTTTCGAGCTTCATTAAGAACCTCTGCTATTTCTGGTGCATCCCAGTCAAGTTTTTTATGCCCCAACAAAAACTTCATAAGTTTTCCTCATAAATTTTTGCCAGGATAGCAAAAACCATGCTGCCAGTATAGGCCTATTATTGTTCAGGCTGGGGCGGGCTTGCTGGACCTTCACTTCTAGCAGAGCCAAAAGCCATACTCGCTTTGTGGTGTTCTACCGCTTCAGCGCTAGATAATGCTTGTGATTCAGCTTGTGCATTGCGCTGAGTAGCAGTAGCTCCTTTATTAGGAGAAGGGGCCAAAACAGACTCTTTCGACTGCTCGATGACTTTAGCAACTTGGGGCTTAGGTGCTTTAAAAGCCATTTTAGCGGCTTTTTTAGGGGTCCTATAACCAAAATACCCTAATACGGTAGCCGCTGCTCCTAATATGGCGGCGCCAACAACAGGCATGGCTATAGAAGCCACCACAACAGGTGCGGCCGCTGCCAAGAAAAGTCCGCCTGTAAAGCCGATCAAAGCGCCAGCTGCCAGCCCTAAGCCAACTCCTAGCCATAGCTCTCTGCTAGCCCACCACTTTTTGCGTTCAACTGCTAAAAGAGCTTTTTCAGCAACGCTTAAAGGAGCAGCTCCAACTTTTTTGCTAGCAGCCTTAATGCGGTCTTTGGCTGCTTTCAGAATACGAGCATCAGAGCGGGTGGTTGACTTATTATCTAGTGTTACATAACGGCTAATACCATTTGGCTGTGTCATCACCTGGCGAAGAGCAGGATTGCTCTTAAGGTTGTCTTGATAGTTTGCCAATATTCTGTGGGCTTCTATTCGATCTGCGGCTTGAATTGCAGCAATAATAGAGTCTGCAATTTCTTTTCTAACTACTTTAGCTGCAATAGTGCTACTGCTTGCTATATTGATCTCAAAAGTAGCAATCAGTTTATAAGCTTCAGCTGCATAGTCACCGAATTTGCTTTGATGGGTACTTAAATAGGTCTCTAAACCTTTAAGTATGCTTAAGTGCTTTCTGATATTTTCAGTGCTTTTATCTTGGTCATAAAAATTTTTGTAGAGAGCTCTTAAGTTTTTTATGAAATTAGTTACAAAAAGGCTTTTGGGGCCTTTATTTAAAAATTCAAACTCACTCAGCTTAACTGCTAAGCCATATTTGGCTTCCTGATCTCTTTGTAAGGAGCTAAGTTGATTTGAATAGCCTTGTTTAAAATAGCTTTTAATTATCTCCACAGCGGACTGATATTGTTTATCTGAGCCATAAAGTAGGCCATCTACTCTCTCAGCATCTTGGCCTGATACAGAGCTGCCAATAAGCTCAAGGCGATTGTCTTGCGAGTTGAATTGGTAAAGACTATGGCATTCAGCCTCACAGGCTATAGTGAGGGTAGGGCCTTCCGGCGTAAGATATTCAAAGCCTGTAACAGCATTCACACAGCTTAGATATACTTGGCCTTGTTCACTATAAATTTTGATAGAACTAGGCGACATTTGGGGAAAGAAGTTTTCACTATCAACGGTTCGAGCGCTAATAAGATCCTTTTCAAGATGGATAAATCTTTGGTCAATTAGCTTTAAGGCAGCTTTTTCTTGTTCGGTAATATTGGGGTTAGCTACAAAAATATCAGCCTCTGATTGTGAGCCGGCAACAATCTGCGTATTGTTGATTTGGAAATAAATGCCTCTGTTACTAAGGCTGGTCCAACCCTCAGTGCTTGTGCTTTGGCCATAGACAAGTTTGTTGTTAACAAGTTGGCCGCCTATTGATTCAGCAGCAGAAAGTCTGGAAATAGTTTGAACAAGAGAAGGCATTTGCCATAAAGCTATAAAGTGTTTGACACCCAGGCTTAGCTGGCTTGCATCAGTTATCTCAGAGAGAGTTCTTAGTTTTTCTAGGAAAGCATCATCATTTAGCACTTCTCTGTGTGAGCTTATCCAATTCTCAATACCCAATAAGTTATTAAGTAAGCGGTCTCTAGTATCTTCATTCGCTGCAGACAAAGATTTTTTATATAAGCTTTGCATGGCTTTTTTATAATCACTGTCGGAGACAGGAAGCATTAAGAGAAAAGCAGTATTTTCTGCCTTAACAGCAAAACTCTCTATAAAAGATACCTTTTTATTATTAGCCAGTTTTTTTGCTATGGGTTCTGCGGTGCTAAGAATTTTTTCCGGGTCTGTGAGAAAAGCTTTGTCGGCAAGAGATTGAGTGCCTCTTATCACTGTTTCTGCAAGTTGAAGCATAGCTGCGTTGAATTTGCTTTGGGTTGTCCCTTCTATGCTGCTTAAATTCGCTTCATACATGCCTTGGGATACAATTAGCCCCCAAATGAAATCATCAGCAAATGCTTCCTCGCCCAGGTAGCGAATTTTCTCAGCGAGCTTAGAGTCATTGTTAAATTGCTGATTTAAAGCAGTTTCAAATTCTTTGTAAGAGCTTGGAGAACCGTTTGGATCTAGTCGAATTTTATCAAACAAACTTGCAGCATTTAGATCATATTTTTCTATATTTGAGTCATATTCGACTGCGTACGGGAGTGCAGGTTCATGATTAAACTTTTTCCACAATAGATCAATACCATGAGCAAGTAGCTTTCTGTCAAACCCAGTATTTACAGAAGCTAGAAAATCATATATTTCTGGTTTAATTTTCATGCCGGATGGACGGCTTTCGTCTTCTTCCAACAATGAGTTTCGATAAAAAACGAAGTTTTGAGCGGCTTTTTCTAAAAATAAATTTTGCAGCCAAGTGGGATCCGCCTCAGCCAGTTCAAAGCTAATAGCAGGAATCGTTTTCATGACGGAATTTGAGGCTTTTATGGCAATAGAAGGCACGTCACTTTTGTTTAATAAGCGGGAGATATCTTCAACCGGGCTGTTGATAGCTGTATGCTTTATTTCTGAAGCGCGAAATGCAAAGCTTAAGACTTCGCGGTCAAACGCGCTAAGTACAGTTGTTTGAGCTCTTCTATCTAGACCTTCCATAAGCTTGTTTCCTTTTATTAATCGGTCTCATTATATATAAAAAAATGCTGAATTAAATCGTGCATGGCCTAAAGTTTTGTAAGATATTCGCTAATTTTTAGTATAGCTTAATACATGGCATTATTATGTAATTACAAATTTCCAGGCGAAAATGAGGATTTTATGATTTAATTGCTTAAGGAAATATTAAGGAGCAGTCATGGACCAATATTTAAACTTAATGCAAGATGTTCTTATTAACGGCACTCCTAAAGAAGATCGTACAGGCACCGGCACCCTCAGCGTATTTGGCCGGCAAATGCGTTTTGATTTGAGCCAAGGCTTTCCCCTGGTAAGCACTAAAAAATTACATCTTCGTTCAATTATTCATGAGCTTTTATGGTTTTTACAAGGTGACACCAATATCGGTTATTTAAAAGAAAATGGCGTTAAAATTTGGGACGAGTGGGCCGATGAAAACGGTAACCTAGGCCCGGTTTATGGCAAGCAATGGCGGTCATGGCCTACTCCAGACGGCAGGCATGTCGACCAAATCTCTCAAGTTTTGGAGCAAATTAAAAACAACCCGGACAGCAGGCGTTTAATCGTATCAGCCTGGAATGTGGGAGAGCTTGATAAAATGGCCCTGGCTCCTTGCCATGCCTTTTTCCAGTTTTATGTGGCCAACGGCAAACTTTCATGCCAACTGTATCAAAGAAGCTGCGATGTGTTTTTAGGACTTCCCTTTAATATCGCAAGCTACGCATTGTTAACTCATATGGTCGCTCAACAGGTCAATTTAGCGGTAGGGGATTTTGTCTGGACAGGCGGAGATGTGCATTTATATTCCAACCATTTAGAGCAGGCAAACTTGCAGTTAACTCGCAAGCCTTTTGCTTTACCAAGCCTTAATATTAAGCGTAAGCCTGAGAGCATTTTCGACTATAAGTTTGAGGACTTTGAAATCTTGAATTATGAATGCCATCCGGCGATTAAAGCCCCCATCGCCGTATAACAACAGGTTTTGTCATTCTGGACGAAGCGAAGCTTTGATCCAGAAACCAGCTTTATCTTTAGATCCCGGGTTCTGCTACGCAGCCCCAGGATAACAATATAGTTGAGGATTTAAATGAAATTATCAGGAGTCATAGCTTATAGCCTTAATCGGGTGATGGGTAAAAACAACCAGTTGCCCTGGCACTTGCCCGATGATTTAAAGCATTTTAAGGCTTTAACTGTGGGAAAACCTGTCCTGATGGGACGTAAAACCTACGATTCCATCGGTAGACCCTTACCCAATAGGCGCAATATTATTTTAAGTCGGGATAAGGCTCTAAGCATCCCTGGCTGTGAAGTAATTCACTCTTTGGATGAATTGGCTAGCGACCAAGAAGTAGCGGTGATCGGTGGGGCTGAGATTTTTAAGATGCTGCTTCCCAAAATCGAGACCCTTTATTTGACTGAAGTTCAAGCCAATATTGAAGGTGATGTCTATTTCCCTGAGCTTAATCCGACAGAATGGAAGGAGCTTTCAAGAGAGCATCATCCTGCTGATGAAAAGCATCTTTACGCTCTTGACTTTGTGACTTTACAACGTATTTAAATTTATATAAATCACCGCTTTATCTAAAAAACATTAAATATCGTCTATATTTTATATAAGAACAATAAAAGGCGATCATCATGCAAGCGCGTCCAAACTCTCAAATTCCCGAAGTCAGATTGACTCAGAGAGACTTAGAACAAGCGACTAATCCAGTCTGGCATATGGAGTGGGGTCCTGATTTTGTTCAAAGAATTCCTAGTGGTGTAAAAGATAAACTGCTGACAGATGCTCCTCGTGGCAAAGTGTTGCTGAACGGGCAACTTTTTGCAGACCAGTTTTTAAATGTTTATCAAGAGCCTTTTACCAGCCAGAATGCGTCTAAACAGTCATCGAGATTCATTAGCTTGGTAAGGCAGAAGCTTGGTTTGGATAAAGGCCTTTATATAGGAGATGATCCTGTTACGGCTTATTTTCAGTCCTTAATTCAATTGACCAGTAATGCGTCGTTTTCAGTACTAATGCCTATCGCAGAGGAAATGCCTGGTTATATTGGGGTTCAGCTAACAGCCAATAATAATAAGAATAGCTTCGAGTCAGAAATTGACCCTCAAACTGGCGAACGCCAAACCGTATTAAAAATTAAACATAGCTATAACTACCTAGAGTTTGCTGATTCCAATACTCAAATTAGCAAGGTGCCATTTAGGGCCAGCGTTGAATATGATCTGGTGTTTGTGCCGAATCCCGATAAAGGAAAGCCAGGCGCTTACCAACTGCGTTTTCCTGTAATTATACGGGGCGAGGATGCTGAGCTTTGCCGAGAAATTATCACCCAAAGGCAACTATCGGAACAGACAAAAAAAATACTGATTGATCGATGCCAGCAAGGCCTAAGGCATGAAGATTATTTTGACTCTGTTCTTAAGGCGGCTAATCCTAATTTTCATAAGGCCGATGAGTCAGGTGAACGAGTGGCTGTGGATCCTCTTTTTAGAGAGCTCAAGGCAGGCATTATTGATTCTACAAAAAGCCCAAACCTTCGTGAAGCTTTGGCCCAACAGAGGCAGTTTTTCGTGGATTTGCATCTGAAATTAGAAGAAGCGGTCACTGAATTTTACCTCTATGAAAAAACCAGGCCTTTAGAACAGCTCAAAGAATTGAGAACTCGTATAAGGGACATACAAGAGGAATATAATAATCCAAGCAATCCTAGATTTAGAGCTCTGCCTGCCGATTTGCGTCAGAAAGTCATGCTAATTATAAGCGGCTTTGAAGAGCGACTTCAAAAAGTACAAGTAAAATTTGACTCTCAACAACTTGTAGAGAATGTGAAAGCACGGTATTTAGGTCAAGAAAGCCAGGCTTTAGCTAGAGATCAAAAAAGAGATGCTGTGAGTAATGCGATTTGTGAGGCGATTAGCAAGGCTCCAGATAAGTTTCATATGGAACAGATTATCAGAGCTTATCAGGCTGAGATCAAAAATCCTGTTTCACAATTGACTAAATTAATGCGGGATCCAAAGCATCCAGAAGCTAATAATAAAATAGTTCGGGCTGCCCAACAGTATATAGAGAAGTCTAATAAAGAAGTGTCTAGCCTTGTAAGAAGAAATCCTCGTGGCTATGCAATGGGCAAGGTGACAGAACAGGCTTCTAGTATGAAGCAATTGTTGTACAAAGCATGGAATTTCATTTCAAAAGGCTTTGAGGCTGTTAGGCCTCTATTTAACTCTAGACAAGACAAAGCGCCAGTTTTATCTGCGCCCATAATGCCTGCTCGTCAGGATTTGCCACAGGCTTTGCCTAGCCCGCCTGTTCTTATTAGGCAAGCGGCTTCAAAAAGGTATAAGGCTTCGGAAAGAATGCCAAATATGCAACTCGGGGCGACTCCTATTTTCCATATGTCTTTAGCCTCTAAATCATCAGAACCTAACCCTAAAGCTGCTCCCGGCCCTTCTCCTGCCGACTCCTAGCAATCCAGCAAAAGTTTTGGCAATATGACCCCATATTTTCATAAGGGGTAGAAAATGTTGGGATTAAATCTGGGTGATACTAGTTGGCTTAAAAAAGCTTTAGACTTGATTTCAAGCGAAGCCTCTACCAATGAAATAGCAGCTTTCAACAGTTTAATTCAAGTTCTATCGGCTTATTCACTAATAGCTAAGCAAAGAGAAGCCAGCAATGAACAGAAAGCATTCGCCAAATACTGTGAAAAAATAATAAGCCATGCCAATGTTGAGCCTGGGATTTTACTTGAGGCACTCGAGGAGTTTTTTCAAGGAAATGAACTTTTTGAAAGTGAAGAGCTTGTTTATGAAGTTTATTTTATTTGTAAGAAAATGAGCGAGCTTGCAGCAGCTGCTTCCCTCGAGTTGCCACAATTTGTAGATCAGATTCAACGAGGCGATATTTTACCCGAACCTAAACAGTTTATCCGCCCAACGGCATCAACAGAAATGCCAATTGGGGAAGTTTTAGCAGCATTAAAAATGCCGGAAGCTAGACCTGAGAGATCAAAATCAACTGCCTGCAGTTTGAATTAATTTTTCCACTGATTCTGGATTAGACAAAGTCGAAATATCTCCCAGATTATCGGTCTCTTTTGCGGCAATTTTGCGTAAAATTCTTCTCATAATTTTACCCGACCTGGTTTTAGGAAGGGCTTCTGCGAACTGAACTTGATCCAAATGGGCGATAGGCCCGATATGGGTCCTCACCATCTCGTTTAATTCTTTTTTGAGTTGCTCTGAAGCGATAACGCCATCCATTAGAACGACATAGGCATAAATGCCCTGGCCCTTAATATCATGAGGCATTCCCACAACAGCAGCTTCGGCAACGCTTTCATGGAGTACCAAAGCACTTTCCACCTCAGCCGTTCCAATGCGATGTCCTGAAACATTAAGCACATCATCAATTCTTCCGGTGATCCAATAGTCTCCGTCCTGATCTCTTTTGGCGCCGTCCCCGGTAAAATAATGGCCCGGATAAACTTTTAGATAAGCTTTCATAAATCGATCATGATCACCATAAACTGTTCTAAGCATGCCAGGCCAAGGAGATTTAATGGCTAAAATCCCTTCACAAGCTCCTGAGAGCTCATTGCCTTTTTCATCCAGGATCACAGGCTCTACTCCATAAAAGGGCCGCATGGCTGAGCCGGGTTTTTGCTTATTTAACTGCGCAGGCGGAGCAATCATAAAGCCGCCGGTTTCGGTTTGCCACCAAGTATCTACAATAGGGCAACGCTTTTTACCCACCGATTCAAAATACCACTCCCAGGCCTCTGGGTTGATAGGCTCGCCCACAGTGCCTAATAGCCTTAAGCTGCTTCGATGAGTGGAAGCTAAAGGTCCGTCTCCATGTTGCATTAAAGACCTGATAGCAGTTGGTGAAGTATAAAAAATGCTGACCTGATATTTGTCGATAATCTGCCAGTAGCGAGAGTGATCGGGATAGTGCGGGACTCCTTCAAATGTCACGACTGTTGCGCCATTGGCAAGCGGGCCGTAAGCAACATATGAGTGGCCTGTAATCCAGCCCACATCAGCTGTACACCAATAAATATCATGTTCCTGCAAGCCAAACACTTCTTTATGGCTAAGAGTGACATAAAGCAGATAGCCCGCTGTGCTATGCAAGACTCCCTTGGGTTTTCCGGTTGAGCCTGAGGTATACAAAATAAATAAAGGGTCTTCGGCATTCATAGGCTCACAAGGGCAGTGCTCAGAAGCCTGTGAAGCAGCTTTGAAATAATCTACATCGCGGCCTTTTACCCAATTTACCGATTCATTTTCATTAGTGACGACTAATACCGATCGGACATTAGGGCAGTTTAATAAGGCTTCATCGACGTTGTCTTTAAAGCTGAGTTTTTTACTACCTCGATAGCCAAAGCTCGAGGTAACGACGGTATAGCAATCCACGTCTATAATCCGATTGGCAATGGATTCAGGTGAAAAGCCTCCAAATATGACAGAATGCACCGCACCGATTCTCGCGCAAGCCAGCATAGCCATTAAAGCTTCTGGTGCCATCGGCATATAAATGCAAACTCGATCGCCTTTTTTCACTCCTTGAGCTTTTAATACATTGGCAAATTTGCAGACTGCTTGATGAAGTTCTTTATAGCTGAATTTCCTGGAATGACCAGGGCTGTCGCCTTCCCAAATCACAGCAATTTTATCGCCGCGCTCGGATAAATGTCGGTCTAAGCAGTTATAAGAAACGTTTAATATGCCGCCCTCAAACCACTTTACATTGCCCTCAGTAAGATTGCCTGAAATGACTTTGTCCCAAGGCTTAATCCAGTCCAGTATTTTGGCTTGCTCCGCCCAAAACTGCTCGGGATGCTGAATCGATAACTGATATTGGGCCTGATACGATTGATCATTACTGTAGTTAGACATTCCATCACCTAAATATCGAAATATACGCATTATAGAGGGCAAGGGCTTCCTTTAGCAAAGAGAGGCCTGATGGATTTAATCTCCCCAGCCCCTCTTTTGAAAACAGGCGAATTATTATATAATCTTCCCGAAGCCAACCAGGCAATCGCTATTTGGGTCATACTCATGTTGAGACAAGGCATGCGAAGTTGTGAGTAGCACAGTGTATTAATATATACATGCGCAACGCAGCAGCGAGCATAACGCAGTATCAGCATGAGTATGACCCAAATAGAGGAAAGTCCGGGCTCCACAGGGTAAAAGTGCCAGCTAACAGCTGGGAGGCGTGAGCCTACGGAAAGTGCCGCAGAAAATATACCGCCAGCTTGCTGGTAAGGGTGAAAAGGTGCGGTAAGAGCGCACCGCATTGCTGGTAACAGTAATGGCAGGGAAAACCCCACTTGGAGCAAGACCAAATAGGAACGCATGTTGCGTGGCCCGCGTAGCGTTCGGGTAGGTTGCTTGAGCTTATCGGTGACGGTGAGCCTAGAGGAATGATTGTCCGCGACAGAACCCGGCTTATCGGTTGGCTTTTTTTAGCATTTTTTTTTTGACCTGCCTTTGTTGCGCGGCGCAGTCGCGTGCTCGAGTATCATTTATACACTCCGCTCGCTTTATGCTTGCGCGCCTCGGCAGATCAAAAAATAAAGGTGCTAAAACTTATATACACTGCGACTGTAAGCGTCACCTTGTCTGCTTGAAAAATAAAGATAGTAGGCGCTATTATCTAAGCATTATTTAAAGCGAAATCTCCGTTTGTTAGCTCTACTCCAGGTGAGCTTTCTGCTCTAGCTGTGTGGGCGATTTGAAAAGGGCCTTTGCTAGGCAATCGATTCAAAATAACATCAGCTGCTTTCCCTAATCTAACCGCCATCGTCGCACCGTCAAACCCTCCTGATAGTGCTGAAACTATACTTTTCTCTATTGAGCTAAATTGTGAAAAATCTGCGGCATTGAACAGGCCTCCGCCATCTGACTGTTCAGTCAAATTGACGGTGAGTATAGCAAGGATAGCGCTGATAATCGGCAGGAATTTCAATAGTGAAGTTTCAGCCGGCGCTTCTTTGACTTTCTGTGGAGAGGCTGTCCAGGCATCAATTATTTCAAATAAGCGGTAAAACTTCTCCATCCCATAAATAAAGCCCGACAGCATTCCTATGCAGATATTGGCCGGATTGGAATTAGTATGGGTAATGCCCAGTATAGGAAGGTTAACGGGGTATTGAGTAGCGCGCCAACCTAAGTATGGCACGAGAATGATTGGGCCGACTAATAAACCTACATGAGCATAGCTAATAGGCTTTGGCGGGCTATTTCTGATAACCATGCTATCAGTCTCGGCTAATGTTACATAGCCATCCTCTGTGATATCTAATGGTGAATTCTTTCCCATTTTTTTCTCCTTTTGATGTTTGTTTGAGCGTATGCTAGACTTCGCGCATGAAAAATCGGTGAAAACTATATGAAAAATCCTTCATCAAACCAGCCGGTTATCTTGTTTATAGAAGACGAGGCACCAATACGGGAGATGTTGAGGTTTTCTCTTGAACTTGGGCAATTTAATCTGATTGAAGCTGCTTCAGGTAAACAAGGCATAGAGCTAGCTTTAAGTAAACAGCCTGATTTAATTTTATTGGACTGGATGCTGCCAGACCAATCAGGTATAGAAGTCATCAAATTTTTACGCGCCCACGCGCAAACCCAAAATATTCCCATTATTATGTTGACCGCTTTAGCAGAAGAAGAGCACAAAGTCAGAAGCTTGAGTTCAGGCGCTGATGATTATGTGGTTAAACCGTTTTCCCCATTAGAGTTGATGGCTAGAATTAAAGCTGTTTTGCGACGTACTCACAGCCATCAGAACCAGTTTATGGTCCATGGTTTAACGGTGGATTTAATCAATCGAGAATTAATTTATCAGGATCAAGTTGTGAAGCTTAGCGCACTAGAATTTGGGCTATTCGCTTATTTGTTAAAAAACCTCAACCGAACCTATGCAAGAGAGCAGCTATTAGCACAGGTTTGGCCGGATAATAAATATGTAAACGATCGTACCATCGATGCTTATATCAAAAAATTTCGGCATATTTTAAAAGTTTACGGTTTGCCTTTTGTTATTGAGACTCAAAGGGGCATTGGCTATCAACTTAGGCATGAGAGCAAATAATGTCAGAACGTGATGAGTTAGAACGTCTTCATAAAATGCGTCAAGATTTCGTTGCAAATGTCTCTCATGAATTGCGCACTCCGCTAACCGTTATTCACGGCTATGTTGAAATTTTGCTTAGTTCTTATCAGTCCACCGACCCCAAGCTTTATGAAATCTGGCAAAAAGTATTTGATCAAGCTAAAAGAATGGAAAGTTTGGTCGCAGATTTATTGTTGCTTTCAAAGCTGGAAAGCGAAGAGCCGGTTTCAAAGCAGGAACCTTGTAAAATTAATGAGATCATTGAGAGAATTTTGCAAGATGCAAAGGACCTCAGCCAGGGTAGGCATCGATTTACATTAGATATTGATCAATCTTTGGGCTTATTAGGTGAGGCTTCTGAACTACACAGCGCTTTTTCAAATTTAGTCATGAACGCTGTTTATTACACTCCCCAACAGGGAGAGATTTTTATAAGCTGGCATGCTGATGACAAGGCGATCTTTTTTACAGTAAAAGATACCGGCATGGGCATTCCAACCAAGGATATTCCTAGATTAACAGAGAGATTTTACCGAGTGGATAAGGGCCGCTCTAGACAATCCGGAGGTACAGGCCTTGGGCTCGCTATTGTAAAACACGTTTTAATGCGTCATGAAGCTAAGCTAGACATTCAAAGCGAATTAGGAAAGGGCAGCATTTTTACTGCGATTTTCCCAATTGAGCGAAAAGCTGTTATAGGCTAAAAAGCGAGATTTGTCTAATTAAAACAAAAAATAAAGCTGTTATATATTCTACTTGCTCCGTTGCTACCTTAGCAGGTAAAAAAAGTTACTAGTCTAAGTAAATAATTTATAAGCATTTTTCTCTTATTCTAAAGCTAAGGAAATTTTAAACAGTTGAGTTGTTTTTCTATGGCTGTAAAATAGCTTTTTAAAAAGCAGCTAAGGCTGGTAAAAAGGAAGATAAATTATGAGAGGATGGGAAGCTGATGCCTTAAACGGACCGGCGAAGTCTAGTCTTTTAGGTGTTCCTTTAATGCCATCAGGTGAGTCATTAGAGGATGATCTTGGGGCAAGTTTAGTTGCTGAAGAAGTGGTGGGAGGCTGTGGTTCAAGGTCTATCGCTAGAATAAGGCGAGTCGCTAGTTCAGTTAGGAGCTGCCTAAATACCGAGTGCTTGCAAAACTTTAGCATAGCGGCCATAGGAATAGCCAATGTAGCAGCCTCCTATCGTAATTTTGCCGGTAGCTTTGGCTTTTTTAGGGATTACCTGGGGCTGGATACAGCAGGCGCTTATTCTTTAGCAGCTTTAGCCGTGGTGCCTTCTATCGGGACGTTATGGAATACTACTCCTGAGTTGGTTAAGGAAAAAGTGCCAGGCTTATATAGAAAATTGACCAATAGGCCAAGGGACCAAGCTTGTTCTGAAACCCCAGATATAGAGGCAGTATTAAAAAACACGGGTGCTTCAAAGCTTAGCGTTAGAGAACCTGCATCAATAAGTGCCAATCCTTATCTTTCTCTTGGTTTTACAGCAGTAGCCTTTACTTTTTCAACCTTGGCTTCTACCGTTCTTGCCCAAATGTCCAATACGGCTTTTGCTAATACTCATGGCCCGGATATTGCCAATCCTTCTACCCGAGCTGATGTTCAGAACTTTTTCTATGCTATGACCATAGTGGCAAATATATTGGGCTATGGAGTTAAAATCTTGCAAATGGGCGATGTGGCTGGGCAAATTATTGACGGTTTTCGCCCAAGTAAAATGCAACAACATGGAAAAAGAATGGGGCTGGCTTATGCAGGTAAAGCTGCAATCTCCGCTGGTATTATTGTGTGCAGTGGGTTTGGTGTATATTCCAACGTGGTGAATGGTGAGGATTCTGCCAGCACTATAGGGGCTTCAAGACCTGGGCAGCTAAGTTATGGCATGATTTCAAGCATTCCATTTTTTGCGCTGAACGTAGTAGAGTTATTCAAACTATTTGGCTTGGCGGGCAATAAAAAAAATCAGAACTCAGCGCCATGTTCAAATTTTTGCAAATTCCTCCATATATTATTATCCATTAGCTTAGCGGGGTTAGGGGCTGCCAGTACCATCTATTTTACCTTTCAGGCCGAACAAGAAAAAATTGGCAATAATGCTGATCCTGCTTTAAGTTGGACTTTGATAGGGACTTCAGGGGCATGCGCATTGTTGTCTCGCTATAATATCACTTCTGAATTTATAGAGAACGGGATTGGGAAATTGGCTTTATGCTTTTCAAGAAAACAGACCCAGGCAGTAAGTCCTTCTTCAGTCAGCACAGCTGCTGCCGACAGCAGAGATGCTATCGGGCGCGGATTAGAACTTATAGCTAATCAAATGGATCTTCCTGGCTTAAGATAAGTTTAGTCGTTACAATACCATCAACTCAAAAATGGTAGAGATAACGTGCATCAATCCGTTTTATTACAAGAAGCAGTCGAAGGCTTGGCCATTAAGCCTGACGGCATTTATATCGATGGAACTTTTGGAAGAGGCGGTCATAGTGCTGCCATTTTGGAAAAACTGTCCGATCAAGGCCGCTTAGTTGTTATCGATAAAGACCCGCAGGCCATAGAAGTAGCACAGTCTCGCTATGGCAGCGATAAAAGAGTTAGCATAGTCCACCAAGGTTTTTGTGAGCTAGAGGCCATTGCCGAGCAATTCAATCTGATGGGGCAGGTCGACGGTATATTGCTGGACTTGGGAGTGTCCTCTCCTCAATTGGATGAAGCCTCTCGAGGCTTTAGCTTTATGCGAGAGGGCCCGCTTGATATGAGGATGGATACCACTAGAGGCGAATCGGTTGCAGAATTTTTAGAGCATGTCGATGAAAAAACGCTGGCCGATATTATCTGGCGTTATGGAGAAGAAAAGTTTTCCAGAAAAATTGCCAGAGCAGTGGTTGAATCCAGAACAGAGCATCCTCTTAAAACCACTTTAGACCTTGCTAAGCTGATTGAGCAGTCCATTCCCAAGGTGGATAAGTTTAAGCATCCTGCCACTCGAAGCTTTCAAGCTTTAAGAATTTACATTAATCATGAGCTTGAGGAATTGGAACAGGCTTTAGCCGCGTCTTTAAAAGTTTTAAAAATGGGCGGAAGATTGGCCATAATCAGCTTTCATTCGTTGGAAGACCGGATTGTTAAACAATTTATGCAGGCCCAGAGCCAGCCTCCTGCCTTGCCTAGAGGCCTTCCTGTGCGCCAGTCTGAAATAAATGCCCTGCAAAAAATGCGATGGTGTATTAAAATGCAACGAGCAGATGAAGAAGAAATTGCACGAAACGTTCGAGCGAGAAGTGCAATCTTGCGCGTAACAGAGAGAATAACATGAGACAACAGGATGAATATAACGGGTTAAATGTATTATTGGCCCTGCGTAATACCTTTACCAATCCTAAATCAAAAAAGGTCATGGCTTTTGTATTGGTATTATTTATTACGGCCTTATTAGTCGTATATGTAAAAAACCGTTATCGCCAAGCCTTTATCCAATACCAACAACTGCAAGCTCAGCAGCAACAGCTGCATACCCAGTGGATGAATATTTTGCTGGAGGAAAGTACTTGGGGTAACTACAGCAGAATCGAAAAAATTGCCACTGAAAATATGGGAATGACGGTCCCTACTGCACAAAATATCAAAATTTTAGTTTTACCAGGAAATACGCCGGTCAATGGAGTGCCAAACTTAAGTGATAACGATTCCATTACGAGCACTTCATAATGCATAAATATCGATTTTGGTTTGTAGTAGGTATTTTGGGCTTGGTATTAACTGCGATTGTCAGCCGATTATTTTATTTACATGTCATCGATAGAAACTTTTTGCTCAAGCAAGGTAACTCTCGGTCTCTGAGGGTGCTCGTTCTGCCGGCCCAACGCGGCATTATCTATGATCGTAACAACCTTCCTGTCGCGGTGAGTGTGCCCGTCAATTCAGTCTGGGTGGACCCGCAGTATTTGGATGTCACTGATCCCAACTGGCCCAAGGTGCTGAGTTTGCTTAATTTAAATCCGGCTAAAGCGGAGAAAATATTGGCTGCTACCGGTAACCAAGGTGATAAAAAGCAAATTCGGTTTATTTATTTGGCCAGACAAATTTCTCCTCAATTAGCGGACCAGGTTAAAGCCCTTGATGTCAAAGGCATCTATTTCCAAAAAGAATACCGCCGTTATTACCCAGACAGCGAAGTGATGAGCCAAGTCTTAGGGATTACCAACGATAGCAATGCGGGTATTGCAGGGGTGGAGCTTAAATATAATAAGTCATTGGCAGGCAAGGCCGGGACCATGACTATTGTCCGCGATTTAAAGGGCAATATTGTCGATGTGCCGGGTAATCAAATTGACCCTGTTCCAGGCCAGCCTTTAGTGTTAAGTATTGATCGACGTTTGCAGTACATCACCTATCGCGCATTGCTTAAAGCCGTACAGCAAAATAATGCGGATGCGGGAACGGCGGTGATCGTCAATGTAAAAACTGGTGAAATCGTGGCAATGGCGAGCGTCCCCAGCTACAACCCCAATAACCGTCAAAGCTTTGATGTGGATGGGATGCGGACTCGCGCGGCTACTGATGTGTTTGAGCCAGGTTCTACGATGAAACCCTTTTCTATGGCGGCTGTTTTGGAAAGTGGCAAATTTCCGCCTAATACCACTGTCAATACCGATCCAGGCTATTACAGCATAGGTAAATATACCGTTAAAGATGTGCATGATTATGGCACATTGACTTTGGGCGGTATTTTGCAAAAATCGAGCAACGTAGGGATTTCCAAGCTTATTTTGCAGATCAATTCCAAGGCTCTGGTCAATACTTTAGATGAAGCCGGCTTTGGTCAAGTCACCGCTTTGCAATTTCCGGGCGAGCGTACTGGCTATGTTCCGCACCCTTATACCTGGGCTCCTTTTGCTTTGGCTACTTTATCCTTTGGTTATGGGATGAACGTGACTGCCTTGCAGTTGGTTCAAGCCTATGCGGCGATTGCGAATCACGGCATGCAATATCCTTTAACCTTATTAAAGCAAGATGAAGCCCCAACAGACGGCGAGCAGGTTATGCCTGCTGCGGTGGCCGATCAGATTTTACAGATGCTTCGTACCGTAATTGAAGAGGGTGGTACCGGCTTAAAAGCTCAGGTAGCTGGCTATGCCATTGCGGGTAAAACCGGAACTTCCAGAAAGTCAGTAGATGGACGTTATGTAAACCAATATATCGGGCTATTTGCTGGAATTATCCCAGCGAATAATCCGCAGTTTGCAATGGTTGTTATGATAGATCGTCCTCGCAAACAATATTATGGCGGTGAGGTTGCGGCCCCCGTATTCTCAGATGTCATGCGCCAAGCGGTCTATTTATTTACTATTCCTGCTAATCCAAACAATAAGCAATAAGAGGTATTTATGTACGCACATCAATGGAATCGGTCCAGTTTAGTTCTTCATTTTATTTTGGCTTTGGCTGTGGTTTCACAGCTTGTGACCAGCCAGTTTATGGGCGGCAGGACAGCCATTTTTTATTTACACGTAGCGGGCGGCGTGACGGCTTTGCTGAGCCTAAGTATTTATCTTATTTTAAAAGCCAGGCAGCATAGATTAGCTAACTTCTATCCCTATTCAAGATTAGCTTTGGCTGAAGTAATATCTGACCTGATGAATATGCTAAAATTTAAAAGCTTGCCTAATCGAGCTGCAGGTGGACTGCCAGGCTTGGTGCAAGGCTTAGGGATTTTGCTGATTTTGGCCATGGCTTTAACAGGAGCTAGCGGTTTTATAATCTATCATTGGCTACCTTGGAAAACTGCGGCTTCATTTTTAATTAATATTCATAGTACACTGGCAACTTTAGTATGGATTTATATTATCGGGCATGCAGCGATGGCATGCATCCACTGGATAGCAAAATATTATGAGCAGTGATCTTTTAGAGCGGCACAAGATAACTAAAAAGGCTAATTTGCTAAGCACTATCGTTAACAGTCTTTTGGCTTTGATGAAAATAAGTTTGGGGCTTTTAGGTTCATCTTCCGCTTTGTTTGCAGATGGTATTCACTCATTGGCCGATCTGCTGGTGAATGCAATGGTTTTTGTTGCCAATCATTACAGCCGTTTAGATCCCGATGAAAATCATCCCTATGGCCACTGGCGATTTGAAACGGTAGCAACCTTTGGCTTGGGGCTTTTTTTGGTCTTGGTGGGCCTTGGGATCGGTTTTGATGCCATTTACCGGATTACCCATCATCTCACGGATAAACCCGATGAGTTTACGATTTGGGTGGCCGTGATTTCCATTTTGGCCAATGAGAGTCTATTTCGCTATACCTTAAATTTGGCTAAGCAGATTAATTCAGACTTATTGAAGGCTAACGCTTGGCATAGCAGAAGTGATTCATGGGCTTCATTAATTGTCTTGGCAGGCCTATTAGGCGCCTTTGCAGGCTTTCCATTTTTAGATGAAGTAGCTGCTTTAGTGGTGGCCTTTTTCATTATCAGAATGGGTGGGAATTGGGGCTGGAAAGCTTTGGAGGAATTGAGCGACGCAGGTTTGTCTCAAGATGAGTTAAAAAAAGTCGAACAGACCATTATGAGCTTAACCGGGGTGAAACATCTGCATCAGCTTCGTACTCGTAAAATGGCGGGCCGGGTTTTTTTAGATGTGCATGTTTTGATTGAACCCTATTATGTAAGTGCCTCAGAAGGGCACTTCGTTGCTCAATCCGTTCAGGTTATCTTAGCTAAGAACTTTCCTGATATTGAAGATGTAACCGTTCATGTAGATACCGAAAACCATCCGGAAGGTTTGCCTAAGCACCTATTGCCCGAGCGAAGCGTTCTGCTAAATGAACTTATGCCAAAATGGCAAAACATTGTACCTGAAAGCATGGTTTTAAGAACGATTCTGTATTATTTTGAAGCTCATCTGGAAATCAACTTAACGCTTTCTCTCAGTGTGTTAGAGCAGCACAAGCATGAGTCGCTAAAAGAGCAGTTTAATGCCAGCATTTTGGATCATCGCTCTATAAGCTCCATCACGCTGGTATATGGTTAAATCCCTCCTAGCCTCCCTTTAATAAAGGGAGGAACAAGAACTTTTCCCTTTAGCAAAGGGGCGAATAAGAACTTTTCCCTTCAACAAAGGCGCAGCTATAACCTCTCCCTTTGAAAAGGCTACAACTAAACCTCCCCCTTTGACAAAGAGGGATAGAGGGGGATTTAAAGTGAACCTTACCAGCTTTATATAAGTTCAATCCATCCGTCATGCAAAAGGGGATAAAGGAGGATTTAAAGCAAATCTATTTCTTCACTCCACTTATCCGAGTCCACTCACCGCTATAGACTATAGGGCCTAATTTAAAAAACTTCTCGTAAGCTTCAGCGACTTGTTTGGCTTGAGAGTCCAAAATTCCAGACAGACAGATTTTCCCATGATCTTTTGTTAAATTGCTTAAGTGTGGCGCTAATTCTACTAGGGGGCCGGCTAAGATGTTGGCAACCATGATATCCGCTTGAAAATTTGGAAGTGCATCGGGCAGCAGGCTTATAATTTGAGTAGAGTCTAGACGGTTTTGTTTGGCATTGTTTTCGGTTGCAGTCAGGGCTTGAGGATCGTTGTCTACACAGTAGGCTTTTTTAGCTCCCAGCATAACTGCTGCAATGGCTAAAATGCCGGAACCGCAGCCATAATCAATAATGGTCTTATTATTTAAATCTTGCTCGCCCAGCCAGCGCAAGCATAAGGCTGTGGTAGGGTGGGTCCCCGTGCCAAAAGCCAAGCCAGGGTCTAAGATTACGTTAACTGCGGTAGGGTCAACAGGCTGGTGCGCAGTGGGGCAGATCCATAGCCTATCGCCAAATTGCATGGGCTTAAAATCATCCATCCAGGCTTGCACCCAGTTTTGATCAGCTAAGTTCTCAATATGGGCTTGGCTTAAATCAAAATCAGGATGAATGGATTTGATTTGAAGCAAGACCCTATCCATATCGGTATCTTCGGTATAAAGCGCTACCATGGTGACTTTATTCCACAGCGGCATTTGCCCGACACCGGGCTCTAAAATAGGTTGATCTTGCGCATCTTGGAAAGTGACTGAAACTGCTTCGGTTTCAAGCAGAAGTTCTTCAAACATTTCAGCTTCATTGGCTGAGCAGGCAAATCTTAGTTGGATCCATTTCATAATCATTCTCTTTCAATACAAAGCGTACATATTAACCGCTCATCTTAAGCTTGCGTGAAATTTTTACAAGAGAAAGCTTGCGCAGAGTAACGAAACGTTACCAGGACTGCTTTAATTTAAACTGAGCGTACTAAAAGATTACCTGTTTAGGTTATCGTACTGCGCTAAGTTATAATTGCTAATCCCTGCTTGAATGGAATCCACATAGTCTTGATGGCGCTGTGAATAGTTGAGCAGGCCTGAAGCTAAAGCCTGACCTGTTAAAGGTTGATTTTCAGCACGTAGTTGGGCCCTTAGCTCGCGGAAAGGTTCAAATACATCGTTGGTATTCAGGTTATACATATAAGCATCAACCGAAGCTAAAATATCTGGGAATTTTTGCACTTCATAAATGGCTCCCTCGGGTCTTTGCTTAGGAACAAGACCACAGCCTTGGCTAAAGCACCATTGGCCAAATATATTGTTAGCTTGTTGAGCGAATCGAGAAGTTCCCCAGGCTGATTCGTTAATAGCCTGAGCCAATACTAAAGAAGGCGGGATAATATCCACTCTTTCCAGAAGAGGGGTAACATTAAGCGTTCTTGTATTGAAATTAAAAGGCGAAACCTCATATTCCTGGGCAATTTCCTGCAACCATTCCTGGTCGGCACGATTTAACTTGCCATAGCGATTGTAATATTGTGCTAAATGCTGAATTCTTTGACGGGTAACCGTTAATTGCAAATTGGCCGCCTCAATTTTAGGCAGCATAAAGTCAATAAAGTATTGACGTTTTTGATCCGAAGAAGAGGTGCTTTTTTTGAAATCTGGAAGCTGGACTAAACTTGGCGTTGCATACACTCCTGCAAGAAAAGAACCCGCGAGCAATATTGTCAAAGCTACACCATAACGTTTCATGCTTTAATCCCTCTCTTTCGATGTATCAAGATAGCCTAAACTTAATGATTTATCAAGCTTTCGGCATTTTGCCGTGGTTCAATTTGCAGGGCTAATTCTAAGCCGGGGGCCTGTTATTTTTTGCTTGGCATCAGGATTTTTTCAAGATAGTGAATATTGGTGCCGCCTTTGCAGAAATTATTATCGGTCAAAATCCTTTTATGCAGAGGAATATTGGTTTTGATCCCTTCTACTACAGTTTCCAATAAGGCATTTTGCATTCTGGCAATACAGTCCTCGCGAGTATCAGAGTAAGCGATAATTTTGCCAATTAAAGAATCATAGTTAGCGGGGACTTTATAGCTTGAATAAATATGAGAATCGATCCTAATCCCAGGGCCGCCGGCCGGGTGGTAAAGCTCGATAGTGCCAGGGCAAGGCATAAAAGTTTCAGAGTCTTCCGCATTGATTCGGCACTCAATGGCATGGCCTTTGATTTTGATATCATCTTGCTTGTAGCTTAAGCCTAATCCTGCTGCCACTCTAAGCTGTTCTCTGACTATGTCGACTCCGGTAATCATTTCAGTGACTGGGTGTTCAACCTGAACCCGAGTGTTCATCTCAATAAAGTAAAATTTACCTTTCTCATACAAAAACTCAAAGGTCCCTGCGCCGCGATATTTCATTTTTTCACAGGCTTTCACGCAGGTTTTACCGATTTTTTTGCGCTGTTCTTCAGTAATGCCTGGGGCTGGAGCTTCTTCCAGTACTTTTTGATGGCGACGCTGCATTGAGCAATCACGCTCTCCTAAATAAATGGCTTTACCGTTGCCATCGCCGATAACCTGGATTTCAATATGGCGAGGGTTTTCTAAAAACTTTTCCATATAGACGGTAGCATTACCAAATGCGGCTGAAGCTTCGGTTTTGGTCATTTGAATGGATTGAACAAGCTCTTGGGTGTGACGAACGATTCTCATGCCTCGGCCGCCACCACCGCCAGCTGCCTTAATAATGACAGGGTAACCGATTTTCTCAGCTATTTTTAAGTTGGTTTGCTGGTCTTGACCTAATGGGCCGTCTGAGCCGGGAACGGTGGGAACGCCGAATTTCTTCATGGCGGCAATGGCTGAAACCTTGTCTCCCATCATCCGAATGCTTTCAGGACGAGGCCCGATAAAAATAAATCCGCTTTTTTCCACTCTTTCTGCGAAATCCGCATTTTCGGCCAAAAAGCCATAGCCAGGATGAATAGCTGTACTGTGAGTAACCTCGGCCGCACTTATAATGGCGGGAATATTAAGATAGCTGTCGCGAGAATTGGCAGGGCCTATACACACAGATTCGTCAGCCATTCTCACATGTTTCAAATTGCGATCGACTGTTGAGTGTACAGCAACCGTTTTGATTTTTTGCTCACGGCAGGCTCTTAGGATACGAAGTGCAATTTCACCACGATTTGCTATTAATACTTTCTCCAGCATCATTTGACCACCCAGTAATTATTCGGTTTCGATAACAAATAAAGGCTCGTCAAACTCCACAGGCTGGCCGTTTTCTTTCAAAATGGCTTTAATCACGCCTGATTTATCTGCTTCAATTTGATTCATCATTTTCATGGCTTCAATAATGCAAAGGGTTTCACCTGCTTTTACCTTTTTGCCAACATGGGCATAGGGCGCGGAATCAGGAGAAGGCGCGGAATAATAAGTACCGACCATAGGAGACTTCAGTTCATGGCCTTTAACCACAGCTTTTGCTGCTGGAGCGCTTTCAGCAGGTGCTGGCGCAGCTGCCGGAGCTGAAGCTGGAGCCACAGGTGCTGGCACTGGAATACTAACAACGGGAGCTGCTGAGCTATTTCTGCTGACTCTCACGGTTTCTTCACCTTGCTTAATTTCAATTTCAGCAACGGTAGAGCCTTCCATCAGTTTGATTAATTTTTCTAGTTCACGAATATTGATATCCATCAAAGTTCCTATGTCTGTTTCTAATGAGTTTGACAATAATCTATGGCAGCGTCTAAGGCAAATTCATAGCCTCTCGCTCCTAGTCCTATAATTTTCCCTACTGCAATATCAGAGAGATAAGAATGCTGGCGAAATGGCTCTCTGGCATCGGTATTTGATAAGTGTACTTCAATAAAGGGAATACCAACAGCAAGAAAAGCATCTCGCAATGCGATGCTGGTATGACCAAAAGCCGCGGGGTTAATAATAATGAAGTCGATACGGCCATGTGCCTTTTGCACAGAGTTAATCAATTCATGCTCGGCATTGCTTTGCATGATTTCTACTTGAGCAGAGTTCTGCTTAGCCAGTTTCACTAGCCGCTCGTTGATTTGTTCTAAAGTATCAGACCCGTAAATTTCCGGCTCGCGAATACCGAGCAAATTTAGGTTAGGGCCATGTATGACCAGTATGTTTAGCATAGTTCCGTCATTGTAATAGACTAACCAATAATACTGCCTGATTTGGCGCAATTTGTCCAGTTTGCTCAAGCAAGGCTAGCTGAGTCATTCCTCAGCTAAATCAGGCGCGTCTTTGGCAAAGCCGCATTCTTTTTGAGGGCAGACTTTTTGAGTGCCGTTACGCTTGGTGGTTTTAACCGTCAAAATAGGCCAGTTACATTTTGGGCAAGGTTCTTTAATCGGTTTGTTCCAGGTAGCATAGTTGCAATCTGGGTAGCGACTGCATGAATAGAATAGCTTTCCGTAGCGGGATTTCCTTTCCATCAGCTCGCCTTGCTTGCACTGAGGGCATGATATCCCTAAATCTTTGGGCTTAACCAAAGGTTCCATATGCTTGCATTTTGGATAGTTGCCACAGCCGATAAACTTACCATAGCGGCCTTGTTTGATATGAAGCTCTCCGCCGCAGTCAGGGCAAGTCCTACCCTCTACTATGGTTGGAGCAGCAGGTTCTGCCGGCGCTTCACCTGAAGTTGTCATCGGGCGGGTATACTTACATTCTGGATAAGCGGTGCAGCCAATAAATTTACCGCGTTTTCCTAAGCGGATAGAAAGCGGTTTGCCGCAGTCAGGGCAGGCTTCATCTAGCTGTTCTTGAGTGACGTCTTTGCGTTGAACATTAACCCCAATATCATCAATCAGCTTTTTAAAAGGTCCCCAGAACTGATCTAGAAGAGGGACCCACTCCATTTCCCCTCGGGAAACGGCATCAAGTTCATCTTCCAATGATGCGGTAAAGCCATAATCTACATATTTCTCAAAGTATTCAGTCAGAAAGCGGTTTACCACTCGGCCCACATCGGTAGGCTTGAATCTTTTGTTTTCTAAAATAGCGTATTCACGAGCTTGCAGGGTTGAAATAATGCTGGAATAGGTTGAAGGCCGGCCAATGCCATGCTCTTCTAATGCTTTAACGAGGGAAGCTTCTGAATAGCGAGGAGGAGGCTCGGTAAAATGTTGTTCAGGGCTGATATCCAGCAATTTAACCTTATCGCCTACTTCAAGATTAGGCAGGGTTTTTTCCGCATCCTCTTCTTCGGATTTTTTATCGTCGAAGCTTTCTTGGTAAACCTGCATAAAACCAGGCTTAACGATAATAGAGCCTGTAGCGCGGAAAGTGGCTCCGTCTGCACAGTTAAAATCAACAGCAGTTGTGTCGATTAAGGCATGCTGCATTTGGCAGGCTGTCGCTCTTTTCCACACCAAGCTGTAAAGTTTAAACTGGTCTGGGCTTAAATGTAATTTGAGTGAATCTGGGGTGCGTTGTACGGAGGTGGGCCGAATGGCTTCATGGGCTTCTTGAGCATTTTTAGATTTGGTTTTAAAAAACCTTGGCTCATCGGGCAGCGCATCAGCTCCATACTTTTTACTAATAAATTCACGCATTTCGCCAATAGCATCGTTAGACAAATTCAAGGAGTCGGTACGCATATAGGTAATTAAACCCACCGAGCCTTCACCAATATCCACCCCTTCATAAAGCTGTTGGGCAATTTGCATGGTTTTTTTGGTGCTAAAACCAAGTTTACGGGAAGCTTCCTGTTGCAAGGTTGAGGTGGTAAAAGGCGGGGAAGGATTACGTTTTCTCTGTTTTTTCTCAACATTGCTTACCGTTAAACTGCCTTGAGTGGCAGCAACTAAAGCGTCTTTTATGGAGTTCGCTTGCTGTTCATTGTTGATATCAAACTGTTTTAAGCTTTCAGATTTCCATTGAATCAGCTTTGCGCCAAAATCAATATTATCTTTATTTAAGCTGGCCTCTATGGTCCAGTATTCTTGAGATTGGAACTTTTCAATTTCTTCTTCGCGCTCTACTATCATGCGAAGCGCAGGGCTTTGTACTCTTCCCGCTGATAAGCCTCTTCTTACTTTTTTCCAAAGCAGGGGGGACAAATTAAAGCCGACTAGATAGTCTAAGGCTCGGCGAGCTTGCTGCGCATTGACCAAATCCATCGATAACTCACGAGGGTTTTGAATAGCTTGGTTTACTGCATTTTTGGTAATTTCATAGAAAGCTACGCGATGCACGGGCTTATCTTTTAAGGCTTTTTTAGATTTTAAAATTTCATAAAGATGCCAGGAAATCGCCTCTCCTTCTCTATCCGGGTCAGTGGCTAGGTAGAGAGCATCGGCTTCTTTCATGGCTTTGACAATGGCATCGACATGCTTAGCGTTTTTGTCGATTAAGGTATAAGTCATGGCAAAATGATCTTCTGGAATAACGGCACCCTGTTTTGCAGGCAAATCTCTTACGTGTCCATAAGAGGCCAAGATTTGAAAGTCGTTGCCTAGATATTTTTTAATGGTCTTGCTTTTAGCAGGGGACTCAACAATGACCAGATTTTTTGTCATTCACTTTCCTTAATGTAACACTCTTTGCGGGCCGTCTTCCCGTAAAATCGTATGTTCAAGCCATTCTGCATAAGCCTGATTTTTAAATTCTGCAGATGCTAACATGACTACGATCCATTTCAACTGATTTAGATTCACTTCTGAAACTTCAAGTTCTGCCACGCAGTCTAATATGTGTTCTAGAGTATATCTGTCTATCGCGCCTACTTGTAATAACTGCAACAAAAAACTACGACCTTGTAAATTAATTCTTTGGCATTCCTCTTCGCTAAAAATACGAACCACTTCGCTTGGGCCAGAAAATTCTCGTTGAGGTCCTTTTGAAAACTTATCAAGCCAACTTAAAGCGTGGTTTAAATCTTGGCGGCTTAATCCTGCTGATTTTAAAGTTTCCACACAATATTGAAAGTATTCAGCGTCAGATTGTCTGCTGGTCCCCATGGCTTCAAATAATTGTATCAATAACTCAAATATAGTTGCTTTCACATCAATGCCTTATCAATCTAGCTGCCGCTATTTTTTGCGTATATAACCGCCGGGTACTTGGGTGAGGAAACCCTCAAGCTCCATTACTAGTAACATAGAGGAGAGCTGCTCTATCGTCAAACCAGTTTGCTCTACAAGTTGGTCAACCGATAGGCTGTCAGAACCTAAGTGTTGCAATATTGTTGAATAGTCACCGGATGCTTTTTTATTATTATCATGCTCTTTTGGTGATTGTAAATCTTTTACAGCAACTTTTATTTCATGGCGTAGTTTTGGCTTGAGCTCAAATAAGATGTCTTCTATGGACTCAACTAAAGTAGCCCCTTGGCGAATCAATTGGTGGCATCCTTTAGATTGAGGGCTATGAATAGAGCCAGGAACTGCAAAAACTTCCTTGTTTTGTTCCAGGGCAAATTTTGCCGTAATAAGAGATCCGCTTTTAACAGCTGCCTCAATGACAATGGTGGCGATACTCATGCCGCTGATAAGGCGGTTTCGTTGGGGAAAAGTGAGTTTATTCGCCGGCATATCCAGAGGAAACTCTGAAACCAAAGCGCCATTTTCAGCAATTTTTTCTGCAAGTTTTCTATTCGAGCTTGGGTAAATTTGCTTAAGGCCTGATCCCAAAATCGCAATAGTTTGGCCTGAGTGTAGAGCGCCTTGATGACTTGCTGTATCAATGCCGAGGGCAAGTCCGCTCGTAATGACTATGCCGATCTCAGCTAAGTTCTGAGCGAACTTATAAGCGATGTCTCTTCCATAATGGCTCATGCGCCGACAGCCCACCATCGCTATCTGGCATTCATTCAGAATATCGATATTGCCTTCTACAAATAAAATGGGAGGGGGTTTGTGTATCTGGCACAAAAGTTTTGGATAGTTTTTATCCGTGATCGTCAAAATATGATGCTTGGGATGCTCGGCCCATCGCATACTGGATTCGGCAATTTCTGTGCCAAAGTTTTGGCTTAAGCATTCGAAAATTTTTGAGTTCATCGCCCTATTGTATAAAAAACAAACAAAGCGAAGCAAGTTTGTTATTGATAGAAGGAGGCTTCGTTATTGGGTCTTCTTCTAAACCTTTTATAAGACCATTCATACTGAGCAGGAATATGGCGAATGCAGGCTTCAATATCTTTGTTCATGGCAGCTGCAGCCTGGCTTAAATCCTCACTTAGAATGCCCTGGCTTGCTGGAACAAAGTGGATATGAAAGCCTTCGGAACGAGCTAATCTTTCTGCATAGCCAAGAAAAATGGCGGGGTCCTCGGCCTTATTTGCTAGCCTTGCAGCTAATGTCATGGTATTAGCGGATATCCCAAAAAAAGGCACATATACCCCGCCATTCTTACCGGGATCATGGTCGGGCAACATGCCTACCCATTTTTTATCGGCTAAAGCTCGGTATAAGGCTTTCACTCCAGAAGCCGTGGTGGGAAACATGCTGACTTTTCCTCGTCTTTCTCGGGCCTCTCTTATAATTACTTCTTGATATGCTTTTTTGCGGGGTTTATAGAGTCCCGCTGAGGGATAAAGCGCAGAGCCGTAAAGCCCGTACATTTCCCAGGAACCTAGATGCGGGGCAAGGACTATCACATTTTTTCCGGAATGGGTGGCCTGCATAATGAGGTCTTCACCGCTGACCTGTTTGACGTATTTCAAAACTTTATCTGGCTTGCTAAACCAGATAAAAGGCATTTCTGCTAGGCAATATAAAGTTTGACGAATCGATTCTTTAATCAGTTTGCTTTGCTCTATTGGGGATAGCTCAGGAAAACACAGTTTAATGTGGGTGGCGATCACCTTTTTGAATCTAAAAGGCAGTACTTTGGAAATAAGGTAAACACAATCAGCTAATCGGTGAACATTGGCTAATGAAAGTTTGGCTATCGTTCTTAGCAAGCCTAAAAAGACTTTATCTTTAAATGAAAGCCTAATAACAGGATTGATGTTTTTTTGATCAATTGACATAATGGCTAAAAACCACTTTACACAGACTATGATCTTACTAGTATGTAGGTTTATTTTAATACTGGCAATAAAAGTCTGTGCACACCGAGCTGAGGTGATTAAATTACTAAATCTAATCTAAATGGGTTTATAGCATGCCGTAAAAAGCAAGTTTTTTACGGAAGGTTCCACGATTAATACCAAGAATTTGAGCCGATTGGCTTTGGTTATTATTCGTGAATTTCATAACGGCTTCTAATAAAGGGTGTTCTACTTCGCTTAAAACTAAATTGTAAAGATTTTCTGGAGTTTCGCCTTTCATTCCTTCAAAGTAACTTTCGAGCACTGAGACAACATGATCACGTAATGGAACGGTTTTTTTAACGCGGTTTTGTGGTCGAACATAATGCATCGTCGCTGGCATAGAAGGCCCCCCTAAGTTTGAGCTAATTGAATTGTTCCTCTGATTGCCAATTGTACGGTTGATAGATTTGAAATGCAATCATATTATTGATTTATAATGCAAATTACATGGCGCTCAGCTGATAAAAATGGAAGTTTAAGTCGTTGACTTTTTATAGAATAATGTTCGGAAAGCTTATTCAGCTCTTCTTTGGGAAAAACCCCCTTCATAGCAAGAAATTGACCGTCTGGTGTCAATAAATGCTGGCTTGAATCCAGCATGTCTTTTAAAGAAGCATAAGCTCGGCTTAAAATTGAATCAAATAATTGCTCAGGACGATATTCTTCGACCCTGGAATGAACTACAGAAATATTTGTAAGGCCAAGTTCATGAGAAGCTTGAACTAAAAATCGAGTTTTCTTGCTATTACTGTCTAGCAACGTAAATTGAGCTTGTGGATAGTAAATTGCCAGCGGAATGCCAGGTAGGCCAGCGCCAGTTCCCACGTCAATATATCTACCTTGTTTTTGTAAAAATGGAGCAATTGCCAGGCTGTCCAGCAAATGCAGAGTGACCATTTCTTGCGGGTCCTCAATTGCAGTAAGGTTGTACGTTTGGTTCCACTTTTTGAGCAAGCTTAAATACTTCAATAGCTGTTCAATCTGATTTTCATTGATAGAAAGCTCAAGTTCCTGCAGGCCTTGCTCGAGTTTTTTCTTTGCTAATGCTATTTCTGACATGTTTTTAAATTTCTCAGTATTTTTTTGCTATTATGCTACATTATCAAAAAAAATGTCATCCTGGGCTGTTCATCAGACATCGAGATTTAGGAGATATAATGGCAATCGAACTCTTTAACCTAGTCCTTAAGTCAAGCAAAATGCTGACTCCCAACACAAAGCACATGACTTTCGTAAGAGAAGACGGCAAAAAGTTGGACTATATTCCTGGCCAATTTGTCACCTTTACTTTCGATGGATCTGACGGCAAGCCTAAGCGCAGAAGCTACAGTATTTCAAGTATTTATGGGCAATCTGACGAAATTGAAATCGCTATCTCTTTTGTGCAAGGTGGAATAGCCAGTGAGGCTTTATTTAAAATGGAGCCAGGTCAGAAATTTCCTGCTATGGGTCCAGCCGGCCGCTTGATTTTGCAGGAAGAGCCTATCTCAAGATGTATATTAATGGCAACAGGCACCGGCGTAGCACCTTATCGCTGTATGCTTCCTCAAATTGCTGAAAAGCTTAAAAATCCCGATTTTACTGTGGAATTATTTTTAGGGGTGCGTTTAAGAGAGGATTTACTGTATGGAGAGGACTTTGTTGAGTTTGCCAAAGCCCATCCTAATTTCAAATTCCATGCTTACTATAGTAGAGAAGACAGCGAGCTTAAGCCTTATGAGCACAAAGGCTATGTCCAGCATGCTTTTGCTAATCTTAATTTAAAGCCGGGGGCTGATGTTATTTATCTTTGCGGAAATCCCAATATGATCGACGAAGCCTTCCAAAAGCTTGTTGCTATGGGCTTTGCTACCAAGGATATTCGCCGAGAGAAATATATTTCCTCAAATTAATTTGGAAGTATTCAAATAAAATTAATGAATTTTCGCCAGAGGCATTTTAGCGTGCTAGAATCTAGGGTATTATTACCCCATTTGGAAAGTTGAGGATAAGATCATGGCTCAAGCAAAAACCATCGCACTGCTGCAACAAAAAGGCGGCTCAGGGAAGACGACTACAGCAGTTAACTTGGCTGGCGGACTGCGTGAGCTGGGCTTTAAAGTTT
This sequence comes from Gammaproteobacteria bacterium, assembly GCA_029256015.1. Lineage (GTDB taxonomy): Bacteria > Pseudomonadota > Gammaproteobacteria > Francisellales > CACEW01 > JAQSYQ01. The sequence goes on along the minus strand of JAQSYQ010000004.1, from coordinate 66,103 downwards.
TTATAGCCGACATGGACAAAGACAAACCCGACGCTTGGTCCTGGGCGGCTAAAAGCGAAAGCTTAAAAGACATGGTGTTCCAGGTCGACGAAAAAATGGCCCGCGAACAATTGGGCGAGCTCAAAAACCAATGTGACTACTTAGTCATCGATACTCCACCTAATTTCCAGACCGCTGCCTTAAAGGCTGCCTTGCTGGCTGACCTTGTGGTAATCCCAGCTGCGCCAAGCGGCATGGATTTATCAGGTTTATTGGAAGCTAAAGATTTGGCGATGACTGCAGGCCGCCCTTATAAATTATTAGGGAACCGGGTGGCTAAAAACACCACCATGAGCCGAAGCTTGCTGACTGTACTTGAAGAAGATGGGCATGCTTTTGATGCTAGTGTTCCTCAAAGTGTTAAGTTTGTTGAAGCGGAAGCCGCTGGTCTTTATATCGGAGACTATGCGCCTGAGTCCGATGCCCATTTCGCAGTAAGACAAGTAGCCAAAGAGCTCAACGCTTATTTTACTGGTGAGAAACTGCCTAAAGAACAAATTATGGCTCAGGATGAATCTGAAGCAGAACCTGCCGCAACCGAGGTTTAATATGGATAAGAAAGACCTGCTTTTAAACCGCAAACGCTCAAGCGAGCTCAGCACCGAGCTTCATGAAGTCTCTCTCGGTAAAAAAGACGAATTGCTGGCGCTTAAGTTGCAGGTAATGAACGATATCGCTGAGGCTTCAGGTAAATTATTTGAATTACCAATCGAAAGATTAGAGGCTGACCCTAATCAACCTAGAAAGAGTTTTCGCAATATTGAAGGTTTGGCGGAAAGTATTAAGTTCAAAGGCATTATTCAGCCTATTATTGTGCGCCCTCGTAATCAGGATGGAAAATACATTATTATTGCCGGTGAGCGCCGGTTTCATGCTGCAAAAATGGCAGGTTTGTCGACGCTTCCTTGCATTATTCGTGATGAAGAAGACGCTAACATTCTGATTTTGCAATTACTGGAAAACGATCAGCGTGACAATGTTTCTCCATTTGAAGAAGCGGCAGCGCTGAGCAAATTAGTCGAGAACATGGGCGTATCTAAAGCTCAGGCAGCTGCAGAGCTTGGTAGAGACCCTGCCTGGATTTCTATTCGATTAGGCTTGCAAGGAGCGAGCCAGGCAATTAAAGACTTGGCCCAAGACGGCGTTATCGAAGACATCCGTACTTTGCACGAATTGCGAAAGCTGGAAGCAGAAAGCCCCGTGCAAGCTAAGAATCTGATGGAAAAGATTCGCAACAATCAGGTTTCGGGTTCTTATCGTCAGGTCATTTCCAACTTTAGAGTGAGCCGCAAATATCAATCCAAGCTGACGCCAAGAGTTAAAAAAGTTCAGAAAATTGAAAGGGTAAATGACCAGCTGCTTTTACATGTGGGCGGCAAGCACCCCTTGCAATTCACGATAAGTGACGAGGTGATGAACGAGTTCCTTGCTGAGTTTTTAACAGAGCTACTTTAAGTCTCGTCTCTTCCTCGATGGGAGAGACCGCTATGCGTAGCTTAGCGAGAGAGGATGATTAATGTTTATTTTTAGATTATGCATATTGCTGCTCATCCCATTTCAGCTTTGGGCGGCAACTATTAGCACTCAACAGCTTCCGCTTGTCATTGATCAATATAATCAAAATGCTTTGATTTATGCAGATACTAATGGCGATCAACCTCTAATGGATGCCGCCACTCAGGCAGGCCTTACTCAGAGATTTCTAGTTAGATATTTTTCAGCTTGGACTGGGGAAAAGGCGGCTTTTGATAAAAGCGGGGCCTTAGCCGCTGAAAACTCGATTATAAAACTTTATGCCGCTAAGCCGGGTTATGGTAGCAATTTGCATCCACTTGCTGTGGATTGGATTGAAAGCTTGGTCATCAATATGAACCTCACTGCATTTCCCAATATGCAGGAAAAAGGCATTGTGGTTAACTCGGATAATTTAAGGCAGCTGCCAACCGATATTCCAAGTTATGGCTCAGCTAATGCCATGGCTACAGACTATCCCTTTGATAATTTGCAGCAGTCCTATGTCGCCGCAGGTACCCCTGTTTATATCTGGCAGATGAGTAAAGACGGGGCCTGGGAACTTGTCATGACCGACAATCAAATCGGTTGGATGCACAGTAATTCTGTGGCGATTGTAAGTGATCAATTTGCAGAGCAATGGCAGGCCAAAAAATTTGTAGTCGCTAATGATGATAATATTCCCGTTCTTGATAATGACCATATTTACAGGATAACCACCCGCATAGGTACGCTATATCCTTTAATTGGGCAAAGCAGCCATGCTTATAATATTTATGTGCCGGCGGTTAATCTAAATGGCCATGCTATTATTCGCCAGGCTACTTTATCTAAAACTTACGCTACGCCTTTCCCACTCGCTTTGACTCAAAATGACATAGCTATGATTGCAAATAAAATAGTGGGGGACTCCTATGGTTGGGGCGGGGCTTACGGCTTTAGAGACTGTTCTCTTACCATGAAAGATATTTTTGCAGTGTTTGGGATTTGGTTGCCACGAAACTCAACTTACCAGGCTAAATTTGGCCAATTTATTTCTCTAGCCGGATTAAGTAACCAGCAAAAATTAGCGAAGATTCGTCAGTTAGGCATCCCCTTTGTAACATTTATTAATTTGCCGGGCCATATCGCGCTTTATCTGAACTACAGTCAAAATAAAGTGATGACTTTGCAGACTATCTGGAGACTTCGCACCAAGCAAGATCAAGGCTTTCAAGGTGCTGCAGTGATTGGCGAGACCGTCATTATGCCGATGGACTTAGACGCGCAGTATTCAAATGTTTCCAATACTTTGTTAAGCCGTGTAAGCGGCATTACTTTGATAATTCCCCGAGATAGTTCAAGTTAGATATACTTAAAATATTTCTGAAATATTATTCCTAATGTTTTGATAAATAGCATATTTACTTATTCAAAGTTTTGCCATAAGCTTGGCTTCACCATCAATTAAACCATGGCATTAAAATGTATAGTAAAGATTACATAGTAAGCGGTGAAGTTAGATTGAGTGATATCTTAAGTGGCTCCCCCTCTTTAATAGAAGCTGTTGATAAAACAGTTCCAGCAAAAGGCAAAAACTTAGTCCTGTTTATAGGCCCAACCGGGGCAGGAAAAAGCACCTTGATTAATTATATGTTGGGTTGTACTTTCAAACCTAGCCTCGATGAAGAAGGTAATACGAGCCTTCAGTTAGCTGAAAAATCTCAAAATGCAGCCGCAATGGGTTCTGGCATTGAGTCCTGTACTTTTTATCCTCAGATTTATGATTACCCCAAAAGCAATGTTTCATTTTGTGATTTGCCCGGTTTTTTTGATACGAGAGGTGTTCGTGAGAGAATTATCACCAATATGAGTATAGACATGATAGCCAAAGGGGCCCGCCAAATTAACGGGCTGGTTATTGTTATCGAGCATGATGCCCTCTATGGCGAAAAAGCCAGAGGTTTTAATAAACTGATGGAAACACTCAGGCATTTATTCAAAAACTTACATAAGAAAACTTCTGCTGAGCTGGCTAATATCCAAAATGCTATGACAGTTGCTTTTAATTTAAAAGGCAATAAAAAATCTTTAGCGCAGATAGGCAGCAGACTCAATGCTCTAACTGAACTATATACCAAGCGGCTATCAGAGCTTGTTGAGACTAAAAAGCGGCTGACTGAAGAGTCTGTCGAAATGGAAGAAGCGCTCGAGGAAGTATCTTCTACATTGGTGGTGCTAAAATTGATTAGACAATTGTTTGATAATTCGCAATTTGTACTAATAGAAGATGTGAACAGCCCTCATAACAGAGAGCAGCTGTTTGCCATTCTACATCGGTTTGTTCCAGTTCCGCCCAGCGCACTGAGTTTTGACCGCCTTGATCCTGCACAGCAGGAAATGAACGCATTGCTGTTTAAGATTGCCGGAGATGGCGGCATGTGCATTGCTAATATAGACCTTGCAAAAGCAGAAATGCAGCGGCTTCAACAAGTTATAGCAGAAATAAAAGCTTCTATCACTGCCACTGAAAATGAATTGAGCCAAGCTAATAATGAAGCTCATGCGAAAGTGGGCGATGTAGAGTCCAGGTTAGTTGCTCCCAAAGCAAGATTGGCGCAGCAGGTAGTTATACTTGAAGGCAAAAATAAAGCATCGGCTTTACTTCATACAGAAATAGAGCAATTAAAAGCGGAGCTTGAAACGGTTACAAGTCCAAGCTTAGTTCCCTGTTTTTCAGAAGAGCATGAATATAGTCTGGCTGAAAAAGGTGCTAGATTTGTTCCAGGTTTAGTTGCCGCAGGTGCGGTAATGGCCCTTAATATTTTGGCCAACCCTGAGAACATATTGCAAATGTTGTTAGGTGCAGGCGGTGCATTATCTGCGGCAAAAACTGGATTTAGCCATTTTAATGTACAGAAAGTTGTTTATAACGGCATTCCTTTTAGCAAAGTAGAGCGTAGCAAAGGCTTGAGTGGTGACGTGCGAGTGAGCGATCATGCGGCTGGTATATTTCAATATGATATCAACATATTAGCGAGTGATTCTGGCAAGCACTATATTAAGCTTCTGACTGAAAAGCGTATGATGCCAGGAAACCCAGAGCGTGCTCGCATATTACTGCGTAAACTGGGGCGAAATCCACATACTGGAACAATTGAAAGTAGCAGTAAAGAGCATAGTTTTAAATGCTTGCAGGATGAAATAATTCAGATCAAAGCAGAAATCAGCCAGTTGCGCCAATTTATCAGTCAGATCGAATCTGAATCAACCGATACCAAGACTTTATTTGACGCACGTAGACAGGTACTTGAGGCGAATTTACGAGAATCCTCTTCCAAGCTGAGCCAATCTATGCAAGAGCTTGAAGCCGAGAGTAAAAAATTATCACAAAATGAGGCAGTTTTTAAAGCAAATTTGCCTACATATGAATTGCTGCAAAAAATTGGAACAGTTCTATATAGCCAGCCGTCGACAGTTTTTGTTTCTGAAGACCCGACAGTGGGTGAATGGACTGCACCTGTAGAAGCAGATGCTAACGATGAATTCAAGTTAATGAAGGATTTTTTAGCAGCTTTAAGTAAAAAACAATTTGGTATTCCTGCGCCCTCTGCGCCTATTTTATTTGCACCTGCAGCAGCCGGAGGAGCTGGCAAAGCTTCAATAGCAGTTAAGCCAGAAATTTTCTAAGTAAAACATATTGAGGGGAAAGCTAATGTTAGGAATGAGTGGCATTACATCAGCAGTAAGCAAAGCAGTTGGGATATCCGGCGGAAGAGCAGAGGCCAGCTCAAGACCAAAAGAGGCTGCCAAAGTTGATACTGTTTCTTGGGAAAATAAAGTACTAAAAGGCGGTGTTCCGGTAATAGACGTATTGCTCGGCTCACCCCCTAGCAAAACGGAGCCAGAACCCCCTTCACTTGTTAAAGCCGTGGAAAAGACCAAAGCTTCTTTTGGCAAGGATGTAATTTTATTTATTGGCCCAACCGGAGCAGGAAAAAGCACGACTATCAACTATTTACTTCGTCATGCTTTAGAAGAGGATGTGTTAGATGATGGAGAAACCATTTTAAAGGTCGTTGAAAATAAAGAAAAAAAATCGGCAAAAATGGGAACGACTGTTGAATCCTGTACTACTTATCCTGAAAGTTTCTCAGAACCTGGCTCTCCATTTAGCTATTGTGATTGCCCGGGCTTTTTTGATACTAGGCCTAAGGAAAGAATCATTACCAATATGAGCATTGACATGGTTGCAAAATCTGCTCGCAAAGTTCAAGGTATTGTTCTTCTGCTAGAAGACGCTGCATTATTTGGTCAAAAGGCAGCTGGTTTCAGAGAGTTGGTTGCGACATTACGTAGACTTATCAAAGATTTGGATAAAAAAACGCCCAGAGAAATCGATCAGCTTAAAGCTTCTATGATGGTAGTTTATAACCCTAAGGGTAACCTAAAACGAAATGAAAAGCATATATATACCCGATTGGCTAAGCTTATCGAGTCAGAACAGCCCAAGCTAGATGAGTTGAAAGCTAGACTACAGGCAGCACCATCTGAAGAAATTATCTCGGCCTTTAATGAGTCAGCTTCAAGTTTGTCAATGATGAAAATGATCAAAGATTTGATTGAAGCCAAACGCTTCGCCATTATGAATCCAATGGATGAAGGTGAGAGTCGTGAACAGATTTTGAGTTGTTTACATGCCTCCGCAGGTGTTGCTAAAGATATGTTGTCTTTTAGCGATATGGACCCTGCTCAGCAAAGGATGAATCAAGTGATGCTTGATATTGCAGGAGAGGCGAATTTACTGCTTATGAACCAAAAGCTTGCTCAAGATGAGCTTCATCGATTAGAAGCTCGCATTCCTGAGATTGAAAATGAACTTAAGGGCTTGCGTAAGCAATTGGAGCTCGCTTCTGCTAAAGGCAGCACCTTTTTAGAAAATATTGAAAAAAGCCGTAGGGAGACCTTGAGCTCGCTAGAGACTAATCTTAAGCTCAAGGCTGATAAAGAAAAAGAAGCTGCGTTATTAAAGACTGAAGTGGATAAATTAAAAAGAGAGTTGCAAGATATTGATAATAATACCCCAGTCAAGTGTTGGGAGCATTCCCATCTTGTGGAAACTTCAGACAAGGTAGCTCGTGCTGGCACAGCTATTCTTGGATTTTTAACTAGCTTACCATTCACAATGGTATCTATATGGGTCGCTGAAAAGACGACTGAAAAAGCCATGTCTTCCTGTATTGATTATATGATGACAAAAACTGTCCGCTATTCAGGAATTCCCTATAATAAAGCCGAATATACCGACGGCCTTATAGGATCTGAAAAAGATTGTGATAAGGCTAATGGAGAATTCACATATGACATTGATATTATTGATTCTAAACCTGGCAGGCATTACATACGCCTCTTTACAGAAAAGCGTTTAATGCCTGGAAACCAGCAACGTATTGCTGTACTCAAGAAAACTTTAGGAATTGATAAAGATGGCCGTGTGATTGGAGAAGTGCAAGATAAGTCCTTACGAGAAGAGTCAGCTGCTAAAGTGATTATCTTAGATGAAAAGGGCAATCAATCTCAAGGCGGAAAATTAAACCAATTGCAGCGCCTTATAGCTGAAATTGCAAACCTTAGTAAAAGCATTAGCCAGGCTCAAAAATATATAACTGACCTCACATCTGATTCGAGCACTATGCAAGCAGCAACAGAGCGCCGCAGAAAAGAGCTTGAAGAGCAAATTCAACAAATTAACCGTGAGTTATCAGATATAAAAATGGTCCATATTCCAGCTAAGCATGAAATTTTAGCAGAAAATGAAGCAAGGTTTACTAAGAGTTTACAGGTATACAAAGTGGTTCAATACATTGTAATGGCGCTTTGTTTGGACACCAATCCTGATCCGCAGTACCAGCAAGTCATACCTGAGTTTTTGGCAGGGCTTTCGAGAAAAGGGGTGCATCCTGAGTTTGCAGCCCGCGCGGAGCCAGCTCCTGCGGCAGGCGGTGCCGGTGCTATGCCATTTGTCGGGCATGCTGCAAAACCTGTGCACTCGGCAAGCTCTATGGCTGAAGATCCAAGTTGGGCGGTATTTTAGGAGTAGGTTATTATGGCTTATTCTCCTCCTGTTTTTCTTTCCTCGCCAGTAGCTGCAAGACAAGGGACTGTTCTAGCGTCTAGCTTGATAGAAATAGGTCAGGTTTCTGTGAGGGATATTAGTGCTGGTTTGATCGAGGCCCTGGCAAGAATAGCTGTAATACAGGATAAAACTATCGTTCCTGTTATTGGCAACACGGGCTCTGGCAAAAGCACACTGGTAAACGTGCTAATGGGGCACCGATTTGAAGAGATCGAGACAGATGAAGGAGAGAGCGTACTTCGAGTTGTTACGCCCGGGAAATCTGCTCAGATGGGCACCAATATCGAGGCTTGTACCATTTATCCCGAAGCTTTTTTAGAGCCTGAGTCTGGATATTATTTTTGTGATTGTCCTGGGTTTTTAGATACTCGAGGCAAAAAAGAGCGCATACTCATTGAGATGTGTTTGAAAATGCTTCCTAAAAAAGCAAGAGACATAAAAGGCCTTGTCATAGTAATTGAACATGACATGCTTTATACCCAAAAGGCAAGCGGCTTTAAGCGTTTGATTGAAAATTTACAAACCGTGTTGCCTGATTTGACTATAAAAACTCCTGATGAGCTTAGGGCTTTACAGCGCTCGCTGGTATTTGTATTCAATGCTAAAGGCAAAACTAAAACATTGAAAAACATTGCAGCAAGGTCTGCTGATTTGATTCAGGCTGAAAGCCAGGCGCTTCAAGCTTTAGTAGCCCGAAAAGCTGCGGGTGAAAAATCTGCTGAATTATTGAGTGCGATATACGAGCTACAGTTTAAACTGGCTTTAATGCAGTTCTTCAATGAAAGCATAGAGCAAGAACGCTTTATCCTGTTTAATCCAGATGATACTAATCAAACTAAGCGCAATATTATGTCAGTGCTAAGTAGAGGGATGAGCTTCCCAAAAGCTGAATGGGGAACTTACATTTCTTCTCCCGAGTATAAAGCATTTAGCGAGCAACTTTTAGGACTTCGACTCGACTCTAAACTTCACTTGCTTTCGGCAGAACATAAAGAGGCCATAGATGTATTTCTTTTGGCTGTTTATGGCAAATTAACTTATGATGAGACCCTATCTAAAAGCTTACATAGCCAAGTCAGAGCAGATAATTTAGATGAAACAAAATTACTTCTGGCTAACCCCTTCGTCAATGTTAATCAAAAAGATGCTTTAGGCAAAACAGCTTTGCATGTAGCCGCAGACTGTTTGAATCTGGAGGCTTTTAAGCTGTTATGGCGGCAACCGAGAACTGATTGCACAGTAGTCGATAGTGACGGGAAAACATTTTTACATATTGCCCTATCAAATGGGCCTGGATATAAAACCGCACAGTTAATAGAATTGCTTAGGTTGGCCGTTGTTGAAAATAAAATTGACTTTGATCGCATGGACAAATCAGGCAGAACAGCCTTAATGCTAGCGCGGGAAAAAGGCCATGGTTCAGAAGTCATATCTCTGTTAAAAACAAAAGCCAGAATTGATTATGATGAATCTGCATCTATGACGCTGCTCGATAAAGCTAAGGCCCAAAATAGCAGTGAAATAAGTGCGCTAATAAGTCGCATAACTGTCAATGTCAATCAGAAAGGCTATCGGGGCAGGACAGCGCTTCTTATCGCTGCTGATTTTCTCGACATAGAAAGCTTCAAGAGTTTATGGGCCAATAGCAGGGTAGATAAAACAGCTGTTGATGAAGATGGTAGAGGCGTGCTTCATCTTGCCCTTAATAATAACTTAGGCTATAGGCCTCAACAATTGCTAGAAACGCTTAAAGTAATCTTGAGAAATAATACCATCAATGTTGATGCCAGAGACCTTTCTGGTAGGACAGCACTTATGCTTGCTCGAGAGAAAGGACACAGCCAAGAAATCATTTCTCTTTTAAAAACCAAGGCGACACTAGATTATGATGAGGCGCTATCCAAAACTCTGCTAGAGAAAGCCAGGGCTCAGAATGTACGTGAGATACGTGCAGTGATAGATAATTCATTGGTAAACCTTAATCAAAAAGGCTATCGTGATAGAACTGCGCTTCTTATTGCGGCTGATTTTCTTGATATAGAAACTTTCAAATTGTTATGGGCCCATCCTAGAGTAAATCTCGCTGCTGTTGATAACAGCGGTGGAACTGTACTCCATATTGCGCTGAACAATTTACCGACTTATAAAAGTTCAGAATTGCTGCAGCTTGTCAGGCTGGTTTTAAGAGATAACAAAATAAACGTTGATGCAAAAGATAGTTCAGGCAAAACAGCCTTGATGATAGCAAGAGATAAAGGCTATAGCCAAGAAGTGATTACGCTTTTGAAAACAAAAGCAAGGCTAGATTATGATGAATCTTTATCAAAAACCATGCATGAAGAAGTAAGGACCCAAAATTTAGCTAGAATAAGGGCCTTAATTTGCAACTTAGCTGTTAATTTAAATCAAATAGATGCTCTGGGCCGGACCCCGCTCCTTACTGCAGCATATTGGGTCTGCTTTGATGCATTTCAGTTGTTATGGACAAACTCGAAAGTTAATGTCAGTGCTGTAGATAGCAATAGCAGAACTGTGCTGCATTTGCTTCTTGATAATCCGGCTAATTATAGGACGTCTGATCTGCTTGGAATTTTAAGATTAGTTTTGAGTGACAGCAGAGTTAATGTTGATGCTAAAGATAATTCCGGTAAATCTGCACTAATGATTGCCCGCGAAAAAAACCATAGCCACGAAGTAATTGCATTATTAAAGACTAAAGCCAAGATTGATAATGCTTTTGTGATAGCACCTGAACCAGCAGTTGTAGTAAATAACCCTCTAGCATCAGCAAGGGCGCAAGCCTATTCACCTGCGCCAGTTTATCAGCGTCCCCCGCCAGATGATGACGATTGTTGTTGCGTAGTAATGTAATGACACAAATTTCGACTTTAGCAAAGCAGTCAAGAAAACCTATTGCCCTTAAGCCTTGAAATGATTATAATCGCGCTGCAAATTTTTAAGGCAAGTTAAATGGGGAGCCCCACTCGAATTTATATAAAGCAATGGCTTTATTCTCAAGTCTTGGCCGGCTTGATAGTGGCGTTGATTTTATGTTTGATTAAGTTAGAGTACGGGTGGTCTAGTGCTTTGGGAGCTGTTACTATTCTGTTAGCAAATGGCTATCAGTGTTTAAGAGTGTGGCTAACTCGGCAAGAGTATAATCCTGTTGAGCTGCTTAAAAATTTTTATAAAGGTGAGATAGGAAAGTTTTTAATTTTAGCGATTTTTGTGGTACTGTTCGCGAAATTTTTTAATCTGATCTGGTGGGCTTTTATTGCAGGGATTTTGGGGGCGCAACTAGGTGGCGCTGCTTTATTATTGAAGAAGGGTAGGTAATGACGACAGGACAAAATATTAGCTCTGCCGATTATGTTCAGCATCATCTTACCCATTTGATGCTCAATTTACAGACATTTAAAATAGGTCCATCTGATTCGTTCTGGACATTGAACCTTGATAGCTTATTGGTATCTTGGATTCTAGGAGGCTTATTTTTAGGCTTGTTCTACTGTGTGGCAAGACGGGCTGTGGCTGGGGTTCCCGGCAAATGGCAGAACTTTGTTGAAACAGCGATTGAAAAGGTAGACACTACCGTCAATGAGGCCTATTCACGCAAATCATCCTTGGTCGCTCCTTTAGCGCTGACCATATTCATCTGGGTATTTTTAATGAACCTGATGGATTTATTGCCTGTAGATTTGGTGCCAAGTTTGCTTGGCTTGGTGGGAGTAGAGCATTTTAAAGTCGTGCCAACCTCTGACCCGATGATGACTTTTGGTATGTCTTTGACCGTCTTTATTTTGATTATTTTTTACAATTTTAAAATGAAAGGTCTGTTTGGTTTAGGTAAGGAAATCCTGACTCAGCCATTTGGCTGGAAGCTTTTCCCCTTGAATGTTTTATTTAGGGCTTTGGATGAATTGGTTAAGCCTTTATCTTTGGCTTTACGGTTATATGGTAACCTGTTTGCCGGGGAACTGATTTTTATTTTAATCGCATTGCTGCCTTGGTGGAGCCAATGGACTATCGGCTCGATTTGGGCGATTTTCCATATTTTAATTATTACCATTCAGGCTTTTGTATTTATGATGCTGACCATTGTGTATTTGAATATGGCCAGTGAAGCTCACTAATTCAGTTAATTTTAAAAGGAGAAAATGATGGAAGTTGCAAGTATTGTTGCTAGCGTGCAGGGAGCGACTGCGATTGCCGCTGCGCTGTTAATTGGTCTTGCTGCCCTAGGAACCGCGATCGGTTTCGGTGTGTTGGGTGGTAAGTTTTTGGAAGGGGTTGCTCGCCAGCCAGAACTCACAGCAATGCTGATGGGTAGAATGTTTTTGGTGGCAGCGCTTGTGGATGCTTTCGCGGCAATTTCTATCGCAATGGGCTTGTATTTGTTTTTCGCAAACAACCCGTTCTTGACGGTAGTATTAAAGTACGTCGGTACCCAAGTTACAGGTTCATAATCAATTAAATAATAAAAGGGTTTGGCATGGATATTAATGCAACGCTCATAGGTCAGATGATTACTTTTGCAATCTTTATTGTGTTTACAATGAAGTTTGTCTGGCCGCCGTTGATGAAGGTCTTGGAAGAACGTCGCAAGAAAATTGCCGATGGGCTCGCTGCTGCTGAGCGCGGGCAGCATGATCTTGAAGTGGCGCATTTTAAGGCAAAAGAAATTATCCGTGAAGCCAAGGCTCAGGCTTCAGTGATTATTGAGCAGGCTAACCAACGCGCTCATCATATGGAAGAGCAGGCTAAGCTTGATGCACTTCATGCGGCTGAAAGAATCAAACAGACAGCTAAGCTTGAAATTGAGCATGAGAAGATGAAGGTACTTGATACAGTTCGCCAGCAAGTTGCTGATGTAGCGGTAAGAGGTGCTGAGAAGCTTCTTAAGCGCAATATTGATAAAGCGGCCAATGAAGAGCTATTAAAGTCTTTGGCAAGTGAGATTTAAGCGATGGCAACTGCAAGCACTATAGCAAGGCCTTATGCGAAAGCAGCCTTTGAATATGCAAAAGAGCAACATGCTGAAAAAGCATGGAGTACAGCTTTGGATAATTTGGCTCGACTGTTTGAGAACAAGGAAATCCAAGGCCTTTTGCATCATCCTAAGCTGACTCAAAAAGAGCTTGCAGAAGTTTTATTGGAAAAAAGCTTGAACTCGTTGGATGCTTCTATCCAAAATTTTGTTAAAATTTTAGCTGAAAACTCCAGACTTTCTCTGCTGCCGGAAATTTCTTTGGCTTATGAAGAACATGTAGCAGAAAGCCAGAAGGTTTGTCAGGCCATATTAATTAGTGCAGAACAAGTTGATTCAAACTATATCGAGCAAATTAAAAAAGCGCTAAGCAAAAAGTTAAATCAATCAGTAGAGCTTGAAACAGAAATAGATGAAAGCTTAATTGGCGGAGCCATTATTAAAGCGGGCGATTTGGTGATTGACGGCTCAGTGAAGGGGCAGCTCAATCGTTTGGCGCAAGAACTTAGGAAATAGGAATTAAGGTGGATAGCATGCAATTAAACCCCTCAGAAGTAACCGAACTCATTAAACAGCGGATAGCCCATTTTGATACCAAAGCCGAATCCCGCAATGAGGGAATTATTGTCAGCGTTCGCGATGGCATTATCAAAATTCATGGCTTAAGCAACGTAGCTTATGGCGAAATGATTGAGCTACCAGGCAATGTGTTTGGCTTGGCTCTAAACTTAGAAAGAGACGCAGTGGGTGCGGTTGTTCTAGGTGAGTATGATCACTTAATGGAAGGTCAGGTTGCTCGCTGCACCGGCAGAATTTTAGAGGTACCAGTAGGTGAAGCGCTGTTAGGCCGTGTAGTAGACGCCTTGGGTAATCCTATTGATGGCAAAGGGCCGATTAATACCACTTTGACTTCTCCTATCGAAAAAGTAGCTCCAGGGGTTATTGCTCGTCAAAGCGTAGACCAACCCGTACAGACCGGATTAAAAGCAATTGACGCGATGGTTCCCATCGGAAGAGGTCAGCGTGAATTGATTATTGGAGACCGCCAAACCGGTAAAACCGCAGTAGCAATCGATGCCATTATCAATCAAAAAGACAGCGGCATTAAATGTATTTATGTAGCAATTGGCCAAAAAGCTTCTTCCATTGCTAACGTCGTGCGTAAATTAGAAGAACACGGGGCATTGGCTCATACCATCATCGTAGCAGCTTCTGCCGCTGAAGCCGCAGCATTGCAGTTTATCGCTCCTTACTCAGGCTGTGCCATGGGCGAATATTTCAGAGACCGCGGGCAAGATGCTTTAATCATTTATGATGATTTAACCAAGCAAGCTTGGGCTTATCGTCAAATTTCCCTATTACTTCGCCGCCCGCCTGGACGTGAAGCTTATCCTGGAGATGTATTCTATCTACACTCAAGACTGCTCGAGCGGGCTGCAAGAGTGAATGCTGAATATGTTGAGAAAATGACCAACGGCGAAGTTCGTGGCAAAACCGGTTCTTTGACTGCATTACCTATTATCGAAACTCAGGCTGGCGATATTTCAGCTTTCGTACCAACCAACGTTATTTCGATTACCGATGGTCAGATTTTCTTGGAAACCGGACTGTTTAACTCAGGTATTCGTCCTGCAATTAACGCGGGAGCTTCCGTATCTCGAGTGGGCGGAGCCGCACAAACTAAAATTATCAAAAAGCTTGGCGGTGGTGTACGTTTAGCTTTAGCGCAATTCCGCGAACTTGAAGCTTTTGCTCAGTTTGCTTCAGATTTGGACGAGGCAACTCGTAAACAGTTGGAGCGTGGGCAACGTGTGATGGAGCTGATGAAGCAAAAACAATACAGTCCATTAAGCGTAGCGCAGATGGCGGTGACTTTGTTTGCGGTAGAAAAAGGCTATGTTGATGATGTGGTATTGAATAAGGTAGTTTCTTTTGAAGCAGCACTTCATCAGTACATGGATGCTCAACATAAAGCGCTGCTAGATGAAATCAACAAGCACTGCAAATATGACGACGAAGTGGCTAAAGCCCTAAGCTCGGCCATTGAGCAGTTTAAGAAAACCCAAAGTTGGTAAAGGGACGCTAAATGGCAACAGCCAAAGAAATTAAAGCCCGAATTAGCAGTATTAGCAATACTAAGAAAATTACCCGGGCTATGGAAATGATTGCAGCCAGCAAGTTACGCAAAGCGCGCGACCGTATGGAAGCAAGTCGTCCCTACGCCCAAAAAGCGCGTGAGGTAATTGGCCATTTGGCTTTAGCCCACCCTGAATACCAACATGTTTATATGCAAAGCCGCGAAGTGAAAAGAGTCGGCTTTATTGTGATTTCAAGCGATCGTGGCCTATGCGGCGGTTTGAATATTAATTTATTTAAAAAAGCTTTCCAGGAAATGAAAGGCTGGGCTGATAAGTCGGTTGAAATTGATGTGGCAATTATCGGTCATAAGGCAGAAAGCTACTTTAAAAGATCAGACTTTAATATTTTGGCTTATGCCCACCATTTGGGTGAGCAGCCTGCCATTAAAGACCTGATCGGTTCTATTAAAGTGATGCTGGATGCTTTTGTTGAAGGCAAGATTGACCGCTTGTTTTTGATATCCAACCACTTCGTCAATACCATCACCCAAGCTCCGCACTGTGAGCAGCTTTTGCCCGTTTTGCCTTCCAAAGAAGGGAAACAGCAGCATTGGGACTATATTTATGAGCCTGACGCTAAGTCTTTGCTAACCCTGTTATTAGAGCGCTATGTCGAGTCTCAGGTATATCAAGGGGTGGTGGAAAACGTCGCTTGTGAACAGGCTGCAAGAATGATGGCGATGAAAAATGCGACAGAAAATGCTGGTGAAGTGATTAAAGAGTTGAAACTAGAATATAACAAGGCGCGTCAGGCGGCTATTACTAAAGAGCTGGCTGAAATTGTATCTGGCGCAGAAGCAGTAGGCTAATACTAACAATAATACCGGTTCCAGATCGAAATTAGACTGAGGCGCGCGAAGATCGAGAACCGGACGATAGAGAAATACATGAGGAACGCTCGATCTGAAGCGCAACAAAAGTATAATGAAGATATGGAATCGGTAGAGGAATGAATATGAGCAGCAACGGAACATTAGTCCAAATAATCGGCCCGGTAATCGATGTGGAATTTCCACGGGACGGAGTGCCTAAAATTTATGACGCCTTAAAGGTGGAAGAAAATGGCTTAACCATAGAAGTTCAACAACAGTTGGGCGATGGTATCGTGCGTGGTATTGCTATGGGTTCAACCGATGGTCTTCGCCGTGGTTTGAAAGTTGAAAATACCAAGAACCCAATTATGGTTCCGATTGGACAAGAAACCTTGGGCCGTATTATGGACGTATTAGGCGACCCTATTGATGAAAAAGGCCCTATTGGCGAAAGCGAAAGACGCGCTATTCATCAGCCCGCTCCAAGCTTTGATCAGCAAGCGTTAAGCGCTGAGATTTTAGAGACTGGCATTAAAGTAATCGACTTAACCTGCCCATTTGCTAGGGGTGGTAAAGTAGGATTGTTCGGTGGTGCGGGAGTAGGTAAGACCGTTACCATGATGGAGCTTATTAACAACATCGCTACAGAGCACAGCGGATATTCCGTATTTGCCGGAGTAGGTGAACGTACCCGTGAAGGTAACGACTTCTACCACGAGATGAAAGATTCCAACGTATTGGACAAGGTATCTCTAGTCTACGGTCAGATGAACGAGCCTCCTGGAAACCGTTTAAGAGTCGCTTTGACCGGATTAACCATTGCTGAAGGCTTCCGTGATGAAGGCCGCGATGTATTGTTCTTTGTGGATAATATTTATCGTTATACCTTGGCAGGAACTGAGGTTTCAGCGCTGCTTGGTCGTATGCCATCAGCTGTAGGCTATCAACCTACTTTGGCTGAAGAAATGGGTGTGCTTCAGGAAAGAATTACCTCAACCAAAACCGGCTCTATTACCTCGGTTCAAGCGGTTTATGTTCCAGCGGATGACTTAACTGACCCGTCCCCTGCAACTACCTTTGCTCACTTGGATGCAACCATTGTATTGTCTCGTCAAATTGCCGAGCTTGGTATTTATCCAGCGGTTGATCCATTGGATTCCACCAGTCGCCAATTAGACCCATTGGTAGTAGGCCAAGAGCATTATGAAACAGCTCGCGCGGTACAAAGAACCTTGCAAAGATATAAAGAATTAAAAGATATTATCGCCATTTTGGGTATGGACGAGTTGTCAGAAGAAGACAAAATGATTGTAGCTCGTGCTCGTAAAATTCAAAGGTTCTTGTCTCAGCCTTTCTTTGTGGCAGAAGTCTTTACCGGTAACTCAGGTAAATATGTTCCATTAAAAGAAACCATCAGAGGCTTTAAAGGGATTGTGTCAGGAGAATATGACCACTTACCAGAACAGGCTTTCTACATGGTAGGTTCGATCGACGAAGCTATTGAAAAAGCTAAAACATTGTAATTGATTTGTCATTCCCGCGAAGGTGGGAGTCTAGTTTAAAGCCTAGATCCCGATCAAGTCAGGGATGGCAGTAGGAATGGATATGAGTAAAACTGTAAAAGTAGACATCGTTAGTCCGGAAGGCCAAATTTTTTCAGGCGAAGCTGCGGCTTTGTTTGTCAAAGGAGCTGAAGGTGAGCTAGGTCTTTATCCCGGGCATTTACAGCTTTTAACCAAAATTGCCCCGGGGGCAGTTCGTATCCATCAAGTCGATGGTCATGAAGAGCTGCTTTATATTTCTGGAGGCATGCTCGAAGTTCAGCCTCATCATATCAGCATTCTGGCAGATAGCGTGGAGCGTCCCCAGGACGTTAATGAAGCGGCTGCTTTAGAAGCCAAGCAAGAGGCAGAAAAACTCTTGGCTAGCAAGGATGGCACTCATGACTTTAGAAAGACCCAGCAAGACTTAGAAGAAGCTATTGCTAAATTACGTGTACTTGAATTGATGAGACTTCGTAAGAAGCATTAATTGACTTCCAGCAAGGTGGAAATTAAAGTAAGTCTTTGATTTATAAGCATGCAAGGATGCATGAGTTTATCAATAACATTGTGGCAAGGAGGCTACTATGCGATTATTTTCACGTTTATTTTCATCACGCTCTGCAAGTGTTGCACCTGAACCCTCAAACGAGTCAATGAGGCCTGCTGTGGCAGCGCTTCCAGTTAGAACAAACGGGCCTAACGTTGTGACTTCTTTTTTCTCAAGATTCTTTACAGTAGGGCATGAAGTTTATGCATCAGAAGAAGGCTTTATAAATTCTGTTACGACAACAAGAGAGCAAAGATATCGTGCTCAGCTATTAAGAAGACAGGCTAGCTCTGAATCTGTAAGATTACCTGGCCAGGCATCATCTACCTCCAGCGAAGAGGCAGGTCCGGTTGCCTAAGATTCTCCATACCCTCCTTTGCTAAAGGACCTGGGTTGGATTTATTTTATAAGCTACCGTGCTTTCTGATTAAACTTCAAATAAAATACTAACGAAGCTGATTAAATCGGGAAAAGCTATGGCGTTAAGTATTGTTATTTTGGCGGGGGGCAGCGGCACTCGTATGAGTTCCAATTTGCCCAAGGTATTGCATAAGTTAGCGGGCAAAACTTTATTGGACCATGTGATTGATAGCGCAGAGGCCTTGGATGATGTGTCTGAGGTTTTTGTGGTGTATGGCCACATGGGCGAGACCGTTTTATCAGCGATGCAGCACCGTAGCAATGTCAAATGGGTTGAGCAAAAAGAGCGCTTAGGTACCGGGCACGCTGTTCAGCAAGTTCTGCCTTTATTAAATCCGGCTAACCAAGTTTTGATTTTGTATGGGGATGTGCCTTTAATTACTCCAAGCACTTTATCCCATTTTGTCACCGCTTCGGGTAAAAATCAGCTAGGTCTGTTGACTGCTGTAGTCTCTGACCCCTCAGGCCTGGGCCGCATTGTTCGAGATGAGCATCAACATGTATTGGGCATTGTTGAAGAAAAAGATGCCACTGATTTAGAAAAGCAAATCAAAGAAATCAATACTGGTATTTACTGTGTGCCAGCTGAGTTTTTATTAAAGTGGCTGCCAAAGCTTTCCAATCACAATGCGCAAAAAGAATATTACCTGACCGATATTGTTAGCATGGCTCGTCAAGAACAGATTAATATCAGTGTTTCTCGCCCTAGAAAAGTGGAAGAAACCTACGGGGCCAATACCCGGGTTGAGCTGGCGAGATTAGAGCGAATTTATCAGCACTGGCAAACTCAGGAGCTTATGCTGCATGGCATTACTATGTATGACCCAGCAAGAGTGGATATTAGAGGTCGGGTGATTCCAGCAAAAGATGCCATAGTCGACGTGAATGTGGTATTTGAAGGCGAGGTGGTTTTAGGTGAGAATTGCATTATAGGTCCCAATGCCATTCTTAAAAACGTCAGAGTTGGAAAAGGCGTTGAGATCAAAGCCAACTGCGTGTTAGAAGACTGTGTTATTGAGCAAAATGCAATTATTGGCCCCTTTGCCAGAATTCGCCCAGGTTCGGTTTTAAAAGAAGGCTGCCATATCGGCAACTTTGTGGAAATCAAAAAATCTACTATCGGCAAGGGATCTAAAGCCAATCATTTAGCCTATGTTGGAGATTCCATCGTAGGCGAAAAGGTCAATATCGGGGCAGGAGCGATTACCTGCAATTACGATGGGGCCAATAAACACCAAACAGTGATTGAAGATGAGGCTTTTATCGGGTCTAATGCTTCTTTAGTTGCTCCTGTTAAAATCGGTAAGGCCGCAACTATTGGAGCAGGCTCTGTGATTAGCAAAGAAGCTCCCGCTGGTAAACTGACAGTTGCTAGAGCCAAGCAAACGACTATCGAAGCTTGGACTCGTCCCATAAAAGACAAGAAAGATAAATAGTGTAATATGATTGCTTAGAGTGATCCTATTTTTAAGACTGTCGAGGCGCACAAGCATAGAGCGCACGGACAAATTCATCGGGAATGAATTTGGGGGCACGTTTTATAAGTGCGCTCGCTAGAGGGAAAACCAAGGATGGTTTTCATCAATTTATAAATAAATGAGGACCGCGAATGTGTAGTGCAACAAAGATAGGCTTAAAAAGAGGGTTGCTATAAGATGTGTGGAATAGTTGGAGCCGTCACTGAAAGGAACGTAGTTCCCATTTTATTGGAAGGCTTAAAACGTCTTGAGTACCGAGGCTATGATTCGGCCGGCTTTGCTGTTATCGATGAACATCACAAGATTGTTAGAAAAAGGGCGGTAGGCAAAGTTGCTGAGCTTGCAAGTAAGGCCAGTCAAGAGCCTTGTTCCGGTAATATCGGTATTGCCCATACTCGTTGGGCTACTCATGGCAAACCCTCGGAACGTAATGCGCATCCTCATATGGCGGGTAATAAAATCGCTATTGTTCATAATGGCATTATTGAAAACTATGCTGAATTAAAAGCTTCGCTTCAAGCTCAGGGTGTGGAGTTTAGCTCTGATACCGATACAGAAGTGGTAGCTCACTTAATTCATCAAGCCTTGGAAACCGGTAAAAGTTTGATTTTAGCGGTTCGGGCTGTGGTATCCAGTTTAAAGGGCGCTTATGCTATCGTTGCTGTAAATTTGGATGAGCCGGATCGACTGATTGCGGTACGCTCAGGCTCGCCTCTTGTGATTGGTTTGGGGATTGAGGAAAACTTTATTGCCTCAGACAGTTTGTCTTTGCTGCCCGTCACCAACCGATTTATTTATTTACAAGAAGGGGATATTGCAGAAGTATCTAGGCATTTGATCAATATCACTGATCTTCACGGCCACGCCGTAACTCGCCCGATTGAAGAGCAAAATATCAATAGTGACGCAGCGAGTAAAGGTCATTATAAACACTTTATGCTAAAGGAAATTTTTGAGCAGCCCGACGTGGTGACTCAAACCATGAATGGCTGCTTGGATGTAGACGGTCAAGTCCAACTGAACTCATTTGGATTAAAGGCCAGTGAGATTTTGCCTGAAATTGAAAATATTAAAATAGTGGCTTGTGGCACAAGCTATCACGCTGGCATGCTTGCTAAAAACTGGCTCGAAGAATGGGCTGGTATTCCCTGCGATGTTGAAATTGCCAGTGAACTCCGTTATCGAAAAACCGTAGTACGTCCTAACACTTTGTTTTTAGCAATTTCTCAGTCGGGAGAAACCGCTGATACCTTGGCTGCACTGCGCCAAGCCAAAACTCTAGGTTATGCTGCTTCTATGGCAATTTGCAACGTACCTACAAGCTCATTGGTCAGAGAATCCGATTTAGTCTTTATGACAAGAGCAGGAACTGAAGTCGGCGTGGCTTCCACCAAAGCTTTCGTCACGCAATTGGTCGCTTTGTTTTTATTAACCGCATTACTGACCCGTTTAAGAGGCAATCCAGAATTGGAGCTTCACTTAACTTCAGCTTTGCGCCAAGTTCCGGGCTTGCTGCAGATGGCTTTGAGTTTGGATGGTGAAATCCAGCTGCTTGCCAATCAATTTATTGAAAAGCATCATGCTCTATTTTTGGGAAGGAACTGTTTTTATCCTTTGGCAATGGAAGGGGCATTAAAGCTTAAAGAGATTTCCTATATCCACGCTGAAGCCTATCCTGCCGGCGAGCTTAAGCATGGCCCCTTGGCTCTGGTTGATTCTGAAATGCCTATGGTTATTTTGGCTCCAAGAAATGCTTTGTTGGACAAACTCAAGGCTAATATTCAGGAAGTAGAAGCCCGCGGCGGTCAGATTTTTGTGGTGACTGAAGCTAGCTTAAGAAATGAGTTGCCTGCAAATGCGCAAGTTATTGGCTTACCGACTATTCCAGAAGAGATAGCGCCTATTGTCTACACCTTACCTTTACAGTTACTGGCTTATTATGTGGCAGTGTTAAAAGGAACCGATGTGGACCAGCCAAGAAATTTAGCTAAAAGCGTTACTGTTGAATAAATTGTTTGTAAAATCCACCTTGGCCCTCCTTTTTAACAAAGAGGGGCTCGCTCCTCCTCCCTTTTTAAAGGGAGGTTGGGAGGGATTTTAAGACAGCGCTTTTAACGCTTCTTCATAATTTGGCTCATGTGAAACTTCAGAAACCTGTTGAGCATAAATAACTTTACCCGCTTCATCCAACACGATTACCGCTCGAGACATTAAGCCTTTTAAAGGGCCGTCGGTAATTTTAACGCCCAGTTTTTCACCAAATTCAGGATGGCGGAAAGTAGATCCGGTCATCACGTTGTTAATGCCTTCGGCAGCGCAGAAGCGTTTTTGAGCGAAAGGCAGATCGGCTGAAATACACAAAACTTTTACATTGGGGTGGCGTGTTGCCTCTTCGTTAAATTTACGGACAGACATGGCGCAAGTCGGAGTATCCAGGCTTGGGAAAATATTGAGAACAACTTTTTCGCCCTTAAGCTCACCCAATCTTACATCATGCATATCAGTTTTAGTTACAACAAACTCTGGGCAGCTTTGGCCTGCTTTAGGTAAATCTCCAAAAGTATGAATGGAATTGCCTTTAAATGTAATCATTGTCATATTTTTCCCCTTCTGCTGAGTCTTTGATTGTGCTTCATTTAAGCTTCAAAACTTTATTGTGAAGTCTTGGCGCATGCTATGCAAGCTTAGCACACAATGTATAAGTCTTTCGGTTAATGATGGTGATGCTCGTGGTCATGATCATGATCGTGATCACAGCAAGCGTGGCTTTGCGCATTTGCTTGCGCTTGATTCATTCTGAGTAGAGTTTTCTTTTTAGCGGCAACTTGGGTCTTGCGCTTATTGGCCTTCTTAGCTTGTTTCTTCTGTTTGGCTTTTGCTGATAATGCCATTTCTATTCCCCTATATAATTGTACTATTCATTCCCACTGCGCTCCTCTCTCGCTTGCGGGAGAGGACCAAGGAGAGGGTTTAGTTGTTTCTTGCTACCGCCAAATCACATAAAGCGATTAAAGCTTGTTTGTACTCGGACCCCGGCAAAAACGCAATTTTAGCTTTGGCCTTTTCTGCTTCTTGCTTAGCTTTGTTCTTTGTTAACTCAATAGCACCGGTTTTTTCTAAAATAACTTGGATAGCGCTGAGCTGATCTTTACTGCCATGTCTTATCGCTTCACGGATTATTTCAGCATCGGCTTGTGAACCTTGCTGCATGGCGTAAATTAATGGCAGAGTGGGCTTGCCTTCTGCAAGATCATCTCCAATATTTTTGCCCATTTCCAAGCTTGACGCAGTGTAATCCATAATGTCATCAACCAATTGGAAGGCCGTGCCTAAATGCATGCCATAATCTGCGAGTTCTTGAATATGCGCGCTATGGGTGAATAAACCGGGAATGCGGCAGGCCGCCATAAACAAAGTTGCAGTTTTATTTTGAATTACCTGCATATAACTGGCTTCATTGGTATCCGGGTTATTGCAATTCACTAGCTGCTGTACTTCACCTTCTGCGATCTGGTTAGAGGCTTGGGCTAGAATTTGCATTACTCTCATATCATCAAGCTGAATCATCAGCTCAAATGATCGGGAATATAAAAAATCTCCAGTGAGCACGCTGGCCGCATTGTCCCAAGTTTTATTGGCAGTGGGCTTGCCTCGTCTCATGTCCGATTCATCTACTACGTCGTCATGCAATAAGGTGGCGGTATGAATCAGCTCTATAATAGCTGCCAAAATGGCATGCTTTTTGCCTTGATAGCCTAAAGCTTTAGCACAGAGTAAAGCCAGGCTGGCCCGCATTCTTTTGCCGCCGCCATCTGTAATATAATGACCGATTTCTTCAATTAGAGGTACATTGGAGCTAAGGCTTTGTTTAATGACTCGATCGCATTCTGCAAAATCATCTTGAATTAATTGGCGGATATCGGATGCTTTCATCGGCTTATCAACATAATTATTTGCCAAGATCCTATGGGAATAAGCGCTTTCAGTCAACTGGAATCAATAAAAAAGCCCCCATCATAAATATCTTGATGGGGGCTTTGGGGTAAACTCGGATAAACTATTTATCGAGGAGCGGCAGCACAGGCAGAGACTGATCTTAAATTAAACGCTCTTACTGGGCTTGCGGTATTATAAGTATCAGCTTGTTTTAAATACTCATCTTTAATAAAGCGAGCTTTATCAAAAGCATTCAATTTATTGAATGCTTCATTGTTTCTGTGGTCATTTTCATACTGGCTTCTGAATAAATCAAATGCTCTAGTATCTACAGGGCTTCTTGGTAATGCAAAGCTGCCGCCAACACTTTTTGAGCGAGTATTAAGGTCTGATACTCTTCTTGCTGTTGCGTAGGCAGCCGCTGCCTGTTCTGCTTGAGCCATTAATGCATCTACTGATGTGTCATGAACGAGTTCAACAGCCACTGGCTCTACCTTAGCCTGAGCAGCAGGACTAACCGCTTCAGCTGCATTGTTTACGCTACAATTCAAAGGTCCTATACTTTCCCTGCGAGCCTGATTCGTTAGCTCTGCAGAAGCTTGCTTGCTTGGTCTGCTCTTATAAGAATAAACGGCATAAGTCACAGCGGCAACAGCGAGTAAAGCAGCGGCAGCAACAAACACGGGCCAGAGCATAGTAGCCGTAGCAGCAACAACTGCAAGGCCAGCTACAAGGGACTTGGCGCTAACTGCTGCTACAACAGCACAGCCAGCCAAAGTGCCTAAGCCGGTGCTTGCGCCGACAACTGCAGTAAAAATAGCCGTGGTTTTTAGGCTTCTGAACTTAGCTGCTTCATACTCTTGAATAGCAGCTTTAACTACTGAAGAATCTTGAGAATTTCTGTTCGGCCTCTCGTCTTCACTACTGCTAAGTATTACTGCAGCTTTTCTATGAGCTATGCCTGCGGTTTTGATAGCCTTAAATTTGTCTTGAGTAGTTATGTTTGCAGCAATTTTGTCATTTAGAATTCTGTTTAAAGCTGCACGAGCATTAACAGTCTCTGAGCTGCCTGATTGATCGGCATCAGCTTCAATAAATGCTTCAGCTAATTCTTCAAGGGGAAGGTTGTTGGCAACTATTTTGAAATACCATGTCTCAAGAAGGACTTGCAATTCTTCTCTTCTTTCACGCGCGGTTTCAATTTCTGCGAGTAGTTCTTTGAGTGCTTTGTATAATTCTGGACCTTTCATCACTATCTCCTTCCGTGGTGTAGCTGTACTGTCTATCCAATGTGCCTATTTAAGCTTAAGTCCAACTTAAGAACTAGTGGACAATCTGCTATTTTCTTGTAAGATATTGGCTATTCTTAATGTTATATTCCAATATTAACTCTACAGTAATGTCAGTTTTACCAGGTTTTTTGCTGTAATGCAGCTGGTTTTCTAAAAAAAGGCATAAAAAAACACTTGTACAGGCGCAATATTTCTAATACAATTTGCGCTCTTTGAAATTTAAATAAGTTCGCGAAAACTGGAGAACATCAAGATGTACGCGGTGATTGTAAGCGGCGGTAAGCAGCATAAAGTTAAAGAAGGCGATATCGTCAAGCTCGAAAAAATTGAACAAGGCATTGGTGAAACAGTAGTATTCAATGAAGTACTATTGATTGCCAATAATGGCGATTTGCAGTTAGGCGCACCTTTAATCGAAGGCGCTAAAGTAAGCGGTGAGATCGTATCTCAAACCCGCGGTGATAAGATTAACATTATCAAATTCCGTCGTCGTAAGCACCATATGAAACATATGGGCCATCGCCAATATTATACTTCGGTTAAAATTACCGGAATTGGCGACAACGCTAAGACTGATTCAGCTAAGAAAACCACTACAGCTAAAAAAGCTAGCAAAGCGAAAGCTGAAGAGTAATTGAGGAGAAGCAAACATGGCACACAAGAAAGCGGGTGGTAGTACCCGAAACGGACGCGATTCCCATTCCAAACGATTAGGTGTAAAAAGATTTGGCGGTGAGCTAGTTACTGCTGGAACCATTATCCTTCGTCAACGCGGTACAAGATGGCATGCCGGTGAGAACGTTGGCTGCGGCACTGACCATACTCTGTTTGCAACCGAAAACGGCACTGTTGAATTTGTACAAAAAGGCCCACAAAGCCGTACTTATGTAAACATTAAGCCGGTTGCAGTACAGTAATAAGTTTAATAAACGAATAAAAGAAAGCCTCTCTGAGGCTTTTTTCATTTAAAGGGAAGTACTCCAGTGAAATTTGTAGACGAAGTCAAAATCTCTGTAGAAGCAGGCAAAGGTGGTAACGGCGCTTGCAGCTTTCGTCGCGAAAAATTTATCCCATTTGGCGGCCCAGATGGAGGAGATGGAGGAGATGGCGGCAGCATTTATGTACAAGCCAATCTTAATATCAATACCCTGGTGGATTACCGTTATACCCGCCAATTTCAGGCTCAACATGGCGGAAAAGGCATGGGAGCAAATTGCACCGGAAAATCTGGAGAAGATTTAATTTTATCCGTACCTATCGGCACGATCATTTATGATAATGGCACAGGTGAGTGCATTGGTGAAGTGGTAAAAGATAAGCAAAGACTGCTGGTAGCCCGCGGCGGTTTTCACGGTCTAGGCAATTTAAGGTTTAAGAGCAGTACCAATAGAGCACCAAGACAATTTACCCCTGGTGAACCAGGCGAGATGCGTGAACTCAGAATGGAGCTTAAGCTTTTGGCTGATGTGGGTCTATTGGGCCTGCCCAATGCCGGAAAGTCGAGTTTGATTAGAGCAGTTTCGGCTGCCCGCCCTAAAGTGGCCGACTATCCTTTTACCACTATGTATCCTAATTTAGGGGTGGTCAGGGTAGGCGAGCATCAGAGCTTTGTCATGGCTGATATTCCTGGGGTGATTGAAGGGGCAGCAGAAGGAGCGGGACTGGGTATTCAGTTTTTAAGGCACTTATCCCGAACCCGAGTGATTTTGCATTTAGTAGACTCAGCACCTTTTGATAGCAGCGACATCGTTGAGAATATTAAAACCATTGTAGAAGAGCTAAAGCGCTATAGTCCTGAACTGGCTGAGCGTGAGCGTTGGCTTGTATTAAATAAAGTTGACATGCTGGATACTGAGCAGCAGGCCGCTCTTAAGAAAGATGTGATAAAAAGATTAAAGTGGAAAGGTCCAATTTATCTTATTTCAGCATTGAAATCAGAGGGAACTCAAGAGCTAATGCAGGATATTATGAAAAGACTGGATGAGCTAAAGCCTGTCGCATCTGAGGATACAGACTCTGAGGTCTCAGATAGTTAAAAGCGGCTCGCTCAGTTTGAATTGATTGATATCAGCCCTTGTATCATTTCGTTACTCTGCGCAAGCTTGTTCTTGTAAAAATTTCACGCAAGCTTAAGATGAGGCATAACAGACGTCCCTGATCTTGTATGCCTCATGCCGCATCCCTTGCGGCATCCTTCAGATCTATAAGCTTGAGTCTTATTTTCCCAAGCGCTTGCGACCATGAGCAAATAATAATACAAGGGCTGCTTCATTCAACCTAAGGTACTGCCTTAAAGGCCTATATTTTGATGTAGTTTGGCAATGGATATAGCAAAGCCTACCAAAACTGCTCCAATTAGCTTAGTCACGTAATACTGCACTTTATTAAGAGCAGTCCTGATGTAAGGGTGGCTGATCATAATAGATAGGGCAGTGAACCAGCTAAAAGCGATCAGGCCCATTTCCAAGCCGTAAGCCGCCTGAACTGGCAAGCCTGTGGACGGTTTAACGATTACCGTGAACAGTGCCAGCATGAATAAGATTGCTTTGGGGTTAAGCAGGTTGCATAGCAAGCCTTGTCGAAATGCCTGAGTCGAAGAGAGTTCACTGCTACTGCTTTCTTCCGCTAAGTCGTTTGTCTGGCGCTTAGTGAGAATTGCTTTGATTCCAATATAAGCCAAGTAGGCAGCACCTACGTACTTAATAATGCTAAAAGCCAGCAGAGATTTTGAAATAACAATGGCTAAGCCCAGAATGCAGTAACTAGCATGAATTAATAGGCTACAGGAAACCCCAAGTGCCGTAAAAATCCCCGCTTTTCTCGAATATAGCAGTGAGTTTTTGGTCACCATGGCGAAATCGGGACCTGGGGAAATAGACATAAGCAATATTACTAAAGTGGTGCCAAAAAACTCAGCCATAGCGGCTATCCTTCATAAAACGCTAAGCAGCTATAGCTTGTTTGAGATGTTTTAGAGCCTGGTTTTCTAGCTGGCGAATTCTTTCTGCTGAAACCGAGTATCTATCAGCCAGTTCTTGCAAAGTGGCCTTGTTTTCGTTAAGCCAGCGTGCATTTAAAATATCGCGGCTGCGGTCATCCAGCTTTTCTAAAGCTTCGTGAAGCTGATTGTGATCACGATCTTGTGATTCCTCAGCGCTGATCTGATTTTCGGGGCTGGCATTGGGGGCTTCTAAATATAAAGCTGGGGCATAAACCTGCTCATCTTCAGCCTCAGATTCTTCCGGCGCATCAAAAGCGATATCTTGAGCGCTTAGCCTTTGTTCCATTTCCATGACTTCAGAAGGTTTCACTTTTAAATCTTTAGCAACTTCTTGGATTTCTGTTTTATTAAACCAACCCAAACGCTTTTTGCTGTTACGCAGATTGAAGAACAGTTTGCGCTGAGCTTTGGTGGTGGCGATTTTAACGATTTTCCAGTTGCGAATAATAAAGTCGTGGATTTCGGCCTTAATCCAATGCACAGCAAAGGAGACCAGGCGCACGCCCATATCTGGGTTAAAGCGTTTCACTGCTTTCATCAAGCCGATATTACCTTCTTGAATCAGGTCGGCCTCAGATAGGCCATATCCGGCAAAACCACGCGCAATTTTGATAACAAAACGTAAGTGCGATAAAACGAGACGTTGTGCGGCTTCTAAGTCTTGATGCAGTTTCAATCTTAGAGCGAGTTGCTTTTCTTCTTCCTCTTCCAGCATAGGAATGCTATTAGCAAACTTAATATAGGCATTAAGATCGGCAATGGGTGCGCAATAATTCATGCTTGCTAAGGAAGGTAGATTAGCCAATGGTTTCATCATGTTTCCTCGGGTGATTTCACTTGATAAATTGACCCCATTCTAGCATTCTGGGAGCTGGACTGCTAGTCTCAATAGTAATTTTATCAGCTAAGGCTTGCATAGGATGCCGGTCTATGCTGAGATATCACTCTTTGAACTTTAACGAAACGTAGTATGACAGTATTAGTTTTACTTTTATTGACGATATTATTTGTTTATGCGTGCTGGTCATGGTGGCCGCATCGTACCCTTTTTTGGGTATTTTCACGCTTGGAAAAGCGCCGTTATCACCTCTATTACGAAGGTTCTAAGGTTTTACCTTCGGGCCCATGCCTGATTGTTATTCCAGAAGATCATTTCCTATTTGCGCTATTAATTAAACGCTTAACTTATTTACCTGTGACCTATATTAGTGACGATAAGGTCCCAAGCTTTATTTTGAGAAGCTTAATGAAAAAAGCGGGTTTAAGCATTCAATCTGCTTCAAGAACCAAAGAAACCCCTCCCGGCATTGTGATTGTAAGCTGGCGATACTATCAGCGCCTGCAATTGGATAAGACCTTGCCAAGATTGGTGGCTTATTTATGCGGATCTACTTTTGATCTATCCGTGCCTTCTGCTCATGTAGTCCATCAATGGATGCAATTAAGCTTGCATCCTGCGCCTGATAATTTAAGAGATTTAAGCGAAATAAGATTATTAGAGGCTTTAAGCTGGGAGGCCTATACTAAAAACTTACCTTCTATTCCTGAGCTATGGTTAAGGCAAGCCAAAGCGGGAGGAAACCGCTTAAGTGTCACCGATTCAACTGGAGCGAATTTGACTCACCATCGACTGATTGTGGGTGTGATGTCAATGCGAGAAAAGCTTAACCCTTTACTCAAAAAGCAAATGAGCGTGGGTTGTTTATTGCCTCCTAGTGTTGCAGCGATTGTTACTACTTTGAGCTTGTATTCATTAGGTAAAACCCTGGTAAATCTAAACTACACCGCTTCAGAAAGTGCTTTAGAAAGCGCGGTGGAACAAGCAGGAATCCAGTCCATAGTCACTTCTCGTAAATTTGTTGAAAACCTTGAGAAAAAAGGCTTCCCCGTCGATGGCTTGCTGGGCAAGCTTAAAGTCATTTATTTGGAAGACATCAAAGCCGGTATGAAGAAGCCTACTTTGCTGAAAAACTTAGTGCTAGCTAAAGTTTTGCCTTTTGCTTTGCTAAAGCGCTATGCACTTTCTGCCTTACCTTCAGAGCGAACCGCAGCGGTATTATTTAGTAGCGGAAGTGAGGGCAAGCCTAAGGGAATTGAGCTTACCCATCTTAATATTATTGGAAATGCCAAGCAGGCTGCTCAAGCTATAGAAATCAGGACCCATGATAAAATGCTTGGGACTTTGCCGATTTTCCATGCATTTGGATTGACGGCGACCACGCTCTTACCTTTGATAGAGGGGATTCATCTGGTCTGTCATCCAGATCCAAGAGATGGAGTCATTATCGGTCAGATGGTGCAAAAGCACCAAGTAACCTTATTATGCGGAACTTCTACCTTTTTCAGACTGTATGCTAAGAGCCGTAATCTCACTCCTGATATGTTCGATTCTCTGCGCTATGTGATCGCCGGGGCTGAGAGATTATTGCCTGAGGTTAGGGTCTTGTTTGAAGAAAGATTTAAGAAAATGATTTATGAAGGCTATGGCACGACCGAACTAAGCCCGGTGGTTAGCGCCAATAAGCCCGATACACCCCATGAGATTCGTCATAAAATCGGAACAGTGGGCATGCCTATTGCAGGCTGCTTGATTAAGATTGTTGATCCAGAGTCCGAAGAAACTTTGCCGGTGGGTGCTTCAGGATTGATTATGGTCGGTGGCGTTAATGTGATGAAGGGCTACCTCAATGACCCAGAAAAAACCGCCTCTGTCATTGCTGAGAGCCAGGGAATACGTTGGTATAAGACGGGAGACAAAGGCAGACTTGATCATAACGGCTTCTTAACCATCTTAGACCGTTACTCACGTTTTGCGAAACTAGGCGGGGAAATGGTCAGCCTAAGCGCAGTAGAAGGGCAGATTGCCTTAATTCTCAATATGCCTGAAATCGAGTTGTTAGCAGTAGCCTTGCCTGATAATAAAAAGGGTGAGCAGGTAATATTGATGTATGCAGGAGAGATTGAAGAGCGCGATCTTCAGCAAAAAGTCCTGCACTCGGATATGTTGAACCTAATGAAGCCGCAGCATTATTTTAAAGTGGCCGAAATTCCAAAATTGGGGACTGGTAAAAACGACTTTGCAGCCGGTAAAAAATTGGCGCAATCCTTAATGCAGGAATGGAAGGCTCAGTGAATGCCTTATTAGTTGCATTGGGAGGGGCATTAGGCTCGGTCTTGCGCTATTGGCTGGCTGAACTTTTTTACGCCTATGGCCCAAGAAATTTTCCTTATGGGATTTTAAGCGTCAATATTATAGGCTGTTTTTTTATTGGCTTTTTTAGTATTTGGCTGGTGAGCAAATTTGGCTCGACCCATTTAATGTGGCGGGCAGCAATTATGGTGGGAGTCCTTGGCGGGTTTACCACTTTTTCAAGTTTCAGCCTGGACGTAGTCAACTTTTTTGAACAAGGCATGTTGCTAAGGGCTTTTGGCTATATTCTGTTGAGTCTGCTAACCTGCTTATTAGCTACTTATTTGGGCATTTTGGCAGCAAGGGCAATGGCATAATGTGGAACAGGTCTTTATACACACTAAAGCAGATGGCGCGCTATCGTGCTCAATTGAAATCCATTTTTCGTTCCAATATATGGCAAGCCCCCAGAATTATTGATATTGATATCAAAATACTCCAAGACCATGGCATTAAAGTGATCGCCTTAGATTTTGATGGAGTATTGTCGCCTCATGGTTTTTTAGAGCCTTTGCCGGAAGTCAAAATTTGGCTAGATCACTGTGTTACAAGTTTTGGGGCGAACCATATTTATATTTTATCCAATAAACCCTTGGTTTCCCGTGAAATGTATTTTAAACAACATCATCCAGGAATCCATTGGATTTCAGGGGTTCGCAAAAAACCTTATCCTGACGGCATGAACAAAATTATTGAGCAGTCAGGAATGCAGCCTCAGGAAATCGCTTTGGTCGATGACCGCTTATTAACCGGCATTTTAGCTACATTGATTGCCGGCACTCGCTGTGTTTACATTAGTCGAGCTTATCGCCAGTTTTCAAAAAATCCTGTTCGCGAAAGTTTTTTCTCATTGCTGCGCTTGCTTGAAAAAATATGGGCAAGATGCTGATCTGATTATTATTTCATCAGACAGTGTTGTTATATTGTTTTAAGGGGGCTTTGTGCCATATCAAAAAATTGCAGATGTGTCTTTTTACTACGAACTGTTTGGGGAAAAAAAGAATCAATTTACCCTCGTTTTTATTGCCGGATATACAGGGGATATTAACCTTTGGCGGCCTATCGCTGAAAGCATGGCAAGTGATTGCCAAGTATTAATTTTTGACAACCAAGGGATAGGAAAAACTAAAGATAGTGGCCTACCATTAACTGTTGAGGCTATGGCAGCTAATATTAAGAGCTTAATGGATAGCTTAAGCTTAGAAAATCCAATAATTGCAGGCTTTGCAATGGGTTGTGGTATTGCCCAAAAGCTTGCACACGACTATCCAGAAAGCATAAGAAAATTAATTCTACTAAGTCCTGTTATGAAATTTAACGAAACTGCACAAAAAAATTGTGAAAGCCTATGTAACTTAAGAGAGACAGGCGATTTGGCTACATACTGTGATTTAGTATATGAGACTGTGTTTGGTGTTGATTTTAAAAGATCAATAACCCAAGAGCAATTTAGAACAGCATTTATGCCTGCACTGGAAGCTTGCCCACAAAAAATTGCTGATCAACGCAGACAGTTAGCGGCTCTCAAAGCTTTTGACTCAAGCACCTGGGCCAAAGATATCCATATCCCTGCCGTGATTATTTCACCGGTAGAAGATCAATTTTCACTTAACAGTGAAAGCCAGGTTCTAGGCCAAGCTATAAGATCAAATGGCACAGAAGTTTCATTCATCAGCATAGAAAAAAGCGGGCATGGTATTTTGTCTGAGCAATTGGATGTGGTTAAAGAAATTTTTTCTCAATATTGTTTAGATCCTTGATTAAAATGAGTAAAGCTATTCTTAGCTATGCTTGCTTGAAAAAATATGGGCAAGATGCTAATCTGATTATTATTTGACCAAATCAAGCGAATGAAACAACTTGGCTTTTCACTGATCGAAGTGCTGCTGGCTTTAATGATTTTTTCCCTAAGCATGCTGGTAGCCATAAAAGTACAAACCCAAAGCGAGCGGCAAGCACAGGCTAGTCACTTGCAAATGCAGGCTGCTATAGAAGTCGAATATGCGGTTGCTGCAATTAAATCGGGTAATAATCAATTTCTTACACAGTGGCAGGAAGCCGTTGCTAAAAAATTACCGCAAGGAAAGGCAAGCTTAATTAAAAAGGCAAATGAATTATTAATACAGCTAAGTTGGTTTGACCCTGTTTCTAAAGCAAGTACGGGACTTAGTTATGCGGTACCGATATCAAACTGGTGAAAGCCTCGTTGAGTTTATGTTGGCATTAAGCTTAAGTCTATTTCTTATCATGGCTGCTTTTAAGTTGTTAAGCCTAGCCAAAGCAGAAATGCACTATCAGCTTGCTAAAAATGAGCTGATGCAAAACCTTTTAATCGTTGAGTATGAGCTAAGGGAGGCGGTTGGAAGCTCAGGCGTGGCAAGTTGCGGGCAGGTTGGGAGTTTGCTTTCTTTTAAAAATCTGGCCAAAGATGCAGCGGGAAGAGTCTGGTTTAGCCAAGGGACTTCAGTTCAGATTTTTAACATTGATCAAGTTCAGGGCTTGGGTTTAGACAAGGCGGGTTCCGGGCAGGCAATTGAAAATACGGATGTACTGATGGTAAGAGGGCTTACACAAGAAGCTCGCTTAGACCAGGTAGTCGTAAAAAATGCTCAAAGCCTTAGCCTGCCTAAGGGCTTTAAAATCAAAGCAGGCAGGGTGCTAGTCGTTTCAGATTGCCAGCATTTGCTCAGTGATAAAGTTATTGAAGTCAGCCGCAATCATATTGAGCTTGAGTCTCCGCTTGGTTTTGGTTTTAAAAAAGGTAGTTTTGTCGGGAAATTTGAATTTGAGGCCTATTACATCGGCAAAACTTTACGAAAAGATGCCAATGGCAAGCTTATTAAAGCTTTGTATATGCAGGATAGCCAAGGAGTTCGTCACGAGCTTGTTCCTGATGTGACAGGGCTTAAATTAAACGCCCTTCCTCATGCTATAGAGGCCGATGTAAAAGTTGAGAATGAGGGCGCTGACTTATCAAAGGAGAGCAGCGTAATGCTAAGTTACCCATGAAACAGGAGGGCTTTATATTTGTTTCCATGCTTTTACTAAGCATGCTTCTTAGCATATTGGCTTTGGCTTCTATAAGCCAGAGCAAGTTGGAAGCTTATTTTGCTCGCAATCTGTTAGAGAGGATGGCGCTGGAACAGTCCGCTTATCGAAATTTATTTGCAGCTGAAATGAATATTGCCAAAAATGGCCTAGCAGGCCCCAATGTTCATCTGATTGCGCATGTTCCCAACTCTCTCAATTACTCTGATCATGGCGGAGTCGATATCGTTCAAATTATTGTAAGAGCCGATTCACTTATAGTAAAAGCGATGTGGTGGCAAAGGCTAGCCAATCAATTTTATGTTCCAGCCATACAAAGATTTTTGGCAAAAGATGGGAAGTTTTATCAATTAAAGGTTCAGCATAGGCCTTTGCGTTTGGAATTTAATGGGAAAGCAATTTTATTACCTAAAACGATTTCTTACATTAGCCAACCCTTATTGGTTGATTCTACTCAGCTGCATTATGCCGATCGGCTTTATCTCATCGATAACCAAGGTCATATTGATTTCATCGATTTACATGTAATACCCAGCCAGTGGCGTTTGACCACAGTGGCAAAACTGTCTGAATGGCCGCTGCTGAGTATTCCGTTGTGGGCTGGATTATCAAGCAATGATGAAGTTGAGCTTTATGTTGCGACTCAAAAAGGTATTGAAGCTTGGCAAGTGACAGCCAAAGTTAAGCAGCTGTGGCAGGCTAAAATATCTCATCTAGCCAGTTTTTTTCTGGAAGGAAAACGGCTGTGGTACATAAAAGATAGTGGCTTTAATCAACTTAAAATCGGCGCCTTAGATCGCCTTACAGGTCAAAGTTTGCCAGGTCCTTTGTTTGGAAAAGCTCCCGAGCAAACTGAGCTTGAATTCAGCCCCCAGAATACAGATTATAACTGGCGCTTAGTTTCAGATAATCTCAAAAAAGTGGAAATTTTATCTATTGCCGGAGCTGAGATCCTGCTTTATCCACCTCAATATGAAATGGGCCAACAACGCCTTACGTTCCTCTCTTTGAAGAATGCAGATTAGGAGGGTTTCTAGCTGACTTCTAAGCATCTCTGCCTTATAATCAGCTTAATTTTTAAAATGGATAAACCTATGACACGCACTCGATTTGCTCCAAGCCCCACCGGCTACCTTCACGTAGGAGGGGCCCGCACTGCACTTTATTCTTATTTGGTTGCAAGAAGAAACCAAGGTACTTTTATTTTGCGAATAGAGGACACCGATCTTGAGCGCTCCACTCCCGAGGCTGTGCAGGCTATTTTGGAAGGCATGCAATGGCTGGGTTTGGAATATGATGAAGGTCCGTTTTATCAAACCAAACGATTTGACCGATACCGCGAAGTCGCTCAGCAATTGCTGAATGAGGGCAAAGCCTATCGATGCACTTGCTCTAAAGAACGCTTAGAAGCCCTGCGTGAGCAGCAAATGACTAATAAAGAAAAGCCCCGATATGACGGGCATTGCCGCGGTAAAAATTTGCCTCATTCCAGCGAGCCTTATGTAATCCGCTTTAACAATCCAGTCACTGGGGTGGTCGCTTGGGACGATTTGGTCAAAGGACGAATTGAATTCCAAAACGAAGAGCTGGATGACTTGATTATTATGCGAAGCGATGGCTCGCCTACTTATAATTTCACGGTAGTCGTCGATGACTTTGATATGAAAATTACCCAGGTGGTAAGAGGGGATGATCACGTTAACAATACTCCAAGGCAGATTAATATTTTACAAGCCCTGGGGGCGCCGCTGCCTCAATATGCGCATGTTTCCATGATTTTGGGAGATGACGGCAAAAAACTTTCCAAGCGACATGGTGCGGTAAGCGTGATGCAGTATCGTGATGCAGGCTATCTGCCGCAAGCTATGTTGAACTACCTTGTGAGACTAGGCTGGTCTCACGGAGATCAGGAAATTTTTAGCCGAGATGAAATGATCCAGTACTTTGATTTAAATCAGGTCAGTGCTTCCGCTGCAGCTTTTAATACCGAAAAGTTAAATTGGCTCAACCAGCATTATATTAAATCCATGCCGCTTAGCGAGGTGACCAAGGCTTTAGAATGGCAGATGAATTACCAGGGAGTGGATTATGCTCAAGGCCCAAGCTTAGAAGCTTTAATTCCAGTGATGGCGGACCGGGTTCACACCCTGGCTGAAATGGTCGAAAAATCAAAATACTTCTATCAGGAATTTGAGCAGTTCGATGAAAAAGCCGCCAAAGACCATTTGCGCCCGGTAGCTTTAGAGCCATTAGAAAAGACTTATCAGGCTTTAAATGAATTGCAAAGCTGGGATGAGGCTTCGCTACATCAGGTGATTGAATCGACTGCCCAGGCTTTAAATATCGGTATGGGCAAAATCGGCATGCCGCTAAGGGTCGCTATAACAGGTTCTAGCAATTCTCCCGGGATTGATATCACCTTAAAGTTAATCGGCAAGGCTAGGGCTTTGGCTAGGATTGAAAAGGCTTTGGTCTATATTCGCAACCGCGCTGCTGCAGCTTAGTTGTCATTCCCGTGGAAGCGGGAATCCATATATTCTTGACGCCACAATTTCTCCCTGCGATAATGCGCGTCACCTCAAGGGGCTATAGCTCAGCTGGGAGAGCGCTTGCATGGCATGCAAGAGGTCAGCGGTTCGATCCCGCTTAGCTCCACCAGTTGTAAAAACTTTGAGATAGCTAGTCCCCATCGTCTAGCGGTTAGGACATCGCCCTTTCACGGCGGTAACCGGGGTTCGATTCCCCGTGGGGACGCCATTTTTTTTAAAATGGCTTCAACATCGCTTGATTATCAAAGAATAAACTTATAGAACAGCAAAAAATTTAAGCTGATTTTTTTTTATCGAAGTCTATAATGCAATATCAGCAATGACGTTGCTTTAGGGATAAGTCAGGGTGTCCAAGAAAAACAAAATCATCATAGCGGGAATATGCGTATTAGCAGCTGCATTGGGATATGCTTATTTCAGCGGTGATTTCAGTTCTTCTCAAAAAGCAGTCGTTGCCAAAAGTACCCCCATTAAAGTAACCGCTAGCAAAGTAATAGAAGAGGACTTGCCCTTGCCTGTGCAGGCCATCGGAACGGTGCAGGCTTATTCTACAGTTTCGATTCAGTCCATGGTTGCAGGCCAACTAATTAAAGTAGGCTTTAAAGAAGGTGACTACGTTAAAAAAGGCCAGTTGCTGTTTTTAATTGATCCGAGGCCATTTGAGGCAGATTTAGATCAAGCCAAAGCCAATTTGGCCCATGACCAGGCTAATCTTGAGAACGCGCAGCTTCAGGTTAAGCGCAATGCACCGCTTGTTAAAAAAGGCTATATAGCCGGGCAGGATTTTGATCAGTTAGTGGCGAATCAAAAAGCCGCTCAAGCCACGGTGGATGCCGATAAAGCGGCGATTAATACTGCAAAGTTGCAGCTTGCTTATACCAGCATTCAATCTCCTATCGATGGGCATACGGGAAGTTTGCAGGTTTACCCTGGCAATATTATTCAAGTAGCCAATGGCACAGCTTTGGTTACGATTACTCAAATCGAGCCGATTTACGTGAGTTTTTCAATTCCTCAGCAATATTTGGGGGCGATTCAGACTCAAAATGCCAAGTCAGCTATTACGGTGGCTGCTGATGTTGAAGGCAAAACAGTACAGGGCAAGTTAAGCTTTATTGATAATACGGTCGACTCCAGCACGGGCACCATTCAACTTAAAGCTACTTTTGCGAATATGGATCATAGCCTATGGCCGGGCGAATTTGTTAACGTC
Source organism: Gammaproteobacteria bacterium (assembly GCA_029256015.1). Lineage (GTDB taxonomy): Bacteria > Pseudomonadota > Gammaproteobacteria > Francisellales > CACEW01 > JAQSYQ01. The sequence continues at coordinate 28,282 of JAQSYQ010000004.1, read as the reverse complement.
ACTTTACCTACCACTGTTTTACCTCATGCTTTAATTGTTCCAAACAATGCTATTCAGGCTGGGCAAAATGGCTCCTATGTTTATGTAATTAATGCAGATTCCACTGTAAGCTATCAAAATATTCAAACCGGCCCAATGGTTGGGAATGATACCGTGGTTTTACAAGGATTACAGGCAGGCCAACAGGTTGTGCTTGACGGGCAATTGCGATTAAGGAACGGCAGCTCTGTTAGTGTGGTACCCACTCCTGCTCCTGCATCCGGGTCTTGAAAATGAATTTTTGCGCGCCTTTTATCCGTCGACCCGTTATGACCACCTTGTTAATGGTGGGCGTATTATTGTTTGGTCTATTTGGTTATCAAGAGCTTCCTGTTAGCGATTTGCCTAATGTGGACTATCCCACCATTATGGTGAGCGCAAGTTTATCCGGGGCAGATCCTCAAACTATGGCGAGCGCGGTAGCGACTCCATTAGAAGAACAGTTTTCCAGTATTCCCGGCATCGATACGATGACCTCTTCAAGCTCTCAAGGTAAAACTCAAATTACCTTGCAGTTTAATTTAAATCGAGATATCGACTCAGCCGCTTTAGATGTGCAGTCCGCCATTTCTTTGGCGAATAAGCAGCTGCCGGATAACATGACAACCTTACCGAGTTTCAAAAAGGTTAACCCGGCCGATGCGCCCATTCTGTATTTGGCGGTTAGTTCGCCCACCTTGCCTTTGTCCACCGTAGACTATTACGCTGAAACTTTATTGGCCCAGCGCATTTCGATGGTTGATGGGGTAGCACAGGTTAATATTTACGGTTCTCAAAAATATGCGGTTCGGGTCCAGGTAGATCCTAGGCGTTTAGCTAGCGCTAATTTAAGCCTGGATGATGTCAATTCAGCGGTGAACAATAATAACGTCAATCTGCCAACCGGCTCATTAAATGGAGATGAGCAGTCTGTATTTGTGCAGGCTGATGGCCAATTAAGTAATGCCGACTCCTACCAGGATGTTGTGGTAGCCTATCGCAATGGTGCGCCTGTTTATCTGAAAAACTTAGGTCAAGTGGTTGATAGCGTTGAAAACAATCAGGTAGCAAGTTGGTACAACAATACCAGAGCCATTGTTTTAGCGATCCAGCGCCAACCCGGAACCAATACTTTGCAGGTAGTGCAGGGAATTAAGCAACTCTTGCCCGGCTTTGAAGACCAGTTACCTCAAAGCATTAAAATCGATACCATTTATGACCGCTCCCCCTCTATTCACGCTGCGGTGATTGATGTAGAGGTGACGTTGATTATCGCGGCCATCTTAGTGGTGTTAGTGATTTTTGTATTTTTAAGGACGGCCAGCGCGACCATTATTCCAAGCATTGCTTTGCCTCTATCGATTATCGGCACTTTTGCCATTATGGCATTTTTAGACTTTAGCCTGGATACTATTTCTCTTATGGCGCTTACTTTGACCGTGGGCTTTATTGTCGATGATGCCATCGTCATGCTAGAAAACATTATGCGACATATTGAGCTAGGAGAGTCGCCATTGGATGCGGCTTTAAAGGGTTCCAAGGAAATCGGCTTTACCATTATTTCAATGACTTTGTCTTTAACAGCGGTCTTTATTCCTTTGCTGTTTATGAGCGGCATTATCGGCAAATTGTTTCATGAGTTTGCGGTGACTACCTGTGTGGTGATTGTCATTTCAGGCTTAATTTCCGTAACTTTAACGCCTATGCTATGTAGCCGTTTTCTAAAGCCAGCTTCTATGCATAACCAGCCTCGCTGGGCTGAAACAAGCGAACGTTGGTTTAAGCGATTACTAGAGGCCTATGAGCGAAGTTTGCAATGGGCGCTTGGCCATCGACGTTTTGTCTTGGCGGTATTAGGTGCAAGCATTATTGGGGTGGGCATCCTATTTAGCATTATTCCTAAAGGCTTTCTCCCAAGCCAGGATATAGGGCAGCTAATGGCATTTACCGAAGCTGATCCTGGCACAGGCTTTGCCGCCATGGCACAAAAACAGCAAACGATTGCCAATATTATTCAGCAAGACCCCAATGTTGCCGGGGTGATGTCCAGCGTAGGGGCGGGAGGTGCAAGCTCGACTTCAAACACGGGACGGATTTTTATTCGATTAAAACCTACATCTCAACGCTCGATGACTGCAGATCAAGTTATTCAAGAGCTTCGCCCAAAAATAAGCAATGTACCGGGCTTTAATGTTTATTTACAAAACGTTTCCCCTATTCAGGTGGGAGGAAGATCGAGCAAAAGCACTTATCAATATACTTTGCAGGACTCTGATCTCAATGAGCTGAGTAACTGGACGGCTCAGCTTCAAGCTCAATTTGCTGGACTCCCTGCATTGCAGGATGTCACGAGTGATATGCAAATGAGCAGCCCTAAAATCCAGGTCAGCATTGACCGAAATAAAGCAGGGGCCTTAGGGGTAACTGCCAATGCCATTGAGACCACTTTGGGTGAGGCTTTTTCTTCACAGCAAATTTCAACCATTTATGCGCCAGTCACCACTTATGATGTGATTATGGAAGTATTGCCGCAGTTGCAACAAAACCCTGATGTGTTGTCCCAGCTTTATGTTCGTTCCAGTAACAATAAATTAGTGCCACTATCTGCGGTATCGACCTTGAGTTTAGGAAGCGAGGCTTTAACCATTAACCATCAAGACCAGCTTCCCGCAGCCACCATTTCTTTTAACTTAAGGCCGGGTTATTCCTTAAGTGATGCGGTTTCAGAAATTAATGGGGTGAACAATCAACTTCAGCCTCCTGCAACTTTAACCGGTAGCTTCCAGGGAACGGCCCAGGTATTCCAGTCTTCAATGCAAGGCATGGCTTTGCTGATTATTTTGTCAATAGTGGTGATCTATATTGTACTTGGTATATTGTATGAAAGCTTTATCCATCCTTTAACCATAGTTTCAGGTTTGCCAGCTGCTGCTATTGGTGCTCTATTGGCTTTATTGCTGTTTCATATTCAATTGGATTTATATGGATTTATCGGCATTATTATGTTGATTGGTATTGTGAAGAAAAATGCCATTATGATGATTGACTTTGCCTTAGCGGCCCAGCGTGAGCAAAAGCTTAGCCCTGAACAAGCGATTTATCAGGCCTGCTTGGTGCGCTTTAGACCGATTATGATGACCACTTGTGCTGCGGTTTTGGGCGCATTGCCGATTGCTTTGGCTTTTGGTACAGGCTCGGAAGTCTTAAGACCGCTAGGGGTAGCTGTTGTGGGTGGGCTTTTGCTGTCTCAGTTCCTGACACTTTACATTACTCCTGTGATTTACCTCTATTTGGAAGAATTAAGCCATAACGGTCAATAATGATTTAATGAGTTATCGGCAAGAAGTGCTAGGCTAAGAAAGCGCTATTTATGAGTATAATTATGGGTATTAATGATCCGCATTCCCTCATATTGACCATCTAACTGCTTTGGTTTAATATCGATCAGTCAGGCTTGCCAATGATCTAAATGAGGAACTAAAAAATGCTTAAAAGTCTACTAAGTATATGTGTGTTGAGTACGGTTTTTTATGGTATGAGCTTTGCTGCCAGCGCAGATAAACTTGGCTTGTCTGGTAATTATATGTGCTCAGGCTACGATAGTCATGATGGAGCTTATAGCAATGGCAAGCTGACTTTAACTTTGGATGCCAAAAACAGTGATTTTGCAAATAACTACGGAGCATATCATGTTCTTTTAATAGAATCTGATGGTACTAAGTATGTGGGAGAGATTGCAGCAAGTGGTAATGACCTTGCCATTTATTTTGAAAATACTGATCCTTCTTCGCAAACTGACCGTGGAGTAGGTATTGCTTATGTGACTCATGACAAAGATGCTCATGGCAATGTGCAAACAGAATTTCATAAATTTTACTACGAGCCAGCCTATATGGGTGGCGGCAATGGGTCTGATGTTTGTGTTAAAACGAACTAAAAGAGCAGTTTGTTGGTCAAGTAAAATCTTTTATAAATCAATTGGTTTGTAGCAAAAAGGCTTATGAAAATAGGCCTTTTCTTAATATTATCTTAAGCTTTGTTTGCTAACATGGTCCTCAACTATGGAGGAACTATGCATAATTTCGAGCAAAGGATTGCTAAAGCGAATGAGTTTATTGGAGATTATGAAAGTTATAGAAAAGAGCTCATCGCTTATCATCATCGGCCTGAAGCTGTAATTATTGCAAATGCTATCGATTTGCTGCGCTTGGTGATTGCTGATGCAGAAGCTTATGGTGAAAATTTTGAAGCGGCATTTCAAGAAGTTCATGCAATGATTAAGCACCAATTAGATCAAATGAAGTTTGCAAGAGAAGCGATTAAGCCTGATATTTTTGCATTTATTAATAATTTGCGTTTATCAAATAGCCATCGATTAGACTTAGAAGAGGCTATTAATGTTTATCTTCTCAAGCAAATGGTCTTTATCCAAAACACGGGTAATTTTAATCAAGACTACGCTCAAGATTTTAATAAGCATTGCCTAGCTTTGCTTGATCCTTTTGAGTCTGCCTTGGAAGGGCTTATGGATGGTATCGAGGGTTATAGTGATTTAACAGGCCCGCTTCTAGTGAATGCTACTTCTTTAAAAGAGCTTTATGAACGCAATTGTGCCAGCCAGGATGCTTTAGCGGTTGCCAAATATTTGCACGTAGAACAACAGCAGGCTTTATTACAGCTAGAAGACCAAATTGCTTCGTTAAGGGTGGCAGTGGAAGCTATTGCTCATAAATCCAATGCTTTGGGATTGGATGGCTATGCCAAAAAGGCACATGAACTAAGACTGGTTGAAGAAGCGATTAATACAAAAATTGACGACTATGAAAGAGACCAAAAGCAGGCAATAGGGACAATCGGGCGCATGAGTCAGTTAAAGGCCGCAGCGTTCAAAGCAGATTGCCATAGGGTCATCGCTGATAATAAAGCTAAATTTACCCGGCACGCGGATGTATTGCCCGTTCTAGCTAACTTCTTATTAACGGTAGCAAGCGCGGTTTGTGCTTTTATCCCGCTGCTTATCAATAAGGCCCAAACAGGTAGTTGTTTTTCATTCTTTAATACAGCTACGACTAATACGCTTATAAGAGCTGAAAAAGCGATAGAAAGCGCGATTAAAGCCCCTGGGCGATAATAAACGCAGTTATCTTTTTAGAGCAAACTTCCTATCGCCTTTTCTATATAAGGTCAAGCTGGAGTTTGCTTCTTCTGTTAGTCTTCTGAGGTTTGACAGTCAAAATTTTACATGATAATTTTGCCGTGTACTTGTTTTTTGGAGTTGTCGATAGGCACCAAAAAAGCGGCATTACAACATTCAGCCTATAACATGGACGGTTTAATTCTTACTAATAAAACCAGGAGAATTTATGAACGGTCTCAATGTTCTAGGCGAAGGCTATAGCTCTATTCATCAGCAAGAAAAATCTATTGCAATTAGATTAAATCCGCTCCGAACAGTGGGAGCCCCTGCCCCAATCCCGGCGCCAGCACCGGCTCCAGCTCCAGCCGCTGGAGCTGCTGCTCCTGAAGTGACGTGGGCGGCTGCATTGGCAGATGGGGCGGCTCGGCACATAACTGAAAATCATGGTACATATAGGCTATATGCTTTTGAATCTGTTGCTGAAATGCATAGGGTTTTAAGCGGGTCTTTAGAACTTACTACCAAAATTAAAGAGCTAGGCTTATCTTTAGAGGCTTCGGCCAGTAAAGAAACTCGAGTGGATGCCAGAACTTTATACTATGTTTTATTGGTTAGAAACATTGAGAGCGCTTCTCAACCTCTTGCAGATGTCCCGGCATTGAACATAGAAGCAAAAAGAGCATTGGGTATGCTTGTCGGTACAGTTGAAGCCGATTTAGAAGCAGTAGAAACAAGAAAAAGAGAGCATACCGAAGCTAGCGCCGCTAAATCAGCGGCTCAGAAAAAGCTAACAGATAAACAGACTGAAGTTGCAAGTTTACTTAATACAAGTAATGAGGCTGCAGCTCTAGCGGCCGCAGCACAACAAGCGGCAGGCAATTTGGGAACTCCCGAGGCGACTAAAGCAGCTACAGAGGCTCAGGCCAAAGCAGCAGCGGCATTAACTAAATATAATGTAGAAAATGCAAAAATCGCTCCACTGCAAGCTGAGCTGCAAAGGCTAACTGGAATAGAAGCAACCGCACAAACAAATCTGAATAATGCGGTTGCAGCTGCCAGAGCTTCCCAAGATGCGGCCCTAGCGGGAGTGGGCGAGGCGAACATGAGGTCGTTCCATTCCATGTTTGGAGACCGCTACGTTAAGGAAATGCGAGTCGGTCGACAATTGGTAGCATTAATTACCATGGATCGTCATGAATTGACCAAGAAAACTTCTCAAGACGCTTCTTTTGGGTTAAAAGGTGATCCAGTCGGTGAGCTATCAGTTAAAGGCCATCATGAACTTGACCAGGTATTCAAAGAATCTAATGGTAAAATCACTATCTTAACCGATGGGGTTCGAGCTGGAGTCATTACCAATATTCAACCCAAGGACCTCGGTGAGCTAAATGACCAGATAGCTAAATTTTTAGCAGACGGACTGGCTCAGTCTGCTACTCCTATTGATTATACCTTAGATGATTATCGCAATATTTTACTCAATACCGGTATTCCTCTAAATAGAGTTAATTATCTTTATAACGGGGTGAATGAAGCAAATCAGCTGATAGCACAAATATTAGAGCTTAGAAATAAAGCGGTATTATGCTATGTCACCAGAGACTTCCACAGAGATATGAGAGCAGCTATCGATGAAAGCAGCGCTGATCCTGATGCTCTGGACCAAGACCCGCATAATCTTAGACTTGCTTATTTATATGGATATTTAAAACAAATTATTGACTATCTTGCACAGGCTCTCGTTGAAGTTAAAAGCGACGTTTTTAATACAAGAGATAATGCAGGTGGAATCAAGAGAGCGATAGCAGATGGGGGTAGAATTGCCCAATTAATTGAAACCATAAGAAAAGAACTTCAAAAGCGGGCAGGAAAGGCTTTGCATTCTGTTCATGATTTAAGGATAGAGGATAAAGTATGGTATAAACGTCAGTTTGAGTCCGATTATTTCCCAATAAGGCTGCCAGCAAAAGCAAGCCGACTTTACTTCAGCGCTCATGTTGTTCCGCCCCCGGCTGCTCCTGCGGTAGGGCCTGTGGTTCCCGCCCCTGCAGCAGCAATTCCTCCTTTGCCGCCGGCTTTTAATAACGATGCAGATCAGCATCACCTTCCGGATTTGGCTATAGCTTGGCCAAAATCGGCCACTTTAGCATATAGGCTCAACCTTTATGGAACCTATAATAAAATATTTCATAGAAAAATTTACAGAATAGGTAATGATGCAAGGCCTGAATGCATTCTTGCTAAACACTCTTTAGAGGGATACGATCCTGAGCATTTTTATTTTGGAAGAAGGGATAATATTGTTACTTCTAACGCCGCTATTGCTTATCCCTATACTATGAAAGTCAGGATATTTGCAGCGGTCACTCAAGCAGCGCTTGGATTAAACTTTGACAGGTTGGGTGCTTCGGCGGCAGATGGCAAAATGCTTATTGAACAGTCTCTTCCTGGCTATCGTGCGGAGGCCGCTGAGCGTGCGGCAGCTGCAGCCAAAGCTGCTGGAGGATGGCGTTTGTGGGGAAGAGAGGCAGCAGCTGGAGCTGGAACAGCAGCACCTGCCCCTGCGCCCGCACCATAATAACAAGCTTACTTAGGCTGCCAAAAAGCGATATCCTGATAGGGTACCGATACTGTTCAGGAGTAATCTATGAAACCGTATCTGCATCGTTTTTTGACAGCCCTTATCATAATATTGCTCATTCCGGCGAGCTTATTTGCTGCTAGCCCGCCATTTTCCAAGGATGAGCTTGATACGATTCAATCTCATTTATTAGACAATATCGCCACTCAAAATAACGTTCTTTCCAAACCCACTTCTAATAGTCTTATGCAATCCAAAGCGGGAGCGGTCATTGCTTCTCCTTCTACTCCTTCAAATGAATTTAGCATGGACTATATGCTTTCTTGGGTCAGGGACAGCGCCATTGTGATGGATGAGGTAGCCACTCTGTATCAGCACGCTCCTAATAACAAAGAACAGGCCAAATTAAAAAACTACATGCTGAACTATATTAATTGGGTGAATGTCACTCAGGGCCAAAAACCCATTCATTCCGGAGTCAGCACTTTGGGCGAGCCCATTTACAATATCAACGGCAGCATTTGGGATGGGAAATGGTCTCGGCCTCAATATGACGGCCCGGCTTTACAGGCAATTGCTTTAATGCATATTAACTATACCTTTATACAAGCCAAGGAGCCGCAATGGACCCATACCAATCAAGACAATGTGAGAATTTTGATTGAAAAAGACCTCAATTTTGTGGCAAAAAACTGGAACAGGCCTTCCTATAGTTTGTGGGAAGAATCGATGGACCAGAACTTTTTCACTGAAATGGTACAGCGCAAAGCCTTAATAATGGGGGCGGATTATGAAACAAGTCTTGGTAATACCAAGCTTGCAGCCTATTACCAATCTCAAGTAAAAGGCATAGAAAGCCTATTAAGCAAACATTGGAACCCTGGGGAAGGTTATTATTCAGAAGGCCTAAAACAGCAGCAATTTAAAGGCGGAAGTGTGAATATTTCAGTGCTGCTAGGGGCTTTGATGGGTGATACCGGTAAGCTCGATGACCCTTTTGCTCCAGATAGCGACAAAATGCTAAGTTCAGCCTTTTTCACTCGAGTTCTGTTTGAAAATCTATATTTTGTTAACTTACAAAATGCCAATGCACCGATGCTTGGGCGTTATGTCAGCGATAAATATGATGGAAATCAGTTTCTTTACGGTAATCCTTGGTTTATTGCCACGGATGCTATGGCCCAGTTTTACTATACTGTAGCGGATAGGCTACAGGCCAAAGGTGCACTCACCATCACCCCTTACAATATTTATTTTTTCAGGCAGATAGCCCCTGAGTTTAATTTAAGAAGCGGAATGACCCTGACAAAAGCTGATAATCCGGCCGAGTTTTATGCATTAAGGCAAGACTTAATCAATCAGGGTGATGCTTTTCTCAATACCAGCAAGGACTATGCTGACTGTTATAATGAAAACGACTGTCTGCATTTTTCAGAGCAGGTGGATAGGGTGAGCGGTGACCAAGTCAGCGCCAAAGATCTTACCTGGAGTTATGTCAGTGTATTGACGGCTATGCAGGTCAGGAGTGCTTCCTAAAGTACAAGTTTTGGCAGTTTGTAAGGTTTAATCTATCCTTAAGAAAACTGTTTAAGGATAAGCGATGCAAAATTCTTGGTCTTATATTCCGATATGGGTCTATCCCTTATTTCTCTTTCTGCTTTATATCGGTATTAAACAATGCTACGCGCGCAGTATGAAAGTTCAGCGTTTATTTATATTGCCTGCCATTTTTATTTTAATGTCACTCAATAACTTAGATGGCTCACCAGAGCTTACTTGGCTGTCAGGTCCCTGTTGGGCTGCAGCCATAGCTTTGGGAATTTACCTGGGTTACCTCCATAAAAGAAATGCCAAAATTACAGTAGACCGTGACCAAGCCATCATTAGCATTCCCGGTGATTGGAGCATGCTTTTGCTGTTACTGCTTATTTTTGTTGTGGAATTTGCCGTTAATGCGGTAGAAGCCACTGGGACTTCTTCTTCCAGTTGGTTTGGACCAACGGCACTGGCTATTTCAGGTCTGGTCACCGGAATGTCAATAGGTCGCAATGGGACATACTTATATCGGTATTTTAAGGCTGAATAGATTCCTGCATCTCTTGTGGTATAATGCCGCCATCCAAAGGAGGCGGCGATGCAAATTGTTAATATTTCTACCTACAAATTTGTTGAATTGAGCGATATCGAATCGTTACAGGCAAGTTTCAAGCAAAAGCTGATTGAGCTTGGCTTAAAGGGGACGGTGGTCTTTAGCCCGGAAGGCACCAATATTATGTTGGCAGGAACCCGTGAAGCCATCGATGCTTTTGGGGATTTTTTGCGCTCAGATGCACGATTTGCTGATATGAAATTTAAAGAAAGCTTATCAGAAAACCAGCCTTTTAGACGCATATTCGTTAAATTAAAGAAAAGCCTCGTGCCTGGAGCTGACTGGGTCAATCCCGCTGAATTTACCGCCCCTAATTTATCCCCTGAACAATTGAAAAAATGGTTAGAGGAAGGCAAGGAGTTCAATTTAATCGATACCCGCAATGACTATGAAGTTGAAATGGGTACTTTTGAAAATGCGGTGGATTTCCATTTAAAAGAGTTCAAAGAATTCCCGCAAAGAATTGAACAGGCTGAGCTTGATAAAGAGAAGCCTTTAGTGATGTTTTGCACGGGTGGAATTCGCTGTGAAAAAGCCTCTCCGGTAGCCATCAAAGCAGGATTTAAAGAAGTCTATCAGCTGGAAGGCGGCATTTTAAATTACTTTGAACGCTGCGGAAAAGCCTACTATCAAGGAGACTGCTTCGTTTTTGACGAAAGACGCGGAGTCACCCCCGAGCTTTCCCCGGCTCAAAAAATACAACAATAAGTCCCCTCCTTTGAAAAAGGAGGGCTAGGGTGGATTTATAAAATCCCTCCCAACCTCCCTTTTTTAAAGGGAGGGGCTTATGGCTGGCAATTCTAAGGATATAGTTTAGAATACAATAGCTATTTATCTTAGAGGGTTGTGGCCTTGAAAAATGTGGGGAAAGTAATTATTGGAATCATTGTCCTACTGCTTATTGCAGTGGGTATGTATGAATTCACCCAATATCGAAATCAAGCTCAAGCAACTGAATCGATTGTTCCTCCCCCCGTCAGCGTTATGGTGGACACAGCCAGCCTGATCAACGTGCCGCAAGTATTAACCGCAGTCGGTTATATGAAGGCTATTCAATCCATTGGCTTAAGTTTCCAAGTGGATGGTAATCTTTCCAAAATTTACTTTAACAACGGTGAGAGAGTAAAAGCCGGGGACACAGTTGCCGAGCTAGATACACGAGCGGATGTAGCCCAGCTTAATGCTGATCAGGCAGACCTACAGCTAGCTCAGTCCACCTATTCCCGTATTTTGGCCATTAAAGATTCCGGGGCGATTTCGCCGCAAATGTTGGACAGCCAAAAAGCGCAATTATTAAAAGCCGAAGCCATGGTTGCACAGCAAGAAGACGTGATTGCCGCTAAAAAATTTGTCGCTCCATTTGATGGGGTTTTAGGTGACTTCCAATATAACGTGGGCGCCTTTTTGCCTAAAGGCACGGTAGTGGTACAGTTGGTACAAGAAGCACCTTTAATGGTGCAGTATTCGGTTCCTGTGTTTTATCGTTCCCAAGTTGAAATCGGTCAAGATGTGGCAGTAAGAACATCGGCCTATCCAGACCAAGATTTTAAAGGAATTTTAAGCTATATTTCGCCCCAGGTTGATCCCAATTCCGGTACCATCACTTTGCAGGCCAATATCGACAATCCTGACTTTCTGCTGTTGCCTGGTATGTTTGTCAGTATTCAGCATACTCTTAATCCAAACCGTCAGCTTTTAATGGTGCCGGATGTCGCTTTAATGACTGATATAGCAGGCCAGTATGTATTTAAAGTGGTAGGCAGCCATGTTCAAAAAGTGTATGTTCAGGTGGGAGAGCTGACTAACAATATGTCCCAAGTTAGCGGCAATATTCAGGCGGGTGATCAAATTGTGGTAGCGGGTCAGCAAAAGCTGATTGACGGCAGCCAAATCAACATTATCAGTAATACAGTTTCAGTCACAAAAGCTCAAACACCTAAAGCTAATAAACCCGCGGGGCATTAAGATGCGTCTTTCTGAAATTTGCATAGAACGCCCGGTATTAGCGACTGTATTGAGCTTGGCTTTAATTGTATTTGGTTATATTGGCTATACCCATATGGAAACCCGTTATTTTCCCTATGTAGATGAACCTTATGCTCAGGTCAGCGTACATTATGACGGAGCCAGTCCTGATTTAATGGAAAGCCAGGTCACAAGTTATCTTGAGAACGCCCTGATCAATGTTGATGGCGTGTCTTCCATTGCCTCAACGAGTACTTATAACTACAGCCATATCTACTTAAACTTTGAGCCCGGCAGCAATATGATCAAGGAAATGGGAGATGTGCGAACTGCTGTTTCCTCTGTTACCGATAAATTACCTCCCGATGCCGATCCTGCTGTTATCACCTCAGGCGGGGTGGAGCGGCCTGTATTAAATATTGGCTTTATGGACAGCCAGCTTAGCCCGGCTCAGATTCGTGATTATATCACTCAAGCAGTGGTGCCTACTTTACTCAATCTTCCCGGTATGGGAGGAGCTTGGATTTACGGGGCAAATGAATATGCCATGAGAGTGTGGTTAGACCCCCAAAAAATGGCGGCTTTGGGCGTTACTGTCATGGACATCCAAAATACTCTGCAAAGCAATAACATTAACTTTTCAGGCGGCTCCATTCAGGGTAAAGACCGCACCCACAGTATTGTTGCGAATACTCAGCTTCATACTCCTGAGCAGTTTGCCAATTTAATTGTTCGAGACAACAACGGCCAGATTATCCGCTTAAAAGATGTGGCAGATGTAGAGCTTGGAAGCAGCAGTTTGCAAGATTCTCCTATGCGAATTAACGCCCAGCCTGGGATCGATCTTGAGCTTCGTCCTTTAAATACCGCGAACCCTATCGTGGTAGCGGATGAGGCCAAAGAGGTCTTGGCGCATTTGCATAGCAAGCTGCCGGATGGCATGAAAATGCTGGTAACCTATGACCAGTCCATATTCTTGAAAAAGGCCATTCAAGAAAGCTTCAGCACCTTGTTTGAAGCTATTATTCTGGTAATGCTTGTCGTATTCCTTTTCTTAGGCTCCATAAGGGCAGCTTTAGTGCCGATCGCTACCATTCCGGTTTGCGTGATCGGTGTATTTGGGGTCATGATGATTTGCGGTTTTTCAGTCAATGTCATGACTTTATTGGCGATTATTTTAGCGATTGGCTTAGTGGTGGATGACGCTATTGTGGTCTTGGAGAATATCCATCGGCATATTGAGGAAGGCCTAAAGCCTATGGAGGCTGCCTTTACAGGAAGCAAGGAAATCGGTTTTTCAGTTATTGCTATGACCTTAACTCTGGCGGCCGTTTACGCGCCAACAGGCTTTATCCCTGGATTCTCAGCGACTGTATTCAGAGAGTTCGCCTTTACTTTGGCGGGAGCCGTATTAATTTCAGGATTTGTAGCGCTGACTTTGTCGCCCATGATGTGCTCAAGAGTGCTCATGCCTCATGAAAAGCTATCTCGGCTGGAGTTGGCTCTTCGAAAAATCTTCCATTTTTTAAACAGCCATTATGAAAGAATTTTATCTGTCATGTTGTTAAAGCGCTGGCTTGTAGTTATGAGCCTATGTGTTGTAGCAATGCTCGGTTATTTTGTTTACCTAACTGTGCCCCAATCCTTTATTCCAAAAGAGGACATCGGTTATTTTAATGTGAATATCCAAAGCCCGCCTGGCTCTACCATTGATTATACCGATGGCTTTATGCGCCAGTTAGAAGGCCTTTATCAGCAAACTCCTGAAATATTAAGCTATGCTTCCTTTATTTTTGCGGGAAGCGGAACTGATTTTGTCACCATGCAGCCTTGGCAAAATCGCGACCTTAGCACCGACCAGGTTATTGAAAAGCTTATGCCGGCGATTAATCAAATCCCCATATTGATTGATGTGTCAGTACCGGACCCGATTAACTACGGTAACAATACCAGCGGTGCGGCAGTACAAGTTCATCTTATGACTACTGCTAACGATTATGTGGACCTACAGAAAACTGTCGATAAGCTGGTGGCGGTCTTTTCAAGCTATCCCGGAATGACCAACGTCAATACTTCCTTAAAGTTTGATAACCAGGTCTATAACGCTTCTTTTAAACGTCCTCAGGCAGCTGGGCTTAATGTGAATTTACAGGATGTGGCCGATACCATCAGTGTGATGTTAGCCGGCAGGCATATTACCGATATTCAGGAAGGCGACCAGATGTATCCAGTTCTGGTGCAAATGAATATCCAAGACCTCAGCAATTTTGATGGGTTTTTAAATAATACTTATGTGAGAAATGCCGATCAACAGATGATTCCTTTAAGCAACTTGGTCAATTTAACCTCAGGGATCAGACAGAGCAATTTGAACCACTATGACCGTATGCGCTCAGCTGATATTACGGCTGAAATCGCTCCGCATTATGACCTGGGGCAAGTGACTCGTTATATTCAGCAGCAACTGGATCAAAACTTAACGAGCAAGGAAAGCTACGCCTTTGATGGGTTGATTCAGGCTTATCTGACTTCAGCCGGGACTATGTTGAGTTTATTTGCCTTATCATTGGTATTTATTTACTTGGTGCTGGCTGCTCAGTTTGAAAGCTTTGTCGACCCATTAGTGATATTGCTCAGCGTGCCTTTATGCATAGTCGGGGCCTTATGCACTTTGAAGCTGACCGGGGGCTCTTTAAATCTGTATACCAACATCGGATTGATTACTTTGGTAGGCCTTATCACCAAGCATGGAATTTTGATTACTCAGTTCGCTAACGTCCGCTTAAAAGGCGGAGACAGCCTGATTGATGCGATTAAACATGCGGCGGTAATCAGATTGCGACCCATTTTAATGACGACCTGTGCTATGGTGCTTGGGGCCATTCCTTTGGCTTTTGCTACGGGGCCAGGCTCTGTGAGCCATCAGCAAATCGGCTGGGTCATTGTCGGGGGCATGGTATTTGGGACCTTTTTCTCATTAATCGTGGTGCCTGTGGCCTATTATATTTTGGCTCCTTTTGACCATAAGAAAAAAGAAATTCTACTTCGGCAGGCTTTTAGGTAATATAGTCCCTATATCAAACAATACTTTGAAGGGATAATGCCTTGATTAAAGTACTACTGGTTGACGATCATGACTTGGTTCGTATGGGTATCAATCGCCTGCTTGAAGATGTGAAAGACATTGAAGTTATTGGTGAAGCCAATAATGGAGAAGACGCTATACGCCTTGCCAAACAGTTAAATCCTGACGTGGTCTTAATGGACGTTAAAATGCCGGGAGTGGGCGGGTTAGAAGCCACCAAGCGTATTATCCGCAATAATCCCAATACTAAAATATTGACGGTCACTACCCTGGGTGAAGAGCCTTATCCTTCCATGATTTTACAGGCCGGGGCAAGCGGTTATCTCACCAAAGGAGCTGGAGTTGATGAGATGGTTCAGGCCATTCGTTTAGTTCATGCAGGCAAGCGGTATTTAAGCCCCGAAGTTGCGCAAGCTTTGGCTTTGAAACATTTATCTGATAAAAGCGACTCCCCATTTGATGACCTTTCCGAGCGGGAAATGCAAGTGTTGATAATGATTACCAACGGCCAAAAGGTCGGTGAAATCTCAGATCAACTTTGCCTAAGCCCCAAGACGGTCAATACTTATCGCTATCGCCTGTTTGAAAAGCTTAATGTGAATAGCGACGTGGAGTTGACTCACTTGGCTATACGGCATGGATTAATCGAAGCCAAATAATATCGTTTCTCTTTTTTAACCATACTGCGTTGCGGCGACTATCCGCGATCCTCATTACCTTTTGGTAACTCCGGGCGCTCTGTAATCACCGCGCCTTGTCTGTTTAAAAAATAGAGAACGCTATTAGCTAATTTAACTAGAGGATTGATATAATACCTGCATGAACGAGCCTGCAAGCAACTTTGATATCAAAAGCTTTCTAAAAAACCTAAGCTCCTCACCCGGTGTGTATCGCATGCTGGATGCTAAGGGCGAGATCCTTTATGTCGGCAAGGCCAAAAACTTAAAAAAACGGGTCTCAAGCTATTTTAACCGTCAGCATGAAGATGCCAAAACCCAGTCATTGGTTGAGCATATCATCAGCATTGAGGTGACTTTAACCCTATCTGAAAAAGAAGCGCTGATTTTAGAAAGCACGCTGATTAAGCAGCACCGGCCTCGCTATAACATTGTATTTAGAGATGATAAAAGCTATCCCTATATTTACCTGTCCACCCAGCATAAATTCCCGAGGATTACGACCCATCGAGGCAGACAGTCTAAAGAAGGCCTATATTTTGGGCCATATCCTACAATGTCTTCTGTAAAAACTACTTTAAATTTACTTCAAAAGATTTTCCCGGTGCGCCAGTGCGAGGACTCATTTTTTAAAAACCGGACCAGGCCCTGCCTTCAATACCAGATTAAGCGCTGCTCCGGCCCTTGTGTGGGGCTTATAGGAAAGCAGGAATATAGGCAGGAAGTGGATCACGTAAAGCTGTTTTTCCAAGGCAAGAATCAGACCATTCTAAAAAGCCTGGCGGATAAAATGGAGCAGGCTTCCGAAAGATTAGCCTTTGAGGAAGCGGCCCGACTTCGCAACCAACTTATGGCTTTGCAACAGTTACAAGAACAACAGGCGGTTAGCGTCCAAAGCGAAAGCAATGTGGATGTGATTGCCCTAAGCGAGCAGCATGGCCAGTTTTGCGTTCAGGTGCTTTACATACGGATGGGCAGGTTGCTTGGCAATAAAACGTATTTCCCCAAAGTGGGCTGGACTGAAAGCAGAACCGAAGTCTTGATGGCCTTTTTGGAGCAATTCTACACTACTGGCTTAGGGGCTAAATCTTTGCCTGATGATATTATTCTAAGTGAGGATGTGGAAGTAGAGGCGGCTTTAATTGAAGTATTGGATGAGATGCATGGTAAAGCACCTAAATTTACCTGCAATCCAAGAGGGTCAAGAGCAAAATGGCTGGAAATGGCTAAGCTTAACGCCAATCAAGCTCTGATAGGCCATTTGGTCGCTAAGCAAAATATTCAAGAAAGAATGCATCGCCTTCAGGAAGTATTAAAGCTTGAAAAACCCATCCATCGGATAGAGTGCTTTGATATCAGCCACAGTCAGGGGGAGCTTACCGTAGCCTCTTGCGTGGTATTTGATGAAAACGGCCCGGTTAAAAAGCTATACCGGCATTTTAATATAGAAGGAATCAAGCCTGGGGATGACTATGCGGCTATGCATCAAGTTCTCACCCGGCGCTACCTGCGAGCTAAAAAGGAAAACCAGCCCTTGCCGGATATTATTTTAATAGACGGAGGAAAAGGACAGTTGTCACAGGCCACAGCCGTGTTAAAAGAGCTTGAAATTGAGGGGATTTTGCTGCTAGGTTTAGCTAAAGGCACGACTCGTAAAATGGGCTTAGAGCAGATTTGGCAGGTCGATAAAAAGCTGCCCTTGCAATTGGATGCTCAGGACCCGGCTTTGCTGTTAATTAGGCAAGTCGATGAAGAAGCCCACCGCTTTGCCATTACTGGGCATAGGGCCAAACGTGAGAAAAAACGCAGCACTTCTACTTTAGAAGAAATTCCCGGAATCGGTCCTAAAAAGCGCCAGGCTTTGCTCAGGCACTTCGGAGGATGGCGAGAAGTAAAAAACGCCACGATAGAAGAACTGTGTAAAGTGAATGGCATTAGCCCCGAATTAGCTGCTAAATTAGTCGCTGTATTTAAAGCAGATTAGCTCATTCAGTTAATGCTTTCTTATTAAGTATCTGCTATCTTATCTGTAATTTCGCTCTTGGCTCGGGGCATCAGCATGAAATTTTGGACATTACCCAACGGTTTGACGGTATTTCGTATCGCGCTGATCCCATTGTTCGTTTTATCTTTTTACCTGCATGACCACTGGATTACCGCTGCCATATTCTTTATAGCCGCTATTACCGACTGGCTGGATGGTTTTTTGGCCCGCTACCTCAAGGAAACTTCAGCTTTTGGGGCTTTTTTAGACCCAGTTGCCGATAAGTTAATTGTTGGAGTGGCTTTGGTTTTGCTAGTTTCAGAATATCCTAGCCCTTGGATGGCTATTCCCGGAATAGTGATTGTTTCTCGCGAAATTTTGATTTCGGCTTTAAGAGAGTGGATGGCTGAGCTTGGCAGGCGTGCAACTGTCAAGGTTTCCTATATTGGTAAAGTGAAAACAGCCGCCCAGATGGTGGCGCTAGTGATTTTATTTTCGCAACCACCGGTTTATTCTCAAGTAGTCATTTTTGGATTTGCAATGTTGTATATCGCGGTAATCCTAACGCTTTGGTCTATGTTTATCTATCTGCATGCCGCTTGGGTCAATTTGCGAGATGTTCCATTAGAATAAGCAAAAAAAAGTTGACTTTGTCCCCTTATTTATTACAATGTGCTCCTGTTGCGGGAATAGCTTAGTGGGTAAGGCGGAAAAATCAAAGCACCGCTTTGATCCGACGAACGCCCGGAGCATGGAAAGCGTAGGGCCGGGGTACTTAGTGAAGCCAGGAGGCTGAACTTAGAACCAGGACTCTGCAACTGAGCTCTTGTTGAAATTGGCTTTACAAGAGTTAAGTGTTTAAGTAAGTTTTAGTTTATATGCGGGAATAGCTCAGTGGTAGAGCACAACCTTGCCAAGGTTGGGGTCGCGAGTTCAAGCCTCGTTTCCCGCTCCAATTTCAAGTGCAAAGATATCCAAACATAAAGCCAGTCCTAGTATCCCTAATGCCACATAAAAGCCTCCAAGCAAAGCTTGTCCTTGCTCTGGAATCGCATTCAATAAGAAGTTGATTAAGCCTGAAGTAAAGATTTGTACAAAGCCGTAAATTGCCCCGGCAATTCCAATATTGACGTTAATCTGTGAAAAGGCCACTGCTACTGCATTGGGAAAAATGAAGCCGCAGGCTATGGTAATCAAAAATATCAGAGGCATTAGAGTACTTAGGCTTGCGCTAAATAAGTATTCAGTCGCAATTAGCATAAGGCCGCTTAGAGTCAATATTGAAAGACCTACCTGAATCAGCTTTTTGGATGAGATTTTATGCACAAGCCTGTTGCTGATAAAAGAACTTAAACTTAAGCCAAGAGCTGCAAATAAAAGCACTTCACCGTTCTGTTTTGCCGATAAATGCAATTGGTTTTGAATAATAAATGGAATGACATTGGCATATAGAATAATAGAGGAAAAAGCAAAGCCTGCGACTAGCACGTAGCGCATAAAACTATAGTTCGTTAATAACTGTTTGTAATGAAATAAAACAAGGGATAGGTTGAGATTTTTCTCTTTTTGCTTGATGGTTTCTTTGAAACAGGTATTGAGCAATACCAATAGTAATAAGCCATAGGCAAATAAAAACAGAAATACAGCTTTATACCCAAAAAACTCCTGTAAAAGGCCTCCGATATAAGGAGCGATAGCAGGCGTTAGGCTAACAAATATAGCCATTTGAGAAGTTTTGATAGCCAGCTCTGTGCCGTGATAGCAGTCTCGAAGGATAACTCGAGCAAGGGATAAGCCGCTGCCTACTGCAATACCTTGGATAATACGCCCCAGGCAAAATAAGCTAAAAGAAGGGGCCAGCACACATAATAGGGAGCCAGCTGTGAATAAAATAACCCCAATGATAAGAGGTGGTTTGCGGCCTACTTTATCCGAGATAGGGCCATAAATAAGCTGAGAAAAGGCAAAGCCCAGCAAAAATAAGCTGATAGTGAGCTGAGTATGGTTTAAAGATTGATGAAAAACCTGAGCAATTGCAGGTAGAGAGGGGGCAAAAATATCGGTGGCAATCAGACCTAAAATCGCTAAAAGTGTAGTGATAATAAACATATTCTTCCTTTGGAAATGGTTGAAATTCATCCGATTATAGCCCTATAATTCCAATAATTTAAATTTATTTTATGAATAACCTGTATTAGTTTGACTTATGGTGGTGACATGGATTTATATCGTCTTAATCTTAATTTATTAGTGGCCCTTGATAAGCTATTTGCTGAAAAAAGCGTGACTCAAGCCGCCAAAAAACTCTCCATCACCCAGGCTGCTATGAGTAATAACTTGCAGCAATTGAGAGAAATCTTTAAGGATGAGTTATTAACTCGAGAAAAAAATAAGATGGTTTTGACCAGTTATGCCTGTGAGCTCCAGCCCAAATTACATCAGGTTTTGGAGCAGATGCGTTGTTTAGTGACAAGCGGGCAGCAGTTTGTTCCAAATACTTCACAGCGCATTTTTAGGATTGGAATGTCAGATTATATGGCATCTTTAGTTTTGCCTAAGGTGCTAGATAGGCTGGAGAAGCAGGCTCCAGGAATAAAAATTATTGCTGTTTCGATCGATCAGTTAGGAGATCTGCAAACTCTGGAAGGCGGCTGGTATGATTTTGTACTTGGAAAGCCATTGCTCAATCAAAACTTTGCTCGCAAACAGATTTTGTTTAAGGAAAAAGTAGTTTGTATTTTAAATCCGGATCATCCATTAGCGATAAAAGAAAAACTCAATTTAAAAGATTATCTTGCCTATCCGCATGCGGCAATCAGGATTGAAAATCCCAATGTCCAAATGCTGGTTGATAGCGCCTTATTAAAACTTGGGGTGCAGCGAGATGTTAAAATTGGCCTTCCGTTTATTGTTCCTATTTTTCAGATCATTGATAAATCGAAAACTCTAATAGGAACCATGGTGGAAAGTGTTGCCAATTTATATCAAGATAAATATAAGTTTATTACCAGACCTATTCCTTTTGAAATGCCAGATATTGAGTACTATCTTATGTGGCATCAGCGCTATGACAATGACATGGGGCATAGATGGTTGAGGCAACAAATTA
The DNA here is from genome assembly GCA_029256015.1 of Gammaproteobacteria bacterium. Lineage (GTDB taxonomy): Bacteria > Pseudomonadota > Gammaproteobacteria > Francisellales > CACEW01 > JAQSYQ01. The sequence continues at coordinate 7,577 of JAQSYQ010000004.1, read as the reverse complement.
TGGAAGCTTGCACAGAAAGGCCTTGTCTCACGGGGTAATTCTGGTTACAATGCTCCGGTGGCGAAATAGGTAGACGCAAAGGATTTAAAATCCTTCGGTGGGAAACTGCCGTGCCGGTTCGACTCCGGCCCCGGGCACCATTTTTAAGTTTGTAGAAATCCTAAAAAGTCCTAAAACCCAATAGATTTATAGCTTACAAGCCCTTTATTAATTCGATAGCATTTCTCGGCATACGTGTGCTTCCATTGAAAATATATATACATCCGTGTATATTTTTATATATACCAATTGAAGCTTCACGGATGAGTATGACAATCAATAAGCTCAATTCCAAATCCTGTAACAATGCGCCTGCCGGGACACATTTTGACGGCGAAGGGCTATATCTTTTAGTCAAACCTGATGGCAAAAAATACTGGCGTATGGCCTGCTATTTGCACGGTAAGCGTAAATTACTGGCTTTTGGTACTTACCCCAAGGTTTCTCTTGCAGAAGCCAGAGAAGAACGAATACAGGCCCAAAAGCTATTGAATCAAGGCATTGATCCAGTTCAACACTCTAAAGCCCAAAAGCTTGAACAAGCTAAAGCTTTAGAACAAGCGGCAATTGAATCGGGTAACACCTTTGAACAAATTGCCCGGCGCCTTTATGCCCATAAAGCAGGGAAGACCACAGAAGATTACCGCAATCTAATGATACGCCAACTAGAAATCCATGTTTTCCCAGAAATTGGTAAAAAACACATTACTGAGATTACGGGAGCTGAGTTGATTAGTTTATTCAAAGCGGTAGCTCAAAAGACCAATCATGGCCGCCCAATGACCTATATGGCAAGAAAGCTTTGCAATTGGTCAAGCGAAGTATTCGATTTGGCTTCAGCCGAGAACAATAATTTTACCAATAACCCATGCCGAGTGATTATCAGGCATTTGCCGACCCATAGCACTCAACACATGGCTAGGATAAGTTTTGAGCAGTTACCCGAATTTATTAAAAGCCTCAAAAGCTATAAAGGCTATCCTCTTACTAAAGCCGCTATCTGGATGCTTCTCTATACGGGAATGAGGCAGGCAAGCATTAGAAAGGCCGTATGGCAGGATTTTGACCTGGAAAATGCCCTCTGGAATAGGCAGCCTGAAAAGTCGGATAAATCCGTTCATATTCTACCATTGCCCCATCAGGCAGTCACATTGTTAAAAGAAATCATGCCCTTAACAGGCGGCAGGCCAGCAGACTTGGTTTTTCCTAGCATATACAGCAAATATCGCCCTATGAGCGAAGCGGCAATCTGCCAGGCACTTAGCCGTATGAATTATAAAATGGTAGGGCATGGCTTGCGGAGTGTTGTCAGTACCGGCCTCAATGAGCTAGGTTTTAAACCCCATGTGGTTGAAGTGCAGATCGGCCATAAAAAAGAAAGTTCAATTGAAGGGGCTTACAATCACGCTAAACACTTTCAAGAACGCCGAGAGATGATGCAGGAGTGGGCGGATTATTTAGATAAGCAATAACTAAGCAGCCGTTTATAACCGATACTAAGCACGTCTAAAATTCCATCTTACTGCTAAAAACAACAAAAATATTAGAATAGAGGTACATGATGACTCTATTACTGAAAGCCAATAGGCTGATGCTAGTGAGACTTTAGCTTTTACCTCACTTGCTGTGTGTTTTGTTATTGTCCACCTACCATCACCATAATATATATCAAATGTGCCTATCGCTATTTCAGATTGGTGAAGGGTGGCATTAAGAATAGCTTGCTGATCTTTATCGTATAACAAACTAAAGGGCTTAATTACTTGCTTTTCTGATATTAGAAAAGCATCATCTAAGTCAATCTTGTACATATTATGATATAAATAAGCCGATACCACCATTGTCAGGCTACTGAAAATTATAGGCTTGATTATGCTTTGACCATAATTTGAGAACAAACCATAAAGTCGACTTAGCAATCTTTCTACCCAAGGCGTTATCCTATTATTTTCAAGGCATTTTCTCATTAGGCAATAATAGTCAGATTGCTCTAAGTACATGCCACGATCTTTGGCAATATTATATATTTGCCTAAACTTTTGATATTCATAAATTAAAAATGGGTTCTTACTTTTCCACATTCTAAGATAATAGGGAATGTTTTTAATACTCTGTACAGGGTTGTTCCACAGTTGCTTTAATGACTGCTTTATCAAATATAAGTAAGAGTAGCGGTGAAGTATTTTTGCATATGCCGCTTTTGAGGGAAGTTGTAATTCTTTTAATTCATCGAGAGCAACCCCAAAAAAACTAGGGCAAGCTTCATATGTTGCATCTTCTAATATAATACGACTGACCTTACAAGACATAAAAGATATTGGGATTTGAATTGTATTATCTTGTGCAACATAAAAATTAGAAATTCTTGAATCTTTACCAATATCTAAACCTGAGAAATCCAAAGTCCCGCATCTTTTTGAATAGCCTTTTTGTTCAAATTTTGAGCCGCTAATTTCGAAGGAATCAATTTGAACGCCATGGAATATCATATGATTGCAAGCTATTAGGCAATTCTTAAGAATTAAAGAGCCTAAAAGCACATTTTGAAATATTGCATCTCCTTTAATTTCAGTATGATGCAGTCTAATTTCTTCAACAACTATATTACAAAAATTAGGGCTTTGTAGAAAAGCTCCTGTAAAATCTAGCATCTTATATTTACGGGCTTCCGAATGGTCAGATAAAGACCGCGGTCCTAGCCCCCAATAGCCTTGTCCTAAGCTTGGCTGTAGATTAACAAACTTAAAATCAGTAAAACCATTTTCAAATAGCTTTTGGTAAGCTATTATTGCTTCAACATTTAAATGATCGACCTTTGCGGGATGATGCATTAAACAAAACTTCTCACCATCATGATCATATTTTGCGGGTAGTGCTAGGGGTTCAAAAGGGCATGGATACTTATCCTTGCTCCAGTCTAAAGTTTTTATTGCAGCTTTTATTCTTTTATCGTCTATCCTGGATTTTGGAATGACGGCGCACAACGAATTGTACATTTTTTAAACCTAGATTATTCAATACTAAGAAATTGTAACAAAAATAATCTAATCATAAAATCATTAGTTATATTTTGCTTTATAAAGAGTTGAGCTTGTTTGACTCACTTCAAAACATTGAAGTGCGCGCTTATACATCGCGTTGTCCGCAACGATGTTAGCGCGAAGAAAAAGCACATTGCTAAAAGCAATGTATATTGCGCCCTTATAGTTTTCGCTAGCGCTTAACATTCGGGAGTTTTGGCGATTTTAGGCTTTGCCCTAAAATCGAATGAGTGGCTAATAACAAGCCACATCTTTTTAGCTTTTACTAATATCTCAATTTGTGTGCTCGGGTTTTAATTCGATCTATTTTTGATCATAATGTAATCAATAAAATGATAAATGGAGGTATCATGAGTCGATATTCTTGCAATCTCTTTTCAGATGGAAAGCTGGTCGATGGTAACTGTATTTTTGGATTTGATGAGCCTATGGAAACATTCTTTTTTCAATCGGGAGTAGAAGATGAGGACGGCGCTCCAGTCATTTGGTTAGGATACACGTATCAGCAGTTTCCGAATTTCACTAGCTTGCTTTTAAAACTTCAAAAGCACGAATTTGCCTTGCAGGTTGATGAAGATACTCTGTCGTTAGCAAAAGGCGAAATTACTCAATTTGATTATAGTATTGCAAAGGATTTGCTAGTCCATTAAGCCGGAAATTCATTTTGCTCGGCTTAATAGGTTGTGTGAAAAGGATCTTCACACATTTTTGTAAATCACCATGGAAGGAGGTTACTATGTTAGATGTATATTATCGTTTACCATCTGTTAAAAAACTCACGGGCTTATCTCGTACTACCATCTATGAGCTGATTAGGGAAGGCAAATTCCCTAAACCTATCCCAATTGGCAAGAGAAGCGTAGCCTGGTCAGAAGTAGAGCTTATGGAGTGGCAGGAGTATAGAAAAGCTGTGCGACATTAATGTCCTAATTTAAAGCGGGTCTAATTCTTAGGGTCGCTTTTTTGCTGCCCATAAGTCTCATTAATGACTTGATACTAATTCAGGGGGAAGGTCATTGACTATGTGGCTTTTGATTTTATTATGGAATATGTAAATTGATTATTTAAGTAGTTTACGCTCTTATCCAGTCGCCCAATTTCAATATTGTTGCTGTGTGCGTGTTGAATTAATTTCTCAAGGTGGTTTATAGCGGTACTTGATTCATAATCCCAGCCTAAAACAATTTTTGAAGGTTTGATAAAAGGTAGAATATTTTTTTTAGCATCATAAAATTTTTTCTTCATAAGCTTGAACTTTTCTGGTCCCTTTGCATCATTGATATAATCAATTTCTTTCACGTAGTTATTGTTTTTCATTTCGTTTTCTAAAAAGAAATGGTATGTAACCAACCTAATTTCCTGTTCATGTTGCCATTGAGGATGTTTTGTTGAGAAGAAGCTTTCCTGTAGGGAAGTAAGTCTCTCTTGGCTAGAATTCTTATTCATAATTCTTTTATTAACCTCTGATAAGTAAGGATCAAAAAAACTCATCAGGGGGCAAGCATTTTGGTAAGTTACAGGGTAAATACGGCAATAGTCGTATATTTTAGTACTACCAATAAACTGGTCTTTTTTAACGGCTCTTAGAAGTTGAGTATTTTCTTCTATTAAAAAATTATCTAGCAGAGAGATATCATACTGTAGAGCAAACCCTTTTCCAGCCTCACCATATTGTGCCCACATATGGTGAGAATTAAAACTAATTGGGTCAGCTTTTGAAAAACATGTTATTAAACTTGAATTAAAGAAATCTTGTCGAAATTCTACCGCTCTACTTTTATAAATAATTTGTTGTTCTTTCGGAATCATTTCTATATTGCGGAAATTAACATACTTTTCTGCTAAAGACCTTATAATTTCATCACTACATCTTAACTGGGCATCAAATATGTCATAAAATTGCTCAGGAAATTTTGTATAGAGTTGATTTGAGATAATTGTATTAACTATGCTCTGATTTCTTTTGTCATCATTAGAAAAGTTAAACCATTTTGTAATATATGTTTGAGGTTCTCGATCAACCAGTTTTTCTTTTGGTACAGCTAATATTTCATCAATGTATTTCGATGGATTATCATCATATTTTACTAAATTGTTTTTAACTATGCGTTGCAAAAACTTATTATTTATTAAAACTCCCTTATCAATATTTGTTTGGATTAAGATTTTGTCATTGTTTGAAAAGAAATCCCTCAAATTTTTTTTGTGTTTATGTATGATTTGTTTGGCTTGAATTAACCTATCCTTTAATGAAAAGCGCAAATTATGTAGGTCTCTTATTATGGTAGGCTGCATAAAATAACATTCATTATCGCTTTTCACTACACAACAACTTTCTGGCAAAGTGTTATCCATTATATGTATATGTTTCATGATAGGTTTTTCTCAATTTAAGCTGATTCTCTACAACAATAATTAAATTTAAAAGTCATCTTGAAGCATTTACTAGTTTTCTTAAAATCGTAGGTGTGATATTAATTTTTTCTGCAATTTCAGTCATTGTAATATTTAAGTCATTATTCAATGTCTTAATAGCATCATTTATCAACTCTGGAATTTCTTGAGGAATATCTTCATCATAGTCTTCATGAATTCTTTGTCCTGACTTTACAAGATAAACATGTGCACGCCTCAGTAGAATTGTATCTATCAAATTTAAATCAAAGGCTCTTCTAATAAGAGCATGATAACTTGTTTTCCATCGTAGCTTCATTCTTGTTAAATTCTTCCAATCAATTTTTTTTGATTTGCTGAATTCTTTTATAAAGCTATCTTTTGGCATTAAAAATGCACTTGCAAATCTATTCGCTTCATCTTCAAGTTTATAGTTATCAGATTCAAGACCATTATGTAAAACTAAATGCCCACATTCATGAGCCATATCAAATCTTGCCCTTGCGGAACTTTTTTTTACATCACTACGAATAATAATTGGTTGAGATTTATAAATTGAAATTGCGTCAAGTTTTGGAGAAATAGAAGTATAATACAATATTATTGCTCCTGCATTTTCAAGCACTCTAGCCATATTATCTATCGGCGTATCTAGTCCTAATTTCCATAGTTTCCTACATTCTTTTGCAGCTTCCTCAATATCAGAGACGCCACCTAAATTTGGAAAATTAGGAGCCGGGAACTCTAGATACTCTTTTATATAATCTAGTAATGATTCAAATAGCGTTGTGTGAGCAATTGCCTGCTTTATAGTTGATATTGGCGTAGATTTAAGCTTTCTAAAATGGCAATGGTCATGATGAGTTGTATCTAATTTATTGACAGTGAAAAAATCAGGCCTCACCTGTAAAGCCAAAGATAAAGCTGAATGTAGTTCTTTACTAGGTTGTGCCATATTTGCTTCAATCTGGTGAATATATTGGCGTGAAGCAGCTATGATTTGGCCTAGTTCATCTTGTGACATGCCATGAAATTGTCTAATCAATCTCAAGTATTCGCCATTAAAATTTTTTATTGCCATTTTATCCCAATTTTTATACTTTTTGTGACGGTTCTTTCTTTCGTTTGATTGCTACTTTTGGAGCAGCCTGCTTAACAGGCTCTGCTTGTACTATTTGCTCATCTTCAAGGCAAGGATCATCAATCTTATGAGCCGTTAATTTGATGGGAACTTCCCATTTGTAGGCTAGTTTTCCAATACTTTCGCCGCGACGTTCATAAGCAAATAAAAAGATTTTGTGGACTTCGCCGGTAGGTAGAGTTTTTGCGACCAAATGTAAAGCTATGTCTTGTTTATCATTAAAAAAATCCATTTGCATATTTTCTTCAATCATCTTTTTTAAGCGCTTACTATCAAGCTCATCTTCATCAGTGCCACTCCGATAAACTTGATCAATAATAACGCCATGCACTCTTAACTTAAAAGTTAGGTGAGAATTTCCACTTATGTATTCAAGCCATTCAAAACCTTCTGTGCCAGCTAAATCTTCTAATATATTTTTTGATGCCTCATAGCCAGCACAGCCTCTTGACCAAGAATAATTCTTATCTTGATCAAATAATTCAGCTATAGAATTCCTAGCATCGGCAATTGCTTGGGATATTTTGATGATACTATCTTTTACTTCTGGGGTTACATTGAATGAATAATCCTGCATTTTACTTCTCCGTTTTTAAATGCGACCTATGCACTTTAGGCGATTTACGAATTTTGTCAACCAATTAATGAAAGTGCAACTTATAATTTAATCTGCAATCTAAGTTTAATTCATAAAAGCAGTCTTGCAATATAAGTATGCCTATTAGAACATAGCTTATAGAGCGTATTTAGTTTGGTTTCTTTGCATTTAGCTTGTATAGACTTAAAATCGAACAAGTTTTATATATACTTTTATGTATATTTTTTTGATAGTATTGCCTAAAAGCCTTTAGCCGCCTGAAAACTCGACTCCGGCCCCGGCACCATTTTATAGCTCATAACGATTCTGCTGGAAAAAGCTGTACGTTTGATAACTATTGAAAATTTTTTTCCTTATCTCATAG
>JAQSYQ010000024.1 GCA_029256015.1 Gammaproteobacteria bacterium | reverse complement strand
AAATGAAAAGCTTGATATTAATATGTTAACCGGGAAATCAGCAGGTAGCTGCTTTAAATACTCACAGGTCTTTTCAGCCAGTTTGGCATCGTACTCGGGATCGCCACAGGCTTTAATTTCAAGGTTGGCAGACAGCCCAATTTTTTTCAGGCAGTCCAGAGTTTCTTCAAGAGTAGGCAGCTTTTCATTGGCAAACTTGGCATTAAACCAGGAGCCCGCATTAAAGGTTTTAAGCTCAGCTAAAATATATTCTCTGGCCAGGCCTTTGCCATCTGTAGTGCGTCTTAGGTCGTCATCATGCAGTACAAATAGATGCTCATCTGAACTCATCTGTACGTCAAATTCTACCCAGCTTGCGCCTTTCTCTTTGGCCAGCCTAAATGCGCTTAGGGTATTTTCCGGAGCATGAGATTTAGCGCCGCGATGGGCGATTAATTTGGGTAATCTAATATTTTTTTTCATGAGCTTCCCGAGCTAAACTGATTTAAAATTTCTTGAACTGCTTTGATTCTGGCTTTGGCTTCTTTAAATTCACCTTTAAACATGAATTTGCTGGGACCATTTAGCTGATACCGGGCGGAGTCTTTTTGAACCATTTTGATAATAGTCATGGGGTCTATATTCGGCAAGTCTTTGAATTCCAATTTACCGCCTGTAACATTGGCTTCTATTTTTTTAATTCCTAATCTTTGCGCGATTAAGCGAATTTGAGCGCAGCTGAATAAATCTTTTACAGGTTCGGGTAATAAGCCGAATCGGTCGATCATTTCTACCTGAATATCTTGAAGGCTGGCTTCATCATTGGCGCAGTTGATTTTCTTATAAAAGCTTAAGCGTTTGTGTACATTTGGCATGTAGTCTTCTGGAATTAAGGCGCTGATTCTTAAGTCCACCTCCGAGCCGCTATTTTTGACCATATCATCGAAACTCATGATTTTGCCTGACTTCATGGATTTTACCGTGCGGTCTAAAAGTTCCATGTAAAGGCCTATGCCGATATCTTCAATATTTCCGCTTTGCTCTTCCCCTAAGAGTTCGCCTGCTCCTCTGATCTCAAGGTCATGGCTTGCTAGGCTAAATCCTGCACCAAGTTCGTCGATGGCCTCAATCGCTTCCAATCGTTTTTGAGCATCTCGAGTTAAAGTTTTAATAGGAGGGGCCAGTAAATAGGCATAAGCCTGATGGTGAGAGCGGCCAACCCGGCCTCTTAATTGATGAAGTTGGGCCAGACCAAATTTATCCGCTCTTTCGATAATAATGGTGTTGGCATTGGGGACGTCTATTCCGGTTTCGATAATGGTGGTGCAGACTAAAACCTGATATCGGTTATGATAAAAATCCACCATAATTTGCTCGAGTTCTTTTTCTTTCATTTGCCCGTGAGCAAAAGTTGTTTTGACTCCAGGCAGCATATTTTGTAAGTGCTCAACGCATTGCTGAATAGTTGCCACATCGTTGTGAAGGTAATAGACCTGTCCGCCGCGCAATACTTCCCGCAAAATGGCTTCTTTAATTAGCGGATTATTGTGTTCTTTAACAAAGGTTTTAACTGAAAGCCTTTTGGCAGGAGGGGTGGCGATAATGGAAAGGTCTCTAATTTCAGCCAAAGCCATATTCAAGGTCCTTGGTATAGGGGTGGCTGTCATGGAAAGAATATCGACATTGGCCCTAAGGGACTTTAATTTTTCTTTATGTCGAACTCCAAATCGGTGCTCCTCATCAATCACCAGAAGGCCTAAGTTATTAAATTCAATATCGTTATTAAGCAAGCGATGAGTGCCGATCACGATATCCACTGTACCTGCTTTAAGTTGTTCAACCACCTTTTTCTGTTCAGAGCTTGTGCGAAAGCGAGATAAGCTCTCAACCTTAATCGGCCAGTTAGCAAATCTTGAGCTGAAGTTTTCAAAGTGTTGCTGAGCAAGCAGAGTGGTCGGAACCAAAATAGCCACCTGTTTGCCATTTTGCACAGCCAAATAAGCGGCCCGCATGGCGACTTCTGTTTTACCAAAGCCTACATCGCCGCAGAGCAATCTGTCCATAGGGCGATTTGAGCACATGTCTTCTATCACGGCTTGAATAGCGCGGGCTTGGTCAGGCGTTTCTTCAAAAGGAAAGGCATCCATAAAGTTTTGATAATGTTCGTCAGGGGCTTTGCAGGCAAAACCAACTTGAGTAGAGCGTTTGGCATAGATTTCTAAAAGCTCTGCGGCGACATCTCTTATTCTTTTGGCGGCCTTATCAAATGACTTAGCCCATTTATCGGTGCCGAGTTTATTTAGATTAACCTGGATATCCTGCTCAGAGGCCCGGTAATGTCTGATAAGGTGAAGAGAGCTGATAGGCACATAAAGCTTGTCATCATTGGCATAGCTTAGGTTTAAAAATTCGCTGCTGTAATCGCCTAGGTTTAAAGTAATCAAGCCTTGGTATCTTCCTACACCATGCTCTATGTGCACGATAGGGTCGCCGATATTAAGCTCTGATAAGTCGCGAATTGCAATCCCCGCTTCATCTTCAGAAGCTTGGCGCTGCCGCCTTCTCTGTTGGGCAACTCTTTGCACAAACAGTTGGCTTTCACAAATGACGTTAAGCTTTAAATGAGGCTCTATAAAGCTCGATTGTAAAGGCGCAACTATAATGCCAATTTTATGAGAGGAGCTGACAAAGTTTTGCCAATTTTCAACTTTGGCTGGCTGGATGTTAATCCTTTGTAGATGCTCAATTAAAATTTCCCTTCTTCCCGCACTGTCGGCACAAAATAAAGTCCGCTTAGGGGTTTTGTTAATAAATTCAGCAAGTTTAGCCAGGGGCCTATCGTGATCAGAACTCATTGAAATATCAGGAAATGCTATTGATTCAATATTGGTTTTGCCGGGCCCTGTTTTATTTAAGACTGAACTGGATACAAAAATTTGTCCCAAATGCTTGCTGAGTTCAAAAAAACGAGAAGGCTCTGTAAATAATTGATTAGGTGGCAATAGCGGATATTCTGGATCATGGCGATATTGTTCATAGCGGTCTTTAATGTCCCGCCACATTTGTTCGGCTTCTTGCACCGTATGATCAATATTTACAATAGTGCTTTGTTTGGGCAGGTAGTCTAAAAGAGTATTCACTTTGTCAAAAAATAAAGGCAGGTAATATTCAATTCCCGCTGCGCTTTTTTGCTGGCTTACCGCATATAAAATAGGAGAATTCTCATTGCGAGGAAAATGCTTTTGCCAGGCGGCTTTAAACTGTTCAGCTGCAGATTGAGTTAAGGGGAATTCGCGGGCAGGCAATAGATGGATGAACTCTACCTTTTCACTGGAGCGTTGAGAGTCTGGGTCAAAAATTCGGATAGAATCGACTTCATTATCCAGTAAGTCAATCCGAAAAGGGGATTCTGCCCCCATGGGGAAAATATCAAAAATGGCGCCTCTTACTGCAAATTCGCCTTTTGACATAACCTGACTTACACAGTTATAGCCTGCTTGCTCCAAGCGTTTCCGGTATTCTTCAATATTAAATATATCGCCTATTTTCAGCATTAAACTGTGAGCATGAATATAGCTTTCGGGAGGCAAGGGCTGTAATAAGGTTCTGATGTTGGCCAGCACGATGCCATTTTTCATGGAAGAGAGCTTGTTTAATATGCTCAATCGCTCAGAGATAATATCTTGATGAGGTGAAAAACGATCATAAGGCAAAGTTTCCCAATCCGGGAAAATCATAATCCCTTCTTTATTCGACCTAAAAAAACTGATATCTTCAGCAAGCTGTTCGGCCATCTGGGTGCTTGAGGTGATCGCAAGCATAAGGCCACAAGTCTGCATGGCATTAGCTAACTGCAAAGCCAGCATGCTTCCAGACAGGTTGCCGAAATAATATTTATCTTGGGCTTGAGGTAGTTGCAAAGCTCGCATAGTGACCAAATTAATAGAATTCATTAAGAGAGAACATTATGAAGAAATTTACAAAAAATGGAAAGCCATTACGAATGTACGGGATGACTTTGCTGCAAATTATGGGGCTGGTAATCGTTGTGGGCGTGGTGATAACGTTAGTTTATCGTTATTTTCATTAGGATGTTCTAATCGCTTGGGCATATAGCACAAAGCCATCCAAAGGCCCGGCTTGCGGATTTCTTCCCAATATAGTGATCACTAAGCCATTGGCTCCAACCTCTGAGGCCAGGCTTTGAGCAAACTGAATGACAGCGGTTTGGTTGTTAAGGTCCTCACTTTGGGAAATGGAGTCAAAATGCTTCATTACTCGAACATTTCCTAAAGCAATAGCACGTTTTGGCATGCTTGGATAAAGCTGAATGCTGTTTGGATCGGTTGCAGCGTAGGTTCTTGCTCCATTTGGCAGGAATATGCCATGAGCTTCTTGTCCAGGGCTTGGGCTTAAGACGTAAAAAACGATGCTGATCACTAATATAATCGCTGCATATAATAAATTTTGTTTGTTATCGTTAATCATGTTTGCTCTTTTTGCAGATATTAATGGAGTATAGCAAACATTATATTCAAATTTCTCCTATAATAGAAAATTAAAAATTTCTTTAGGTTTATGAAAAGGAAAGAGAATGGCGCGCAAAGACGAAGAAGCTGAATTCGATAAAGACATCGAGCCGGAGGAAGACGGCGAGTCTATGGATGAATTATTGGATTTGCTTGGAGAGGACGAGGTTTCCGTAGAGGAAGCGGAAGAAGACTCTGAAGAGACCCAAAAAGCGGAGCGTTTTGAGCCGGGGGAATCAGATCATGATGCCACCACTCTTTATTTAAAAGAAATCGGTTATGTGCCTTTATTTACCAGAAAAGAAGAGCTTTATTTTGCCCGATTGGCGGCAAAGGGTGACGAGGACGCTAAATCGAGAATGGTCCAAAGTAATTTGCGCCTGGTGGTTAAAATTGCCAAGCGTTATATCAATAGAGGCTTGCCTTTATTGGATTTAGTGGAAGAGGGCAATTTGGGGCTGATGCATGCTCTGGAAAAGTTTGATCCTGAGCGCGGATTTCGTTTTTCAACTTATGCCAGCTGGTGGATTAAGCAAAATATCGAAAGGGCTCTGCTTAACCAAACCCATACGATTCGAGTGCCGGTTTATGTATTAAAGGAGCTTAATTTCTATCTCAGAGCAGCGCGAAAGTTGGCTCAATCTTTAGACCATGAACCTAGTGCTGAAGAGCTGGCTGAGTTTTTAGACAGGCCCGTTAAAGACATTAAGAAAATTTTATCCGCGACTACCGCAGTAGATTCTATCGATGCTTTATTTGACGATTCATCAAGGTCCTTTGCTGAGACTATTTCAGACCAGGAAGGGACTTTGGATCAGAAATTTGCCAACAATGACTTTTATAAGAATTTAAGCGTATGGATGCGCCAACTGGATGACAGAGAGCAGCAAGTGCTAAGTATGCGATATGGTTTGGCAAACTATGAGCCGATGACCCTGGAAGAGGTGGGGCAGGCTTTGGAGTTAACCCGAGAAAGGGTAAGACAAATCCAGTTTGAAGCTTTAAAAAAGCTTAAAAAGATTATGGGTAATAATACCTTGACTCGTGAGATGCTGCTTTCCGATTGGCAACCCTAAAATCCACCCTAGCCCTCCTTTATTAAAGGAGGGAATGAATGTGTTTTCCTCTTTATTAAAGGGGATGAATGCTTTCCCCCTCTTTGACAAAGAGGGGCTAGGGGAGATTTTAACGCTGTCTTTGACAGTATTTCTGGCTGGTATCAATAATCACGTTGCCGCTCAAAAATTCTTTTCCAAGTAACATTCTATAGTTAAGAAAAGATCGATTGGTTAAGGTAAGCTGTGTTAGATATTCATGTTCACCTAAAATTAATCGAGTAGAGATGACAAAGCGTTTTTCATGCAGGCCGTTTGAGCTTCTGATAACGCGATAATCTACTACCGGCGCGGTACAAACTTGCATAAACATATTGTTGAAACGGATAGGGTAAACCTCAAATTGTACGTGGGGTTCGCCTCGATCAGTAAATGGCTTGATATTAAGGGCATGCAAAGCAGAGGTGTCAGCCCCAGTGTCGACTTTGGCAATAATCTTTTTGACATTCAAATCAGGAAGGCTGCAGTATTCTTTCCAACCGATTAGTATTTTATCAGATTGAGGCAGCATGCTTATCCCTGATAATTTCCCTTGTTACTAATAGGTTTAGCATGTTTTTCTAAATAGGCAATAATAACTGAAGCCACATCTTGTTTAGTGGCTTTCTCTATGCCCTCTAGCCCTGGGGAAGAATTGACTTCCATCACGAGTGGACCTCTATTTGAGCGGAGCATGTCTACCCCAGCCATTCTTAAGCCCATCACTTTGGCAGCCTTGATGGCAATTTCTCTTTCTTTCTTGCTAATAGCAACCAGCTCTGATTTACCGCCTCGATGTAAATTTGAGCGAAATTCACCAGGCTCTGCCTGCCTTTTCATAGCAGCAACGACTTTATCGCCTACTACAAAACAGCGAATGTCGGCGCCACCGGCTTCTTTAATGTATTCCTGCACTAAGATGTTGGCTTTTAGTCCATAAAAGGCTTCGATAACGCTTTCAGCCGCTTTATTGGTTTCAGCAAGCACCACGCCAATTCCTTGGGTGCCTTCTAATAGTTTGATGACCAAAGGCGCGCCGCCTACTAGTTTAATTAAACCTTTTACGTCATTGGTAAAATTTGCAAAGCTGCTGGTAGGCATATCGATGCCTTTGCGTGCCATTAATTGCAAAGCCCGCAATTTATCCCGAGACCGTGTAATTGAAATAGAGGAATTCATGCTAAATACCCCCATCAATTCAAACTGTCTTACAATAGAGCAACCATAAAATGTAGCGGAAGCTCCAATTCTTGGGATAACCGCATCATATTTAGGCAGCTTTTCTCCTTTATAGTAAATAAAAGGCTTTTCAGCAGTAATGTTCATATAGCAACTTAAAGCATCAATCACATCTACCTCATGGCCGCGCTTCTTAGCGGCTTCCACTAGTCTTGCGGTAGAATAGCAGTGAGGAGATCTGGACAAAATGGCTAATCGCATAGGCTTCCTTTTTTAAAATGCTCATTATGGCTAGTTTATAAAATGACTTGGTCCGGCTTGCAAGTGTTATTTGTGTGACAGGCTTGTTTGATTAATAAATATACAATACTATAAGACTAGCAGCTATAAATTTCACCAACATTTAAGAGGAAGCGAATATGAAAATAGTTAAACTTGCTCTATTGGTCCTGGGAAGCTGTGTATTTACATCTGCTTTGGCCAGCACTTCGGTAAAATCTGAGATCCAATCTTTGTCCCCACAAATTAGCGCTTGGGCTGAGCAAAGCTCAGTAGTTAATTTAGTGCAAAAGGCTAATACACAACATAGTAATTATACCAAAACCCAAATTAAGACGTTGAACAAACAATGGCAGCAAGAGCTTAACATGAGTAATAAACCTTTAATTAGTGGGGTAATGAACAATGAGCTTTCTGCTTTGCTGGAAAAAATTCAGGAACATAGCAATGGTCTCTATCAGGGCATCGTGGTAACTGATGCTAAGGGGCTAAATGTGGGGCAAACCTATGTCCCGGGACAATATTGGCAAGCAGGGCAAACTTACTGGAAAAAAGCTTTCGCTACCAGCCCGGGCAATCCCTATGTTTTTCAAGGAAGCAACAAAAAAGGAAAGCTTAAGGCTCCTATGATCGCTTTGCCCATCCTAGATGCTCATAATAATCCTATAGGGGTGGTCGCTGTGAACATTAATCTTAACAAAATAAATCAAAGCACTAGCTAGGCTGTTTAGCTTTGGCCTTTAGCGGTGCTTTCAGAAATATTGTTGGGAAGCCTGTAAAAAATAAAGGCGGTCAGCATGCTGATGCAGCTTAAGCTGAGTAAGGTATCTCGGAATGCCTGGGCAGAAAATAGATGAGTAATATCTGTAGAATGCAAGAAATGCTCGAGAATTAACGCGGCGATAGCAATTCCAAAACAAGCAGAAATCTGCATGTTGGCGCTGATAATGCTAGAGCCATTGCTTACTTGCGAATCAGGAACCAAGGAATAATATAAAGTGTTTACTGTGCTGTATTGTAATGAAAGAAATAAGCCGTAAATAAAAACTAGGCAGACAATAGCCCATAGTGGTAGGCCTATCGTAATCCAGCTAAGTTGCGTGAGTAACAATGCAACTATAATGGAGTTAAACAGCAAAATATTTCTAAATCCAAATTTTTGAATAATGGACTTCACTTGGCTTTTCATAATCAGCATCCCAAGAGCCATGGGAGCGACCAAGAGCCCCGATTGTAAAGCTGAAAGGCCAAATTCTAACTGAAATATTAAAGGCATTAAGAAGGGGATGCCTCCGCTACTGATTCTAAATAAAGAATTGCCGATGGTAGTCAGGCTAAAATTTACTGATTTGAATATGCTGGTATTCACTACAGCATGAGGGCGGTGGCGTGCATATAAGAAATAAACAACAAGCAGGGAGGCTGACAAAATAAGGAGGCTTTGAGTCATAGCCCATGGAAAGATAGGGTCGGTGATTGAATCCAGCCCTATCAGCAAACCTGCCAAGCTTGAGCCAAGGAGGATAAAACCAAGCCAATCAAATAGCTTGTTAGGATCCAAGATATCATTTTTAATAAACTTGAAAACAAAAAAACAGCCTAATAGCCCTATGGGGACATTTACAAAGAATATATAGCGCCATGAAAGATAGGTAGTAAGCGCGCCACCGACAACAGGGCCAAGAGTTGGGGCAATTAGCGTTACCATGGTAATTTTACTAGTCACATTAACCAGTTCATTTTTAGGGAAGGTTTTAAGTAAGATCAAGCGACCAACCGGAGTCATCATGGCGCCACCTATGCCTTGGATAATTCTGGAAAAAACCAAAGTGCTTAAAGAGGGGGCTAAGCCGCAGAAAATAGAGCCAAGCAAAAAGACAATGATGGCGCTGCCAAATACATTTCGAGTGCCATATCTATCAGCCATCCAGCCGCTGACTGGAATAAACACTCCAAGACTCAACAAATAGCTCGTTAGGGCTACTTTTAGGTCGATAGGGTTTTGATGCAGGCTTAAAGCCATTTGCGGCACAGCAGAGTTTAAAGCCGTTGAGTCCAACATTTCCATAAAAAATGCACAGCCTATCACCCATAAAATAAACGTTCTCTGGCTTATGGAAATAACACGTATCATGTATGTATCCCATTAAAGCTAATCATGAGCTCTAACGCTAAAAGCACTAAGCCAAGAACTAAAACAGAAGCTAATACAGCATTGCCTGCTTTTACTCGATAAATTTGGGGTTTATTGTGTTGACGTATGCAATATACCATCAACACAGGCAAGATAATAAGCAAGATAACCACGAAGATGCTGGCGTAATTTAAAGCCAAAATAAAGCCTTGAGGGTAAAATAGAGCAAAGCCAAGGGGCAATCCAAAGGTGAAGGCTGCTCCTAATGTTTTACCGAAAGAAGTATTCTTTTTAAGCCTAAGGCCATCAATTATAAAATCATAAAGGCCCAGGCTTACTCCTAGAAATGAAGTGGTAATAGCCACATCGCTAAATAGATTTGCGCTAGCTGAAATTAAAGGAAGCTGTAACAATTTTTCAAGCATTGATAGCATGCCTCCTATTGAGCTTTGCTGTTGCTCAATGGTATGAAAGCTTGCAGTCCCATGTAGCGGGATGGTGCCCAGAATACTGATATCCCATAAAAGATAAATAATCAAAGGCAGGCTGCTTCCTATTAAGATCACTTGTCGTAATTTTTTAGGATCAGGGCCAAGGTATTGACGGATGCTGGGAATCACAATATGAAAGCCAAAAGAAGTGATAAGAATAGGGAGGGCTATAAAAATATAATGAGGGCCTTGGCTTTGGCTCAGCACGAGATTCAAATGAATATGAGGCATTAATAAAATAATCAGCAGCAATAGGGTCAGGCCTTTAACGCTCATTAAAAGGCGATTTAAGTAATCGACCGCATGAGTTCCCCATATAACAAAGGCCCCAAGCACTCCGGTAAATAACAGGCTGTTGAGCCAACTTGGTATACTGTGTGAACTTAAAGCTTCAGTAATACGGCTTAATAGAGAGGTTCCCCCGGTAATATAAGCCGCTGTAAGGGCGTAAAGTAACAATAAAAAAGATACCCAAGTAATGGCTCGCCCCGGTTTTCCCAGGCTGTGATAAGACATAGAGCTAAAACTGGCCTTTTCATCGAATGCCAAGTTAACCTCAAGAATTAATAGGGCAGTAAAAGTCATCAATGCCCAGCAAGCTAATAGCAAAAGGGCTGAGTATTTAAAGCCCACTTCGGCGGTCACCAAAGGAATGGCTAGCATGCCTGCGCCTATTGCCGTTCCAGTTACAATCAAAATACAGCCTAAGGTTTTATAAAAAGATGCTTTCATTGTTGCCATTTCTAATACTTTTTTTATAATGCCCTAGCCTAACACAATATGTCGCCAATATACTATGATTAGTGATATAAGACAGTGACTTCAGGTTTAAACAACGGGGTGGCGCCAAGCGGGGCCCCCAAACACGCGCAAATTTATTGAGCATGATTGGGGTGCTAGGTGACAGGGCCCCATTCTTAATGAAGGGTTTGGTAAACTTAAGTCATAAGTTAGGGATAAAAAAGGTTGTGCGCATGCTAAAAAAAATGAATCAATCCAATGTAATGCCCTGGATAATATGGGGCATTAGTGCAGCTTTTGTACTCTATCAGTTTTTGTTGCAATCTTCTGTTAGCGTTATGATTCCAGGGCTAATGCGTGATTTGAATATCAATATTGTAGCAATTAGCGTGCTGTCTTCCAGTTTCTTTTATCCTTATGTCATTTTGCAGATTCCAGCTGGAATATTAGCGGACCGATTTGGTGCTAGGGTTTTACTGCTCTGCTCTATTTTCATGTGCGGGCTGGCAGCTGCACTGTTTAGCGTGGCCCATAGCATGAGTCTTAGCGAATTTAGCCGTATTTTAATGGGAATAGCCAGCGCACCTTCTGTAGTGTGTGGCATGTATTTAGCTTGCAGGTGGTTTGACAAAAGTAAATTCGCCTTAGTTGCAGGCATGCTTGAAATGATTGGCTTACTGGGCGGCGCAGTAGGGCAATTTTTCTTGGTGCATTTAGTGACAGCCTGGGGATGGCGAGCTGCTATGTTGGTATGTGCGATGGCCGGTTTGCTTTTATTGATTCTGAGCATCATCTTTATTAAGAATGAACCTCAAGCAAAGAGCGTGGCATCCTGTCCGAAGCTTCAATTTTCAGTGTTATGCGGAAAGTTTTTAGATGTGATGCTAGTCCCGCAAGTTTGGATTGCCTGCATCTATAGCGGATTGATGTTTAGCATAGTTACGGGTTTTGCAGGGCTTTGGTCTATCCCATTTTTACAGGCTCGCTACGGAATTTCAGCCAATATGGCAGCAGGGGAAAGTGCTTTGGTTTTTGTCGGCACGGCAATAGGGACTACATTAGTCGGTTGGCTGGCCTGCAGATTAGGCAAGCTTAAGATGATTATGATAGTTGCAGCCATATTATGTTCTGCTTTAATGTTTAGCGTTTTATATGTGAGCGTTCATTTAGTCGTTATGGCAATTTTACTGACATTGCTTGGAATAAGCAGCGGGGCTTATGTGTTGGCCTTTGCTGTGGTAAAGCAAAACACTTGTCCGCAAATCAGTGCAACAGCCATGGGGTTTACTAATATGGTTTGCATTATATTAGGCGCGCCTTTATTGCAGCCATTAATCGCCTGGTTGTTGCATCGGTATTCTAACTCTATGTCCGCGCTCAGCATAAAGGATTACCAACATGCACTGCTGCCATTATGCGTGTTTGTTGTTTTGGCATTTTTTGTGAGCTTACTGGTAAAAGATAAGCCTTGCTGCGAAGAATGATCTGGCAAAACTTTAAATTTTCATTAGAATAAACAGAGACATTCATTTAGAGAGATTTAAGATGGTCGCACCTACTCCTGATAAAGAAGAGCACGTTGTAAGCAGGGCTGATTTGCCTTTGTCCTGTCCTACCCCCGAAATGACTTTGTGGAATGCGCACCCCAGAGTGTTTCTTCCCATTGAAAGAACAGGAAAAGCCGTTTGTCCTTACTGTAGTACTTGCTATGTACTAAAAGACTAGCTGCATAGTGAGAAAGAAACGTACTTACACTTATTTAGTTGTTTTGGCGACTCTAAGCTTTATCGGCTTTTTAGCGCCGCAATATGCTCAGGCTCAGGCTCTTTATATTTCGACTCCGCAAAATATCAATAAAATTATTAACCCCAAAACGGCTGACCGGCGCATTGTTTCTGTATTGTCTCAAATGGCTTACAGCAGAAAGTATTTGAGCAATTTTTTTAATCCTTGGCAGCGCTATGGAGGGATTTCTCACGGAATCTTTGCCAATCAGAAACTCAATATTCTTAAATTAGAAAAGAGTCAAATCAATTACCTTATGGCAAGCCCGGGTTGGAACCAATTTGGACAGAGAAATCGGCCAGGCTGGGTAAAAAGTATTGCTAATAACATGGTTCTGCCGACTTATTCTAATATTGATGAGACCGCTATTATTGTTCAAAATACTTTCTTACGGCAGTTGCCTACCATGGCGCCTCGCTTGAATGCAAGGACCACTAATCCTGAATACCGATTCGATACTTTGCAAATCGCTTCTGTATGGATTGGAACACCTGCACATATATTGCAAATCAGTTCTGATCAGAAATGGGCGCTAATTAAAACCGCTTGGATGGTCGGATGGGTTCCTTACAATGCAGTCGCTTATGTTGACAGCAATTTTATTAAACAGTGGGAAACCGGGCATTACGCCGCTGTTGTTAAGAATAAAGCATCCATTAGTACAGAAGATTCCGAAGAAACTTTCACAGCTTATATTGGAACGCTTCTACCCTTTGATCAGACAGTTAATAATACTTACGAAATTTTGGTGCCTACAATGGGGCCAAATCATGAAGCAGTAGTTGACCATGCTGAGGTCGATAATAGTATAGTTAGCCAATTTCCGCTTGCAGCCACTCCTAGTAATTTTGCTAAAATTATTAACCAATTAATCGGTGAGCCGTATGACTGGGGCGGGCTTCGGTATAACAGTGATTGCTCCGGCTTGATGTTAAAAATCTTCACGCCATTTGGGGTGTGGTTGCCTAGGTCATCCATTGCTCAGGCTAGCACGGGTCGATATGTGCCATTGCTCCGTAAGACGGTACAACAGCGTGAGCAATATTTATTGAAACATGGCGTGCCTTTTATGACGCTGGTTTATATCGATGGGCACATTATGCTCTACGTCGGCAAATACCAAGGCGAGCCTATTATTTTCCATAACCTGTGGGGGCTTGAGACGGCTCGTAAAGGCTTTGCTTTTGCAGGTAAGGCAGTATTAACTCGAGTGGATGTAGGGTCGGGCCAAAAAGCTCGAACCATCGTGCAGCGAAGAGTTTTTGGCATTAGTACTCTAGGCGGCTGAAATTTAAATTCATCTCAGCCTTCTTTCAAAAAGCAAGAAGCCATGACGGCTTAATGAAGGGTTGCCTTAAGCTCGTAGAGTAAATCCAAAGCTTGTTTGGGGCTTAAATTATCTGGATTAATATCTTCAAGTTTTGCAATGGCAGGGTGTGGTTCTGTTACTGCAAACAAATCAGGCTGCTGAAACTTTGATTGAGCGGGCTTGGTTTGAGCGATGCTTTGGCTTTCCAACTGCTTTAAATGTACTTTGGCTTGTTGAATGACCTGTGAGGGGACTCCTGCAAGTTGGGCAACTTGTAAGCCATAGCTTTGGCTAGCCGGGCCTGATTTCACTTCATGCAAAAATACAATATGGTCTTGATGCTCAACCGCATGTAAATGCACGTTTTTAATAGTGGAAATCTGTTGTTCTAGTTGAGTCAATTCAAAATAGTGGGTCGCAAATAAAGTAAAGGCTTTGATTTTCTTGGCAAGATACTCGGCGCTGGCCCAGGCCAAGGACAGCCCGTCAAATGTACTGGTGCCTCTGCCTACTTCATCCATCAATACTAAGCTTTGCTCAGTGGCATGATGCAGAATATTAGCAGTTTCAGTCATTTCTACCATAAAGGTTGAGCGGCCGCTTGCTAAATCATCTGACGCGCCTATCCGGGTAAATATCCGGTCAATTTGGCCTATTCTCACCTGTTCTGCCGGAACAAAGCTTCCTGTAAAGCTTAATAAGGTAATTAGGGCGGTTTGGCGCATGTAAGTTGACTTACCGCCCATGTTGGGACCAGTAATAATCAGCATATGCTCTGTATTGTTTAATTTAGTATCATTGGCGATAAATTTTTCTTTAATAACCTGCTCAACCACCGGGTGGCGGCCGCCGACTATATGGATTTCAGAGGAGCTTACAAGTTCTGGCTTAACGAGGTTAAGGCTTTTGGCCCGTTCAGCTAAATTGACCAAAACATCGAGTTCGGCCAGGCCTGAGGCCATCAGCTGTAAAGGTTCAAGCTGTTCAAGAAGCTGGGCTAGCAGCTGATCATATAAGGCTTTTTCTCGAGCTAGGGCCTGTTCCTTGCTGCTTAATACCTTGTCTTCAAACTTTTTAAGTTCCGGGGTGATAAAGCGCTCGGAGTTTTTGATGGTTTGCCTTCTGATATATTCAACAGGGGCTTGTTCGGCTTGAGTCTTACTTAGCTCAATATAATAGCCATGCACTCGGTTATAGCCCACTTTTAAAGTAGAAAGATTGGTGCGGGCTTTTTCCTGGATTTCCAAGTCAATCAGATACTGGCTGGCATTTTCGCTTAGGTTTCGAAGTTCATCCAGTTCTTTATCAAAACCTGGCGCAATTACGCCGCCATCTCGAATAATAACTGGAGGGTTTTCAATAACGGCTTTTTCCAGCAGCTCAAAAAGTGTCTGATGCTCGCCTATATTGCCAGCTAGAGCTTGCAGTAAATCAGAGCCTAGTGGTTTTAATAGTGCTTGCAGTTCGGGCAATATGGATAGGCATAAGCGAAGCTGAGCCAGGTCTCTTGGGCGGGCTGATTTTAAAGCAATTCTAGCCACAATTCTTTCTATATCATTAATTTGGCTAAGCTGAAATTGGAATTTCGCATACAGGTGCTGAGTAAGTATTTCCTCAATGGCAGCTTGGCGGTTTTGAATAATGCCAAGATTACGCAAAGGCCGGTTTAACCAGCGTTTTAGCAATCGGCTTCCCATCGGTGTTGCTGTGTAGTCAAATACTTCACATAAGGTATGGGACTGACCACCTTGCAGGTTGAATTCAATTTCAAGATTACGGCGAGTAGCCGCATCCATTATCAAAGCCTCGTCACGACGCTCGACTTTTAAACTTCTAATATGAGGCAGGGCGGTCTTTTGGGTTTGTTTAACATATTGAAGTACAGCGCCGGCGGCTATAACGGCTTCCGGATAGCTTTGGCATTCAAAAGCTGAAAGATCATGGGTTTTAAATTGTTTGATCAGTACTCGCTGAGCAATGTCCAAATCAAATTCCCAGTCGGGCCGGCGTTTAGGAGCGACGTTAAATTCCATTTTATTAGCCAGTAAATCCGATTCAGCCACTAGAATCTCACGAGCTTGAATTCTTTCAAGTTCAGCATTAAGGGCTTCTTGAGTATCAACCTGCATAATATTGAATCGGCCGCTTGTTATGTCCAGACTGGCAATGCCGATTTTTTTATTACGCTCGAACAATGACACGATTAAATTGTCCTGTCGCTGCGGCAATAGGCTTTCATCGCTGATGGTGCCCGGAGTAATAATTCTGACTACTTCACGCTTAACGGGGCCTTTACTTGTTGCAACATCACCAGTTTGCTCACAAATGGCAATCGATTCTCCGGCCTGCAATAGTTTAGCCAAATAGCCTTCAGCCGAGTGGTAGGGGATTCCCGCCATTGGAATGGGCTGGCCGTTTGATTTACCACGATGGGTTAGGGTGATATCTAAAAGCTTTGAAGCACGCAATGCATCATCAAAGAACAGCTCGTAAAAATCTCCCATTCTATAAAACAATAAGGTGTCAGGATAATCTGCCTTGATTTGCACATATTGCTGCATCATAGGGGTGTGGTTGGAAATTTGTTCTGAATCAGTTGTGTTGCTATTCATAATTATCTTGGTATGTAATAAGGTGGTATTAGCTTATCGTTTTAACAAAACATTGTCGATAAAAGTTATCTTTAGAATAGTGCTAAGTAGCCGGAGTTTAATATGAAAACTGTACTGCTAGGTTTTGCAAGAATATCAGCGCTCAATAGGAGCGTAAATTACATAAGGCATGCACTTGTTGATGCACAGCTTATGCAAGCTGAAAAGCTGTACCAAAATTTTGATGTCGGCCCATGCAGAAGGTTATGTGAAGAAATAGTTAAGAAGCATGTTTACATTAAACCTCAGGAAATGAGCCAAGAGCTAAGTGAGGCATTATCAGACGTATATTATTTTTACGGTTTAACCATGAGGTCTCGCGATAGAGACCAGGCAGTCAAGCTTCAAGATGATGCTTTGAAACTTAATCCTAATAATAAAAAGGCGCAAGAAGAAAAAGAATTGGTAGGCCCTTACAAATATCCTGTCATATGGCCGGAAAATCAGACTGAGGAAGAGCGTAAGTTCACAGGATGGTCTGGTTATAATCTTCTTGCGCCAGAATAAATTATATCAAGCTTCAACCACTTCTTGTAAAAGCTGCTGTTGGCTTTTAAATAAGACTTGGTTTACTTGGCTCTTATCAGGTGGAATCCCCAACACATGCATTGCCTGTTGGGCCACTTGAGCGAAAACCGGAGCGGCTGACACTCCACCAAAGCTATTGTAATAGCCTTGTGGGTTGTCGATGCGAACTGCGATCACTACACGAGGATTATCAGCAGGAGCAAGCCCAACAAATAAAGCGTTGTAACGATCTCTATAATAGCCGCCTTGGGGATTGACTTGGTGAGCTGTACCTGTTTTTCCAGCCACTTCATAGCCTGGAATATTAGCCAAAATACCCGTGCCTCCTGGGCCGACTACTGTTTGTAGCATCTGGATTAAGGTTTGGGCAGTTTTAGCTGACATGGCTCGAGTACCTGAAGGCGGAGAGTCAATTTTTAAGAAACTAACAGGTAATAGGATTCCGTTATTCGCAATGGCGGCATAGACTCTTGCCAATTGCAGTAAAGAAACGCTAACAGAGTATCCAAAGGTCATGGTGGCAAACTGGAAGTCACCGACGGAGTCAGCTGGGTACATAAACCCGTTAGCTTCACCTGGGAACATGCCGCTTGGAGAAGAACCAATCCCAAGGTTGGTAAACATGCTGTAAACAGTTTCTCTAGGCAGAGACAGGGCAATTTTTGAAATACCGACGTTACTGGATTTAGTTAATACAGCTGTGGTATCGATTAGGCCATAATTACCGTCATCTCGAATTTTATTTCCATCTACAAAGAAAAAGCCAGGGTCGGTATCAATTGGAGTGGTTGCTGTGTATTTGCCGCTGTCCAAAGCTGCAGCCAGGGTGATGACTTTCATGGTTGAGCCGGGCTCAAAAGTATCCGTAATTGCACGGTCTTTTACGTTGGTTCCCGAGCGATCTGTATAGGAGTTCGGGTTAAAGCTTGGGTAGCTTACCGCTGCTAGCACTTCGCCAGTTTGAGGATCTAGTACCACAACTGAACCGCTAGTGGCTTGGGTTGAAGTGACTTCATTTTCCAAGGCCTCGTAAGCTGCATATTGGATGCGGCTATCAATGCTTATGGTGAGGTTTTGGCCATCGCTTGGGCGTTTTATCATGGAATCGATTGTAAGAACTTGGCCGAGCGCATTTTCAGTTACAAGCTCTCTTCCATTAACGGCTTGCAATTGTTTGTTAAAAGCCAATTCCAATCCATCTTGACCTGTGTCATTAAAGTCAGTAAAGCCAATAAGTTGAGCGATGGCGGGACCAAATGGATAGAAGCTTTCATGCTTTTTCTCGATATAGACTCCAGGGATTTGCATGGAAGCAATTTCTTCAGCAACAGCCGGGGGAAGGTTGCGCTTGGCAACAAAATATTGTGAATTAGCATGGCTGCTTAGCATGGCTTTGATTTGATCAAAGCTAAGGCCCAGATCAGAGTTGCTGGCTAATTGCTCCCAGCTTGCTGGCGATTGAATTAGCACTTTAGGGTCAAACACAATGTTGTCTATAGGGGCACTTATGGCAAGTGGAATGCCATTTCTATCCAAAATAAGGCCTCGATAAGCCGGAACAATCAGAGGGTGATCTGCTTCTGCCATGCCTTTGTCGCGTAAAAAGCTCTTGTCAATTTCTGCTAAATAAAAGAGGCGACCCACAACGAGGCCTACAATTAGCAGCAAAATCGCCAGAATAGTAAGAAATCTATGGCGTGAAAAAACAGAAGATGATGGGTTCATATTAAGCGTGTCGCATGGTAGTGAGATCGCCCGTCATTCTATCAAAGTTTATTGAAATTGTCATTTTTGTTCTAAATAAGAGGGCGTAAAATTTAAGAATAAATTTTGGGGGAATATTTCTTGACAGAGTTTTTTATAAAAGCTAATATCGCCACCTGTTGTGAGTGTACGGGGTATAGCGCAGTCTGGTAGCGCGCTTGCTTTGGGAGCAAGATGTCGGGGGTTCAAATCCCTCTACCCCGACCATTATTCATTTGAATAATGGTTG
>JAQSYQ010000023.1 GCA_029256015.1 Gammaproteobacteria bacterium | reverse complement strand
TTCTATAGAAAGAAAAGCGGGATTGGTTTCATAGGAATCGCAGCTTATATCAAGGCTGTCCAAGCAAAGGCTTTTAAGGCGGCTAATGTGTATTTCAGGAAATTCTTCAGCTTCCCAAACTTGCACGTTAACTTCTTTGCCTGTGCATAAGCTTAAGTCTTTTTTAATCGTAGAAATAACGTTGTTTTTATCGCTAAATTGGCTTTGATTGAATGAGTTAAAATAAAGCTTTAATGATTTGGACTCTATAATATTAGGGCTTTCACAGGGGATGATGATTTCAGCAAGCCCTACGATTGCCCTTTTTATTCAGCCAGGAGAGTTCGTAGGTATTCCAAATATCTGCTCCATAAAAGGGCAGGGCCTTACCCACTCCAATCTCATCTCTTTTGCCTTGGCGAGCAATAGGAAACAGCAGCTCAGGAGAATAATGCTGAACATAGCTTACTTTTTTGCCTAAGGGTGAAGCTTCTGCTTGATATGAGTGATTGTTCATAAACTAGTCTTTTGGTTTAAAGGGCGATATTATACTTGAAATTTTGTTAATTGTTTTGGAAGAGTAAAAAATGCACGTTCATTTTATTATTCATGAAAATTTTGAAGCGCCTGGCGCAATTGAGTCCTGGGCCAAAGCCAAAGGTCATAGTATCAGTTACTCTAGGGTCTATCAAAATGAAGCCTTGCCTCAAGATGCCTCAATGATCGATTTTTTGGTGATTATGGGCGGTCCGCAGTCGCCGGATACTACATTAGAAGAATGCCCGCATTTCAATTCAGCAAAGGAAATGGCTTTAATTTTTGATGCGATAGCTAGAGATAAGTTAGTGCTAGGTGTCTGTCTAGGGGCGCAGCTAATTGGCGAGGCACTGGGCGCTAAATTTGAGCACAGCCCTCACCGTGAGATTGGAGTTTTTCCTATTCATTTAACAGAACAGGGCAAGACCGATTCTATTTTTTCTCAATTCCCAGAACAATTTTTAGTGGGGCATTGGCATGGGGATATGCCGGGTCTTACAAAAGACTCGGTTGTTCTAGCCTATAGCGAAGGCTGTCCAAGGCAAGTAGTCCGCTATTCAAAGAAAGTCTACGGTTTTCAATGTCATTTTGAGTTTACACCATCTTCAGTTGCTGGCATGATTGAAAGCTGCTCTCAAGATCTGAATGAAGCTGGTAAAAAGCCCTATATTCAAAATTCAGACCAGTTGCTTGCTCACCGCTATGACGAGATAAACCAGTTTTTATATCAGTTTTTAGATGAATTTTCGAGGCAAAAACTTTGAAAACATTACTCTCATTAGAGACATTACAAATATTTGACCTTACGCATAATCTTAATTCCTCTATTCCTTCATGGGGTGGAGGCTGTGGGTTTCATCATACTCTACAAAAAGATTATGACCCTAATGCTGAGGTTAAGTTCAGGGTAAATGAAATTTCTATGGCTGCAGGAATGGGGACTCACATTGATGCTCCGGCTCATTGCATTGAAGGGGCTACAGATATTGCTAAATTATCGCTCAAACAATTGATTGCTCCTTGTATAGTCATTAATGTTTCAGCTAAAGCTCATGAAAGATATAGTTTAAGCGTTGCAGATATTCAGGATTTTGAGCGGGTTTATGGCAAAATTCCTGAGCAAGCTTTTGTAGTCGTCTATACGGGATGGTCAAAGTATTGGCACGATAGGGAGCGTTATCGCAATAACTTGGTTTTTCCCAGTGTTACTATTCAGGCAGCAGAATATTTATTGGAAAGAAAAATAGCAGGGCTTGGAATTGATACTCTGTCACCTGATCGCCCTGAGGATGATTTTTTAGTGCATCAGCTATTACTAAGCGCTAATAGATATATCGTTGAGAATATAGCGAATGCCGATCAATTACCAGCAGTAGGGAGTATAAGTTTTGCTCTGCCTATAAAGATAGAGGAGGGCACCGAAGCCCCCCTTAGGCTAATTGCGCTAAAGTGTGATCAATAAGCTTTGGCGAAAACCATTTTTCTCTCAGTAGGCTTGCCGGTGAAAATGCACTTGCCTGGCTTATCGTCCTGATCCAATGGAATGCAGCGAGCGGTAACCTTTAATGGCTTGATGTATTCTTCAATAGAAGGATCATCAATCGCGTAGCAATAGGCAAAGCCGGCATGGATTTCTGGCTCTTCTGCATTTTTGGGAGTAAAGAACGCTTTAAATTCTTCAAGGCTGTTAATTTCATGGCTATGCTGTTTGCGATATTCTTTAGCTCGGGCAAGTAAATTGCTTTGAATTTCAGCTAGGATGGATTCAACTTGATGGGTAAACTCATCAACGCTTAAGCTTTTCTTGTCTTTTGCAGCTAAATCACGGCGGCCCATAAATACACTGTTATTGGCTATATCTCTTGGGCCAATCTCTAAGCGGATAGGCACTCCCTTTTTAATCCAGCCCCAGGTTTTTTCACCACCACTAATATCACGGTCATCCATTTTAACTCTAATGGCCTGGCCTGCATAAGTTTTGCCACGCAAAGCTTTTTGCAGATTATGACAATAATCTAATACTTTTTGGCGATCTTCTTCATTGCGGTAAATCGGCAAAATGACAATTTGTTCAGGAGCTACTCGAGGAGGGAGCACTAAACCGTCATCATCGCTATGAGTCATGATCACGCAGCCAATCAATCGGGTGGTAACCCCCCATGAAGTGGTCCAAACATACTGAAGTTGGCCGTTTTGGTCCAAGAATTTGATTTCTGAGGACTTGGCAAAATTCTGGCCTAAAAAGTGAGATGTTCCGGCTTGGATAGCTTTTCTGTCTTGCATCATGGCTTCGATACAATAGGTGTTAACCGCGCCAGGGAATCGTTCAAATACAGGCTTTTCACCTTTAATTACAGGCAGTGCCAAGACTTCTTCAGCGAAGTCGGCATAGACGTCTAGCATTTTTAGGGTTTCTTCAATGGCTTCATCTTTAGTGGCATGAGCAGTATGACCTTCTTGCCATAAAAATTCAGAAGTCCTTAAAAAGATTCGGGTGCGCATTTCCCAGCGCATCACATTGGCCCACTGGTTAACCAAGATAGGCAGGTCTCGATAGGACTGTACCCAGCGTGAATACATTTCACCAATAATGGTTTCGCTTGTTGGGCGAATTACATAAGGCTCTTCTAGCTCGCCGTCTGGGATGAGCTTTCCTTTACCATTGTCTTTTAAACGGTGATGGGTCACCACAGCGCATTCTTTAGCAAAGCCTTCTACATGCTCTGCTTCTTTTTCTAGATAGCTTAATGGAATAAGAAGGGGGAAGTAGGCATTAACATGGCCTGTATCTTTAAATCTTTGGTCTAAGTCTTTTTGAATGGCTTCCCATATGGCATAACCCCAGGGTTTAATGACCATGCAGCCGCGAACGGGTGAGTTTTCAGCTAAATCGGCTGCGTTAATAACTTGTTGGTACCATTCTGGATAATCTTGGGCGCGGGTAGGCGTGATTGCGGTCTTTTCCATGCTTTTCTTCAGTCTTTAAAAGTGATGGCTTAATTGTACATGGGACTGTAGAAAAGACAATGCCCAGCCGGCGTGAACCGGTTGGGCATTGGGCCAGCCAAAAGACCGGCCAATCGATTAGTTATTATTCTACTCTTCGCTGCCTCTGCCGCCGCTGGAACCTGATTTTCTGCCGCCGCCATGTGAGCTTTGTCCGCCTTTACGGCCCATTTCTACAAAGCTTTCATGTCCGCGGGTTTGAGCAGCTTTTCTAGCAGCTTCGCTTTTTTTTGTTTCATCACTGTTTAAAGCTTGAGCGCCTTTTCTACCAGCTTCTGATCTTGACATAGTCATGATGAACCTCCTTAAGTTAAGTAAGCTAATAACTCCGGAGTTTTTCTGTGCACAGGTCTAAGCTATCATAGCAAAAAATTGATTACAACCCTGATATTGCCTTTGTTTGAAATGTAGCAAAGCATGGTTTTGTTAGAAGCAGTTTATAGCAAAAACCTTTGCTCAATTCAGTAATTCCACCAACTACAGATGATAAGAAGCTGCAAGGAAGAGAATCGCAAGCTCTTTCTCTTTGCCTTCAGCAGAGAATTCTTGAGGCACAGCAAGTTCCTTCGACAAGCTTAGAATAAGAAACTTATCGTATTCAACCAGGAGAAAAGATTGCTGAACGAGGCTCAATCTGGTCTGCTTCACAATCAACGACAAAGGCATAGTTGATGCTGTAAAGAGTGCCGGCCACAGGAACGGTGGAATTAAAGCTACAGCAATAAGTATTATTTGCTTTGATGGTGACTTTGTTGTTGATCGTGCAATTTCCACCAAGAACTGAATTAAAAAAGATTAAATAAAGTGAACTATCAGTCCCTAAGGCAGTAAGAGAACAATTTGCAGTGCCGTTAACAAGAAAATCCAAAGTCGAAGGGCCGGTACCTAGCCCATTTAATACAGTCTTCAATGAGGTAGCCTCTGATGTTCTGCCAGCGCAAAGCGCAAAAAATGCAACAAGTAATTTCAATGCATTATTCATGGCAAGATCCCCTTGAATCTATTATTTGTTTAAGCTAAGTGAAGTTAGTATTGGTGAGATTGAGCGCCTGCCCCATCTAAATATTTCTCTGCATCTAGAGCGGCCATGCAGCCAGTGCCGGCTGAAGTAATGGCTTGGCGATAAGCATGGTCCATGACATCCCCGGCGGCAAAAATTCCTGGAATGCTGGTTTGAGTAGCGTTGCCTTCCAGTCCGCTTTTAACGATCAAGTAGCCGTCTTTCATTTCTAGCTGGCCTTGGAAAATATCAGTATTGGGATGGTGGCCAATGGCAATAAATACACCGTGCACATCCACATTTTTCTCTTGGCCTGTTTCAGCATGTTTAATGCGAGCGCCGGTAACTCCAGTGTTATCACCCAAAACTTCTTCCAAGGTATGGTTCCATTCCACACTAATTTTGCCTTGTTTGACCTTATCCATTAATTTGTCGACCATGATTTTTTCGGCACGGAATTTGTCCCGACGGTGAATAATAGTCACATGAGCTGCAATGTTAGAGAGATAAATGGCTTCTTCAACCGCAGTGTTACCGCCTCCAACCACAATAACTTTTTTATCTCGATAGAAAAATCCATCACAAGTCGCGCAGGCAGATACCCCTTTGCCCATAAAAGCTTTTTCAGAATCCAGGCCTAAATATTTAGCGGAAGCGCCGGTGCAAATAATCAAAGCATCACAAGTATATTCACCGGAGTCTCCGAAAAGTACGAAGGGGCGGTTTTTAAGATCTACTTTATTGATATGGTCATAAATAAATTGGGTATTGAATCGCTCAGCATGTTTTTGCATGCGTTCCATCAGTGCAGGGCCTTGCAGGCCTTCTACATCACCCGGCCAGTTGTCTACATCGGTCGTGGTCATCAATTGGCCGCCAGTTTGCAAGCCTGTGATCAGTGCTGGTTTCAAATTAGCTCTAGCCGCATAGACTGCTGCTGTATAGCCTGCAGGACCTGATCCTAGAATAATTAAACGATGATGTTGTCTGTTGCTCATGATAATCCTATTCGTTCTTTTTTAAGATAATTAATACTACGTTATCAATGGAAATTGGTCTAGGCCTAAATAAGGCTGAAAAATGGCATTTTCTGTTTAATAAATCCAGATGCCTTGACAAGCAGCAAGGCAGGAATTAGCTTAGGGCCATGAAAAATTCAAACTCCTATATGTTGGAATCCTTAAAACTAGCCGAGCAGGGCCGCTATTCGGTTGCACCCAACCCGATGGTGGGCTGCCTTATTGTCAAAAATGGCAGAATCGTTGGCCAAGGTTGGCATGAAAAGCCTGGGGCCCCTCATGCAGAAATCCATGCTTTACAAGAAGCAGGTCTTGAGGCAAAGGGAGCTATTGCCTATGTTAATTTAGAGCCCTGTTCACATCATGGCAGAACCGGGCCTTGTGTAGATGCTCTAATTGAAGCAGAAGTTGCCGAGGTGCATTTTCCTTTTATTGATCCCAATCCTTTAGTCGCGGGCCAAGGCTTAAAAAAGCTTGAATCAGCAGGCATTAAAGTAGTGGTGGGGGAGTGCGAAAAAGAAGCTCGCAAGCTTAATGAAGTTTTTTTGCATTATATAGTGCATAAAAGACCTTTTGTAATTGCTAAATGGGCTATGTCTTTGGATGGAAAATTAATTACCCAACCTGGAGATTTAAGACAAATTAGCGGCAAAATTTCACAAACGCATTTGCATCATATTAGAGAGAGCTTAAGTGCTATTTTGATTGGCTCTGAAACCGCCAGAAAAGACAATCCGGAGCTTACAGTAAGGCTGGAAAATGCTAAGCGCCATCCTGTTCGCATCGTGCTAAATGCTTCTGCTAATCTTCCATTAGATTTAAAGCTGTTTTCATCGAAACTACCTGGAAAAACGATAGTAGTTACTTCCCAAAATGCGCCTATGGACTGGTGCTTGCAATTAAAAGATCAGGGAGTAGAAGTGCTGGGCTTGCCTCTTGATAGCCAGGGCCATATTTCTCTTCCAGATTTATTAGAAGAACTTGGACGGCGCGAGCTTTCAAGTTTGCTGGTGGAAGGGGGCGCACAGCTTTTGGCAAGCTTTTTTAAGCAAGCATTGGTTAATAAAGTTTACACCTACCTGGCTCCCGTTATCATAAACGAACTTCCTATTAAGCAAAAGCTTACGTGGGAACAAATGGAACAATGTGGCGAAGATTACTTTTTTTCAGCCAGTTTAACTAAGGATATTTAATGTTTACCGGAATTGTTGAAGAAGTTGGTGTTATTGAACAAATCTTAATGACCATGATGGGTTTAAAGTTTTTTATTAAGGCAAAGCTTGTATTAGGCGATTTAAAAATTGGAGACAGCATTGCCGTTAACGGCGTTTGCCTCACCGTCATTGAGCACAATGAGGAAGGTTTTTGGGCGGAAGCAGTAGCAGAAACCTTAAGGCTGACCACTCTCGGTTTTTTAAAATATGGCAATGAGGTCAACTTAGAAAGGGCCTTAACTCCAACTTCTAGAATGGGCGGGCACTATGTGCAAGGTCATGTCGATGGGGTGGCTGAAATTAGTGAGGTCAAAAAAGAAGGCGAAGCCTGGCTCGTTAAGTTCCAAGTTGAGAAAAGCCTGGCGGCTTATATGGTTAAAAAAGGCTATGTCGCCATCGATGGTATGAGCATTACTCTCATTGAAGTCAATGAGGATAGCTTTAGCGTGACCTTTATTCCTCATACCAGAGAAGTCACCATAGTTAAACACTATCGAGCCAGAACTCTGGTTAATATCGAGGTGGATATCTTAGGGAAATATGCTGAAAAGTTTTTGCAAAGGGGATAATAATGCAAATGATTGCAATAGTAGTCAGCCGATTTAATGAGGACATAACAGGGGCTTTATTGGATGGCGCAGTGAATCAGTTGAAAGAAAGTGGTTTGAGTGAACATCAAATTACTGTAGTGAAAGTGCCGGGAGCAGTTGAGATTCCGCTAATTGCCCAGGAGCTAGCTAAGCTTAAAAAATATCAGGCCATTATTGCATTAGGGGCAGTGATTCGAGGCGAGACCAGCCACTATGACTATGTTTGCGAACAAGTGAGTCAAGGTTGTCAAAAAGTCATGCTTGAGCAAAGTATTCCTGTTGTATTTGGGATCTTAACCACTGAAAACGAAGAGCAGGCCTGGGATAGATTGGGTGGTAAGCATGGGCATAAAGGCCGTGAATCTGCTGAAGTCGCTATAGAGATGATTTCCATTTTAAAGCAGCTAGTATAAGGTAAAGCCATAGCACAAGGAGAAGGGCATGCAAGGATTACATGCTGGGCTGATAATATGTAGGTACGAGCTAGACAATATTTTCAATAAGGTAGACTTAAAAAAACAAGTGCCAGAGGAGCTGTTAGAAACATGGAAACATTTTCAATCTGAATTCAAAGAGGTTGAAAATGATATTGAAGCCTTCTGTAATAGTTGCCTTGATGACAAAGAGCTTGAAAAATTTAAGGGCGAGCCTATTGTTAGCCGATTATATAAAGCCATTGCCATAGCAGAAGAGCTCTTGTCTATCTCTGAGAAAATGGCGCCTGCTTTCACTGCGCTTTGGGCAGGGAAATTACTTGAACAACTAATAAAAAGACTGCCAGAAGATGCTTATGCTAATGATTTCGTTTTGGAATTAAAAAAGCGTCCTGATGCCAAAAATTTAAAGGCATATCATGTGATGATGCAGGCAAGTGTTTATATTTATGGAGATGAGGCTATTAATTTTATAGCTGAAACATGGAGGACTATAGTCCTGGAAAGACAGTCTAAGCCTATCGTATCTGCAGCTGCGTTTGTGGGGCTTCCTAGTGGTAGAGGTCATACATCAGGTAAGCGGGCGTTTGGCAGAGTAGTAAGCTCAATTAAGAGTTCTTTAAAAGCGCCTGCTCTGCCAAGATATGGTCTTCCTTTTGCTTCATCTGTTGGGGCAGCGGGAGGGGCCGGTTCCGTGTCCTCATCAATAGCTGAAAAGTGGTGCTATGATAAAGAAAATAAATAATAGCCATCTTCTAAAGGCCGTTTTTATCGGCTATTTTGCTTTTCTATTGCTAAGCTGCTTTTTTGTCAGCCCATTTCGGGATACCTTCTATTATTGGGAATGGAGCCGGCATTTAAGCTTGTCTTATTACGATGGGCCTCCTTTAATTGCCTATGGGATTAAGCTATTCACCCTGTTGTTTGGTAACAGCTTATTTGCCTTAAATTTTCTTGGAGTCGTTTGCGTCACGTTAACTAGCTGGGCGATTTATAAGATTGTAGAGCTGCTTGCCGATAAAAAAGTAGCGTCTCTTGCGGCTGCCTTGTATTTCACCGCACCTTTTGTGAATCAAGAGTTATTAAGCCGAGTGACTTATGACAATTTATTAAATCTGTTTTGGTTTCTTAGTTTCTATTTTGTTATTCGCTATATTAGCTTTCAAAAAACTTCTGATATATACAAATTCGGCATTGCAGCGGGATTGATGCTGTTATCCAAATACGATGGTGTTGTTTTATTGCTTGCACTGTTGATTTATTTTCTGTATTCAAAACAGCAGAGGGCTATTTTTAGCAATAAGCATTTTTACTTGGCTATGTTGATAGTGGTATTAGTCTTTAGCCCGGTATTGATCTGGAATGCTCAGCATAACTGGTTGTCCTTTAAATATCAGATGGCTATCCATCGCCTTGGGGTGCTTGGCTATTTCAAGGGGGTGGTGGTTTATTTGCCTCAGCCGACTACTTTGTCAGAACATATTGCCAATGTGTTTAAGTTTTTATGGGCCATTGTACTTAACTTCAATGTTATTTTATTGGCGGCTTTGGTCGCGTTATTTAAAAAAGCTCCTCCTTCCATAGAGGCGCGCTGCATAAAATGGGCTAGTCTGTGTTTTGTGGTGTACTGGGCGAGCATTTCAGCTGTTTCCAATATTGCCGCAAACTACATCATGCCTTTATTTGGCATGCTTTTAATAGTGGCTGTATTTTACTTGCAACGTAAACCCAAAATAAGCGCATTCATTGTTGCTGTTTTTTTGGTGATTGATATCGCTATGATTGTCTCTCATATCCAAGGTGCACCTTTCAATCACAGACAGGATAATTATATTGTGGCAAAGCAGGCAAGCTTATTGCTGGAGAACAGTCCGCAGCCTGTGATTACTCCGCATTATGTGGCAGCGGAGCAAATTGCCTATTGGTTAAAGGGCAAGCCTCAGATTTATGCGCTTTCTTGTGGCCTTGATGCCAACCAATATCAGTTTTGGCAAGAAGATTTTATGAATAAGCTCATTCAGCATCAGATTAAACGGGCTTTATTTTTGGACTATATGGATGAGCCTTACTGTATCCAGCCTTATTTTAAACGCTGTACACAGCTGCCGACTATAAGCTATAAACACTCTACACTTTATGTATACCAATGTGAAAACTGACCATGAAACTAGCAGTAATAGGCAATCCCATTTCCCACAGCAAATCTCCTTTTATCCATCAGGAGTTTGCTAAAGAAGCGGGATGGGAAATTAGCTATGAAAAGGTTTTGGCCTCAAAAGAAACAGGAGGATTTGCAGCCTGTATTAATGAGCTTAAAGCAAAAGGCTTTGAGGGCTGTAATGTCACACTTCCTTTCAAAGAAGAGGCCTACGCTTTAGCTGACTCTTGCTCAGATAGAGCAGGTCGAGCTAGAGCAGCTAATACCCTTAAGTTTAATCAAGACGGCTCAATTTTTGCTGATAACACAGATGGAATTGGATTGATAAGAGATATCCAAAATAATATCGGCTATTCCCTTAACAATAAACGTATTTTAATTTGTGGAGCAGGTGGGGCGGTGAGAGGCATTTTGTTCCCCATTCTGGAGCAGTGCCCGGCGAGTCTTGTGGTGGCGAATCGGACTTATGATAAGGCTTTGAATTTAGCTAAAGAGTTTTCTGAAGTGATGTCGATTGAAGCTTCTACTTATAGCGATTTGGCTTATCGAGAGTTTGATGTGATTATAGAGGGAACTTCAGCTCTAAAAGAAGCTTTATCTCTGCCTGAATCGCTAAGGCTTTCTCCTAATAGCTTATATTATGATTTGAAATATAAGGAAATTAAAAACCATGGCGCAACATACGCGCATAATGGCATCGGTATGCTGGTTGAGCAAGCGGCTGAATCCTTTAAGCTATGGACGGGCTTTATGCCCCAAACTCAAAATGTTATTGCTAAGTTTATCAAATCATTGATGCAGGCTTAATGCCCTGGCACATTACCAGAAGCATTAAGCAGTATGATTGATTAGAAGCCACGTGCTGCGCCTTCAGTTGCCCCAGGAGTTCTGCGTCGCACACCGTCCGGGGATCCGAGCCCGGTTCTTGCAGTATTCATTGCTCCATCGGTTGTCCTATGCTCGCCTTGCTCTGCCGCTGTTTGACTACTAGTGCCTGGGCTTGCTAAGGGCTGTCGCAAATAGTCTCGAGGCCCATGGTTTCTATCAAGGTATTTGGACCCGACAAACGCTGCAGTAATAAGAAATAGCAATATTCCCACACCTAGCAATGCCAAAGGTAAATAAGCATTAATCTTATCTTCAGTGTTGCATTCATTTTGAAATCTTTTTAAGGTTGCTTTGATTGCTTCATCAGAAGGAGCCGAGCCATTATTGTAAGCTTTCATCCACTGTGTAGGGTCCTTAGGATTCTGACTGCCGTTGTCACATATGTATCCGGAAACTTTGTAGGGGGTATCGTTCAAGTTATCAGACGGGGGCTGTTCTGTTAAGCCTGCGGCTTTAATTAGTTCTGACCAAATATCATCACAGGCAGCGTAATCGGAGTTGGGGGCGCCGTCTTTACAGATGGCTCGATAAAGTACGTTAGTAGCAGTAGCAGCATAATAAGAATACATAGACTTTCTCCTGGTTTGCACTGGTTCAACTTCACTATAATGCAAGCTTATGGCAAACGGATAGCCTGTACACTTAAACCTTCATGAGTTTAAGTCCAGGATTTTTATATCATGGGAATCGGTATAATGAAATGGATTTAAATGCTAATGATTGAATATAGAGCGGCTTGAGTTTAGCTCAGCTTTTCTAAGATAGGGTCTTCAAGTTCTTCCCATTGGCGTACTATTTGAAGCTGGGTTTCAAAAGACAATAAATGGTTATTGACTGACCACAAGGCCATTAAAAAATCTCGGTCACAACAAGACCAGGCAGCGGGCGATCCATCCCTAAACTGAGACTTGCTTACAGAAGTAGTGAGTTTATAAGAGCAACCTGGACAAGTTAATGAATAGATTATTTCCGCTTCGGTATCTTCTAGTTTTGCTATAGGAGTTTTATCATGAAGGCAACTGGTTTTTACTGTAGGTTCTGCCATAGTCCACGTCCGCTTTTAAGTCTAATAGTGCTATCAGTTTATAAAAAAATACACAAGATATCCGCCTAGTAATCCATCCAGATATTAACACCATTTAATTTAAATAGAAACCAATTATTTTTTAATCAGAAGGATAACAAAATGCTAGGGCAAAAATAGGGGGAAGTTTCAGATTCTTGGATAAATTTATGGTTGGAATCGCTAAAGGGGGTCGGCTACGATTTAATTCTATAGGCATTAAAATTTTTACGAAGCTTTGTGGCAAGGGCTATGCTTTTTATCAATATGCCAGACGTATACTCTCCAGATAATTCATTGTAACAATTTTTTTGAGTACTTTTATTAATTGAGGAGAGGTCTTGGTAATTAGGGTTAACTCACAAAAATGATGGTTAATGTACATATAGTATCTATTTCCCCGATAGCAAAAATGTAAACTTATGCTAGGGATGTCTTTGGGCAGGCAAGGGGAGAGCGATAAGATGTTGTTTGTAATAGCAATGCCAGCATAATGTTTTATAATATAATTGATGGTTCCCGCCATGACTCCCAAATGGACTCCTTCTTGAGTCGTCCCGCCTTGAGTATCTTTTATATCACTTTTTAAAGCTTGAAGCTGAAGTTCTCTACTTAAATTAGGATTGCTATTTGCCATTATTGAACTTATTACAACCTTGCTAAGAGTTGAGCCATGAGTTGTGCGGCTAAGGTAATAATCGATAGTTTTTTGCTTGATAGACTTAGTAAACTGATAACCTAGTTCTTGAAATAAGCCCTGTAATGTTGAAAATGGGAAAAGATAAAACAACATTAATACGTCAGCTTGCTTGGCTAGCTTATAGTGATCAGGTGAGTCACCTTCACTTTTTAAAATGCGATCAAGCCTTTCAATATTGCCATATTTGACTTGATAATCTTGCCAAGATAACTCCCTAAGCAATTCATAACCTTCAAATTGACTAATGATCCCTTCATGGAAAGGGATAAACATTTTTCGAGTAATGTTTTTCCATCGGGCAAATTCTTTACGAGTGAGATGAAGCGCTTCTTCTAGATCAGCCACTATGGCTTTGGGTAAAATTTTAAATAATTCTAAGGCCCGTTCTAATACCCATACTGCCATAATATTAGTATAGGCATTGTTATTGATTCCAGGCTTTAAAGATGAAGGGTATTTTTCATGATATTCGTCGGGGCCCATCACGCCGTTTATTTCATAACGCTTGGTTTTGGGATTGAGCTTAGCAATGCTGGCCCAAAATCGAGCTATTTCCAAAATCATGACAGCTCCGTATTGAGAAAGAAAATCTTGATCATGACTATATTGGTAGTAGTGCCAAATATTATAAACAATGGCAGAATTTACATGTCTTTGTAGTGAGCTATAATCTGTGCCCCAGGTTTGAGCTTTTGGATTAAGGTGCCATTGTTGGCTGCATTCCTCTCCATTGCTGGCACTCTGCCAGGGATACATTGCGCCTTTATAGCCATGCTTTTTAGCAAGCTGACGAGCTGCATCTAAGCGACGATAGCGATACATAAGCAAAGATCGCGCCAATTCAGGCATCTGAGTTGTATAAAATGGAATAATAAACAGCTCATCCCAAAAAATATGACCTCGATAAGCTTCACCATGTAAACCTCTTGCTGGAGCTCCACAGTCTAGGCCAATGCTATTTGGTGATAAGCTCTGTAATAAATGAAAAATATGTAATCGAATACATTGCTGCTCAAAATTATTTTTACCAATAGAAACATCATGATGCCGCCATAGTTGTTTCCAGGCTAAGCGATGATTTTTTTCTAATACCTTAAACGAGCTGGCTTGCTGTAAGGCTTTTGCTGCTTCAGAACTTGCTCCGCTGCTTGCAAAGTCTCTTGAAGAGTATAGTGCAGCGGTTTTTTCTACTCTGATGGTTTGATTTTTTTGTACAGGCACTAAAAATATTTGGCTCAAATCGGCTTTGCCTATAAGGGTTTGCGGTCTTATTGATAAAATTTCATTGTCACAGAAAAGATGAGTTCGAATAGCCTGGGCAACCTGCAAACAAGATTGCTTGGTTTGTACAGCTATAAGCGCAACATCATCTGTAAGCTTGCTTTGATTAACGATATCAAAATGACTGCTATTTAGCTCTCGATAGCGGGCCACTCCTAAATTAGTAACAGAAGCATCGAGTTTGGAGCAAATAATGACATTGCCTGACCAATTAAGCGGAGTAAAGCAGTACTCAATAGCGGATAGATGGAGGGCGGCCATGCTTACTATGCGTCGACTAAATACTTGCGTTTTTCTTCCCTGCTTATCACAAAATTCAATATTTCGGCTTAATATCCCTTGCTGCATATCAAGCTTAAGTTCATAGTTAAGCTTATTTGCCAAGTTAAGATTAAGCCAGTTCTCATCACAATCTTCGGGATAAAATTTTAGTGAAAGCCAATTTGGAAAGTTGACTAAATCTTCATTTAGCAATGAACGATTAGCAATAGTTGTTTCAAGAGCGTTATAAGCTCCTGCAATATAAGTGCCTGGATAGTGAAGTCCATCTGCATAGGCCTCTTCAGCGGCTCCACGAGTAGCAAAGTAGCCATTGCCAAGAGTGCATAAAGATTCACGTAAACCTACTTTGTCAATTTCAAAGTTCTTATAAGTCAATATCCATGGATTCATATTGATTCCTCTGAATGAGCATTTCCAAAAACTTCTGAACTTCCGCCGGGTTTTTTAAGCTAAATTTTGCTTTTGTGGGCTGTCTGTGTGGAGTGACTATAATTCCTAATCCATTGTTTTTAAGGGCGAGAAAGGCATCTTCATCTGTAGTGTCATCTCCTATATAAATAGGTAAGATATCCGGTGATTCCAGGTTTAAACTTGAAAGCAACCAAAGAACAGCCTTACCTTTATCCCAACCTATATTTGAACGAATCTCAAAAACTTTTTTTCCTCCTCGGCATATTAAATTATTATGTCGAGCTAAAGTCGAGTTGATTGCTTGTTGGATTTTACCAAGCTCTGATTCTGCGACTAGGCGAAAGTGCACGGATAATGAATACTTTTTATTTTCAATAAAAATACCTTTAATTGCGCCTAGCTGTTTTAATAAAGCTTTATGTACTTGCTGCATTTCTGCAATAAACTTAGCGCCTTCATGGTGTTTCAATTTTGGCCCTGATATTTCCATGCCATGATTGCCGGCATAATAAATTTTCCGCAGCTTAACTTTAGCTTTCAAGTCCTTGAGCTCGCGACCACTAATAATAGCAACGGCATAGTGTTTGCTTAATTGTCTTAAGCATTTAGATATTGAAGGTTTAAGAATTGCAAGATTAGGCTGCTTAACAATAGGGGTTAAAGTGCCGTCATAATCCAAGAATAAAACTAATTTCTTATTAGAAATTTTAGAAACTAATTCTGCGTTAAGTTTGTCGTGTTTATCAAAAACATAAATGAGCTTATAGTCAAACCAGTGTCTTGCGCCTTCAATACTGAGATCTTTAAGGTCGCTAATAACGATATCCGCCCCATAATCTCTGAAAATTGCTGGGCCTAAATTTTTGCGGTCAATGCCAACAACAAGGCCAAGTTTTCCAGCGTGACCAGCTTGCACCCCTAAAAGTGAATCTTCAATAAGCATGCAGTTAATTGGATTTACTTGAAGCTGTTTTGCCGCCTCTATAAAGATATCAGGTTGAGGTTTGCCTGAGAGTTGAAGCTTTTCAAGCATGTAGCCATCCACTTTGATATCAAAAAGTGATCCAATATTAGTTGACCTAACAATTAATTGGCAGTTTTTGCTTGAAGAAACCAACGCAGTTTTAATCCCTTGTTGGCGTAAAGTTTTGATGAGTTGAATAGAGCTTGGAAAGATTTTGGCGGCAATTTGTTTTATCAAAACTTGAAATGCTGAATTTTTACGGTTTCCAATTCCGTGGAGGGTATTGAGAGATCTGCTTTGTTTAGACCCATCAGCTATTGCTATATGTCGTGATTCTAGAAATCGCTTTACGCCATCGTACCGAGAAATACCATCAACATAGTAAAGGTAGTCTTGTTCAGTAAAGGGATGAAGTTTAAGTTTATGGGCCTTGCTGTATTTTTTTAAAAATTCATCAAATATTAGCTTCCATGCGGCACAATGCAGTTTGGCTGAGTCTATCACCACGCCATCCATATCGAATATAGCTGCTTGTAAGCGAGTCATATTTAGTCCCTAAATTTTGGATTCAAAGACTGGCAAGTAGCCTTTATTTATAACACAGCCCTAGGTATTTTTGTAGGCTATTAGCTGTAACCTAATACTGCTGCGGTTGACAATAAGCGCTTTGAGCGTATTCTAAAAATGCCTACTTTTTAGAATCATTTTTTATAAACGTCAGCATTATTTCAATAAAATTTTCACTAATGATAGGAGCTTATCATGATCCCGGATGGTGAAATTTATTCAGCAGTAATGAACAAACTTGAATTTGAACCTAGTATTAGCTCTCGTGACATTACTATCGCAATTCACGATGGTGTTGTGACATTGGGTGGGAAAGTCGGAAGCTATTTTGAAAGAAGAGCGGCAGAAAAGGCCGTGAGTAATGTTGTTGGAGTTAAAGCAGTTGCCAATGAGCTCGAGGTAAAGTTACCGGAATATTTTAAGCTGAATGATGTTGAAATTGCACGCTTAGCCCTGGCAGCTTTAAATGCCAATATGGTTATTCCCAAGGGTCAAATTAAGGTTACTGTAGAGAATGGGCGAATAACTTTGCATGGTACGGTTAGTTGGTGGTTTGAAAGGCGGTGCGCTGAGAGAGCTGTGCGAGATTTAATAGGGGTAACAGGCGTTAATAACCATATTGTCATTAAACCCTCGGTGGCTTCCAAAGATGTTAAAAATGAAATTACAAAAGAATTTGCCCGCAATGCAGAGATTGATGCCAGGCGTATTAAAGTGGAAACTGAGGGCAGTAGAGTTGTATTAAAAGGATCGGTCCGTTCTGCAGCTGAAATGAAAGAGGCAGCCCGCGCTGTGTGGTCGGTCTCTGGTGTTGAGGAAGTGGATAATCAATTAAGTTTAACTAGAGAATAACAGAGCTAAATCTCGTAAAATTACTGATGGCTATGGTGCTTGGCAGGGTTGTTTTAAAAGGAAGTGATTACTATGCGAGTTTTAGTTTGCAGCGCTAAAAGTGATGAAATTTCTTTATTTCAATCATTAAATCATCATAAATATGATTTACATTTTACTGAAAAAGCTTTAGATAAAGAATCTGTCAAAGACATAGCAGAATTTGACGTGATTTGTTGTTTTGTGAG
Source organism: Gammaproteobacteria bacterium (assembly GCA_029256015.1). GTDB lineage: Bacteria > Pseudomonadota > Gammaproteobacteria > Francisellales > CACEW01 > JAQSYQ01. The sequence goes on along the minus strand of JAQSYQ010000023.1, from coordinate 2,699 downwards.
CGATCAGCTTAACCGTGAGGTCTTAGATAAATTAAAGCAAAAGGGCGTAAAGCTCATTGCTTTGCGCTCAGCTGGTTTTGATCACATTGATATTGACGCAGCAAATGAATTTAATCTCCCTGTTGTACGAGTCCCAAGTTATTCCCCTCATGCTATTGCAGAATTTGCTTTGGGTCTGGTGTTTGCACTTGTGCGAAAGATTACTCGAGCCCATGATCAAGTGCGCAGGCATAACTTTTCATTAGAGGGTCAGTTAGGGTTTAATTTGCAGGGCAAAACCATCGGAATTATTGGGACAGGACAGATTGGAACGGTGTTTGCAAAAATCTTATCTGGATTTGACTGCAAGCTATTGGCTTATGACCCCGTCCCTAATTCAGTTTGTATAGAATGGGGAGTCACTTATACAGCTCAGGACCGCTTATTTCAAGAGTCAGATATTATCAGTTTACATTGTCCGTTAAATGCAAAAAGTCATTACCTGATTAATGAAAAAAGCTTGGGCCTTATGAAAGAGAAGGTGGTCATTATCAATACTGGACGAGGGGCCTTGATTGATACAAAAGCTATGATTCATGCCTTAAAGGAAGGGAAGGTAGGGGCTTTGGGGCTTGATGTATATGAGCATGAGAGCGAGCTTTTCTTTAAAGATCGATCTGATGAAACTATTTTGGATGACCAGTTTATCCGTTTGCAGTCATTCCCTAATGTGCTGATTACAGCCCATCAAGCCTATTTCACCTATGAAGCTCTCGAAGGCATTGTTAAAACCACCCTAAAAAATATTTTTAATTTTGAAAAGGGTGTTTATGTCAATAAAGTGAGTCCTGCCTAAATTAGTAGCCCATGTAATCGGTATAGACCCTGATTGTGTTGGTCGGAGCGACAGGAGTTGAACCTGCGACCCCTGCCTCCCGAAGGCAGTGCTCTACCAGGCTGAGCTACGCTCCGACAAGATAGTCCTCAAGCTAGTGATGATAACAAAAGCTATCAGCTGAGCTCATCTGAACTCACTGATCATATAAAATAAATTGAATGAGCGCTAGATTTTAGACTTAAGAAAGTTTTGTAGGACTTGAGCATTGTTATGCTGCTTGTCTTTAGCGCTATAGATTAATGTGACAGTTTGCTTGATTGCTTTTTGTAGAATTAGCTCAATTAACTCGTTTTTTTTAAGTTCTAGAATATAGCGATCCTTAAAGGCTTCCCATTTATCAGGATCGTGATTAAACCATTTTCTAAGCTCGGTGCTAGGAGCAATTTCTTTTAGCCACAAATCAATAGATGCATCAGCTTTTTTGACACCACGAGGCCATATTCTATCAACCAATATTCTCAGGCCATCTTGTTTTTGAACTGGGTCGTAAGCTCGTTTAATTTGGAGGCTATCAAGTGACATATGGCTGCCTTAGGTTTTTTTATTTATAACACAATAGATCCCAGTGGCGTGGGTCATGTTTGGTCTTGAAAGCTTCCAAAAGATCAGTCATAACCTCAATATAAAAAAGTTCATCGGGCGCAAGCATGCCCTGTGCTTCATAAGCCATCAGCTCGGCCAAAACTTCTTGATAATCTACTTCAGTATATATAGGTTTGATGTTCATGCTTTTATTTTAGCATCTTTTAATGTTCAATTTCATTTGAATTATTGTTATGCTAGCTACTGAATTTGAGGGTATTCGCATGAAAGCAAATCAAAGCAAAATGGTGGAAGCCTGGTATCATAATTCTTTCTGGCTCAACTTCTTAAAACCTTTATCCGGCTTGTTTATTTTATTGGCTTCAATTCGTCGTAAGATTTTGCAAAGGCAAAGTCGGCGTATCCATTTCAAAGTTCCTGTCATTGTAGTGGGCAATCTTACGGTGGGAGGCTCGGGCAAAACGCCTTTTGTCATTTGGCTGGCCAATGCTTTAAAGCAGCAAGGTTATAATCCTGGCATAGTAAGCCGCGGCTATGGCGGTCATGCTAAAGACTATCCCTTATCGGTTACGATGGATAGCACTGCTGAAAAAATAGGGGATGAACCTTTGCTTATCTTTAAGCAGACGGGTTGTCCTGTTGTAGTTGATCCTAAAAGAGTGAGGGCGGTACAGTATTTGCTGGCCCAGCATGCTTGTGATGTTGTGATAAGTGATGACGGCTTGCAGCATTATGCCTTGCCTCGTGATATGGAAATTGTCGTAATAGATGGCGAGAGAAGGTTCGGCAACGGATGGTGCTTGCCGGCAGGGCCTTTGCGGGAGCCTGTCTCTAGGCTGAAGTCAGTTGACTATGTGGTTTGTAACGGAGCAGGTCAAGGCAATGAAATTGCTATGAGCTTAATTCCGGGCGAGCTTTATAATCTTAAAGATCCTAATTTACGCTATCCTCTACAAAAACTCGAACGTCAAAACTTTTATGCGATAGCTGGAATTGGCAACCCTACACGTTTTTACAATTTGTTGCGTCGCCTTGGTGCTAGAATTGAATGCAGGACTTTTGCCGATCACCATTTGTATCAAGAACAGGATTTGCAGGACTTGGCTCAGCAGGCCGTTATTATGACCGAAAAAGATGCGGTCAAGTGCAAAAGATTTGCAGGGGATAATTGGTGGTATCTGCCAGTACAGGCTAAATTGCCAGAAGCTTTTGCTGAACAACTTATCAAAAGACTGAGACATATTACTACAGTAAAAAACTATTTGGCGGGAGGAGATAA